>CAZJCW010000369.1:0-3528 GCA_964544365.1 uncultured Alsobacter sp.
AGTCGACGTGGCCGGGCGTGTCGATGATGTTCAGGCGCTTGCCGTTCCAGAACGTGGTCGTGGCAGCCGACGTGATCGTGATGCCGCGCTCCTGCTCCTGCTCCATCCAGTCCATCGTCGCGGCACCTTCGTGCACTTCGCCGATCTTATGGGACTTGCCGGAATAGTAGAGGATACGCTCGGTCGTGGTCGTCTTCCCGGCATCGATGTGGGCCATGATGCCGAAGTTGCGATAGTCCACGATTTGGTGGATGCGGGGCATGGGAGCGGTCCTGGTGAGTGCCGGAAGAGACGCTGGTTACCAGCGATAGTGCGAGAAGGCCCGGTTGGCTTCCGCCATCCGGTGAGTGTCTTCGCGCTTCTTGACGGCATTTCCCCTGTTGTTCGAGGCGTCGATCAGCTCGGAAGAGAGCCGATCCACCATCGTTTTATCGTTGCGGGACCGGGCGGCCTGGATGAGCCAGCGGATCGCGAGAGCCTGACGGCGCTCCATGCGAACCTCGACCGGAACCTGGTAGGTCGCGCCGCCGACGCGGCGGGAGCGGACTTCGATCGACGGCGCCACGTTGTCCAGCGCCTGCTTGAAGACCTGCAGCGGATCGGACTTCAGCTTCGTCTCGACGATGTCGAGCGCGCCGTACACGATCTGCTCGGCGACGGACTTCTTGCCGTCGTACATGATCGAATTCATGAATTTGGTGACGACGAGATCGCCGAACTTGGGATCCGGAATGATCTCGCGCTTCTCGGCGCGGTGACGACGCGACATGGCTCGCTCCCCTCGCTTACTTCGGCCGCTTCGCGCCGTACTTCGACCGGCGCTGCTTGCGGTTCTTGACGCCCTGGGTATCGAGGACGCCGCGGATGATGTGGTAGCGAACGCCCGGCAGGTCCTTCACGCGGCCGCCACGGATGGCGACGACGGAGTGTTCCTGCAGGTTGTGGCCTTCGCCCGGAATATAGCCGATGACTTCGAACCCGTTCGTCAGGCGAACCTTGGCGACCTTGCGGAGCGCGGAGTTCGGCTTCTTCGGCGTCGTCGTGTAGACGCGCGTGCACACACCGCGCTTCTGCGGAGAAGCCTCGAGCGCCGGAACCTTGTTCCGGGTCCGCTGGGCGGTCCGCGGCTTGCGGATGAGCTGGCTGATTGTCGGCATCGTTTGCTCGTTCCAGTCCAGGCTAAGCCTTGAGCTTTCGCTCGGTTAATGTCTCCGCCCTGTGCGAGCCGCTTCGAAAAGCACTCGCGCAAAACGAATCCGCGCCTTCGGCGAAACCGCCGGGGGCGCGTGTTGAATCAGAGGACCGCAGCCGGAGCCGAGGTCGTGAACCAATCGTGCGACTTTGCAGTCGGTGACGGTCGGGCAGCGTCTCGGTCCCGAAGGTCCTGCGCGAGGCGCGCTGGATCGTTATGGACCGACTGTCTGCCGGAAAGTCCGCGGGTTCTACTCGCCGAGTCGCCCCCCGTCAACCCCCAAGCTGCACTGGCGACTCGTTTTGGCACAACGTCCTTGCCGTTGGAGCGTTCTGCAGTCCCTTTTGCGCCGATCCATCGCCGCATCCGGTCGCTCTATCGTCCCCGAACGAGCCCGTTCGCGAAGCCAACGCGAGAATCGGTCGCGCGCTACGGGTGATGCCGTCGAGCGTCCAAGGGAGCGAGACGCACCGCATGGAGACCCAGCCATGCATCAAGACGGAGCAACATCCGCATGGGGCCTTGCCGGGCCTGGCGTGGCCCAGCAAGGCGGTCACGCTCCCGCCTGCGGGATGCCCCTCCCCGCGTGCTGTGCCGTCCCTCACGCCCGCAGGAGGCACCTCCGCTCACGGGGGAAGCGGAGCAGGTTCCCGGAAACGAAAAAGGGGCCGGCAAGCCGGCCCCTCTCAGCCTTGCTGATGACGGAGACTACTCCGCTGCCTGCGGGCCCTCGATAGCCGGCGCATTGGCGGGCATCTGCGTTTCCGCGGTCTTCTGAGCCACGATGAGCTCGTCTCGCCGCGTGGCGATCTCGCGCAGGCGATCCACCATGGCGCCGGTGCCGGCCGGGATGAGACGGCCGACGATGACGTTCTCCTTCAGGCCGGCGAGGTCGTCCGACTTGCCGTTGACCGCCGCCTCGGTGAGAACGCGGGTGGTCTCCTGGAACGACGCCGCAGAGATGAACGACCGCGTCTGGAGGCTCGCCTTGGTGATGCCGAGGAGAACGGGATGACCGGTGGCGGGCCTCTTGCCTTCCGCCACGAGCTTCACGTTCGCTTCGTCCATCTCCACGCGATCGACCTGCTCGTTCGCAAGGAAGTCGGATTCGCCCGCGTCGTCGATCTCGACCTTCTGCAGCATCTGGCGAACGATCACCTCGATGTGCTTGTCGTTGATGTTCACGCCCTGGAGCCGGTAGACCTCCTGGATCTCGTTGACGAGGTAAGCAGCGAGCTCCTCCACGCCCTTGATCGCCAGGATGTCATGCGGCGCCGGGTTGCCGTCGACGATGTAGTCGCCCTTTTCGACGATGTCCCCGTCCTGAAGGTAGATATGCTTGCCCTTCGGAACGAGATACTCGACCGCCTCCGAGCCATCGGCCGGCGTCAGCGTGATGCGGCGCTTGTTCTTGTAGTCGCGGCCGAACTGGATCGTGCCAGCCTTCTCCGCGATGATCGCCGCCTCCTTCGGACGCCGCGCCTCGAACAGCTCCGCCACGCGCGGCAGGCCGCCCGTGATGTCGCGGGTCTTCGCGCTCTCCATGGAAATACGGGCCACCACGTCGCCAGCCTTCACCTTCGAACCGGGTTCGGCAGCGATGATCGCGTCGACCGGCAGCAGGTAGCGGGCGTCGCCGCCGCGCGCCAGCTTCGCGATCTTCCCCTTGTTGTCCATGACCACGATCGCCGGACGCAGGTCCGCCGAGCGGGTGTTCGTGCGCCAGTCGGTGACGACGCGCTTGGTGATGCCCGTCGACTCGTCGGCCGTCTCGGTGACCGAGGCGCCTTCGACGAGGTCCTCGTAGCCTACGACGCCGTCGATCTCGGTCACGATCGGGCGGGAATAGGGATCCCACTCGGCGATGCGCTGGCCGCGCTTGACCTGGTCGCCCTCGTCCACCTTGAGGCGGGCACCGTACTGGATGCGGTGAACGGCACGCTCGGCGCCGTCTGCCCCCACGATGACCACGGCAATGTTGCGGCTCGTGGCGATGAGGTCTCCATCCGAGTTGCGCGCCACGCTGCGGTTACGCATCCGCACCGTGCCCTCGAAGTTGGACTCGATGAAAGACTGGTCCGCGATCTGCGCCGCACCACCGATATGGAAGGTACGCATCGTCAGCTGGGTGCCCGGCTCACCGATGGACTGCGCCGCGATCACGCCGACGGCCTCGCCCATGTTGACCGGGGTGCCGCGAGCGAGGTCACGCCCGTAGCACGTGCCGCACACGCCATTGGTCGTCTCGCAGGTGAGAACCGACCGGATCTTCACCTCCTGGATGCCGGCGGCGTTGATCTTGTCGATGTGCCACTCCTCGATCATCGTCCCCTTCG
>CAZJCW010000370.1:0-3524 GCA_964544365.1 uncultured Alsobacter sp.
GAAAGGACGAGGATCCTGTCTGCCATCCTCACGGATGAGAAACGATGGGAGATGAGCACGGCCATCTTTCCTTCGCTCAAGTCCTTGAAGCGCTGGAAAACGTCGAACTCGGACCTTGCGTCCAGGGCCGCAGTCGGCTCGTCGAGGATCAAGACCTGAGCGTCGCGCATGTACGCGCGCGCGATCGCGATCTTCTGCCATTCTCCGCCTGACAGTTCGACGCCCTTGCGAAAGCGCTTGCCGATCATCTGGTCATAGCCATGGGCAAGACCGGCAATCACGCGGTCGGCCGAGCTTTGCCGTGCAGCCCGTTCTATCCGGTCGCGATCGTCGCGCGCCTCGATCCGTCCAACGGCAATGTTGTCCGCCGCGGTCAGATGGTAACGCACGAAGTCCTGGAAGATCACGCCCATGGCAGCCCGCAAGGCCGCGACGTCGTAGTCACGCAGGTCCCGACCGTCGAGGAGAATGCGGCCCTCGTCGGGATCGTAGAGACGCGCGAGGAGTTTCACGAGCGTGGTCTTGCCAGCGCCGTTTTCTCCCACGAGAGCCAGCGTCTCGCCGCATCTGAGGGTGAAGCTGAGGTTGCGCACCGCCCAACGGTCGGCGTCCGGGTATCGAAATCCGACATCCTCGAACACGATGCCCTCGCGGATAGGGTTGGGCATCGGCAAGGGATCGGCAGGCGACTGGATCCCTGCCTGCACACGGAAAAAGTCGAAAAGATCATCCAGATAGAGTGCCTGCGCTGCCGTCGAGGAGAAGCTCGCGAGCAGGCCTTCGAGTAGTTTGCTGACCCTCTGGAATGATCCAGCAAGGAAGGCAAGGTCACCGATGGACAGTGTCCCGGTCAGGGTCTGCCCGATGATCCAGACGAAGGCCATGTAGTAGCCGATCGTCCCAATGCCCGTGAAGAGTGCGCCCCACAGCGCACGCCTGCGCGCGATGCGCCTGTTGGCCGCATAGAACTGCAATGAGAGCTGCTTGTAGCGTTCGGTCAGGAAGGCACTGAGGCCGAAGATCTTGACCTCCTTGGCCGTCTCGACACTCGCTGCCGTCTGACGCACATAGTCGAGTTCACGTCGCTCAGGCGTCCGCCAGAAATCGAGGGTGTAGCTCTGTGCGTTGAAGTGTGCTTCGCCGAGGAAAGCTGGCACCAGAGCCAGCAGGAGAAGGACAATCAGCCAGGGTTCATAGATCAGCAATCCACCTGCGAACGAGGCAACGGTGACGATGTCCTGGATCTGACCGAAGAGCTGGCCCATCAGGGTCATCCGACCGCTGGACTGGCGTCGTGCGCGCTCGAGCTTGTCCTGGAAGGCTGCATCCTCGAAATCCTTGAGATCGAGGCTTGCCGCATGGTTCATCAATCGCAGCGATGACGCCATCGTCAGCTTTTCCGACAGCAGTGCATCCACAAGGCCGACGAGGCGCGACAGGATGTCGGAGAGGATCGCGAGGGCAAATTCAAAACCGACGAGCAGAAGAAGGCGGTCGATCTCACCGTTCGCCCACCAACCACCGAGGGTGTCATGACGGTTCGTCGAGGATGAGAGCAACACGACCTCGTCGATGATCAGTTTTCCGATCCACAAGGCCAGGACAGGAAGGACCGCCCTCCCGACCCGCAGCACGATCGTCGCAAGCGTGAGGGATGCGCTTGCTCTCCAGACCATCGCGAGGAAGGGGCCGATGTTGCGCAATGCACCCCAGCGCGCGCGGAGGGATGTGCCGTGTCTGCGATCCTTTGGTGTGGAGATGTCCGCCATCGTCTGGCAGCGTGGACGCTCCTTCTCCCCTCCACAAGCCAAACAAAGATGAAGGTCCGCGATCTCAAGATCCGTGCGCAACGAAATGGCGCAAATCTGCAACATGTCGTCATGCAGGGGCGGTCCACGCCGATGAGGGAGCGCGCACGACGCTGGAAGTAGCCCTTCTCCTCGGTTGGCCGGGTCACGACCAGACTATGGGAGGTGGGCGTTGGAGCGGACCACGGTCATCAGACCAGCGGAGCAGCCTGAACGAGCATGGACGCTGTCCAGTGATCAGGGAGTCGTTCAGTGCATGCCGCAATTTGATCGAAATGCGCTCCAGCGTTGTCCCGTGGACCCCGCCCCGCCGATATGTCGTGGTCGCTGACCGTCGTGGCGCGTCTGTCCTGCGAACGATGCCTCGATCGGGCCTGCCTTCAGGATCGTCTACTGTCCTACCCGTGGCCGGGCGGGACCTGCTGTGTTATCCCTCGATCATCGACGGAAAAACATCTTCTGAACGACCTGTCTTTGGGGCGACTTGCAGCGGCTGCTCAAATTTCTTCATACGATGGGGGCGGTCGGCTTCATGGGCTCGCTCGCATGTCTGCTCGTGCTCGAGAACATCGCGCCTCCGCCGAGTTCCCTCACGAGTTATGCGCTCATCCGAAGCGCGATGGGCATGATCGCGAACTGGGTGTTCTTTCCGTCTTTCTTCCTGACGCTGGTTCCGGGCCTCCTGGCTCTCGCCGTGACGCCGGCTTTCCAGAAAGCGACCTGGGTGTGGATCAAGGCCGCGTCGGGCATCCTCATCTTCGCCGGCGGCCTGCATGCTCTCGCCCCGATCCAGGACGAGGCCAGGCTTAGCGCCGAGGCCATTGCCGGTCGTCTCGACCCTGCGAGGCTCGAAGGCGTATCCGAGGGCACGACGGCGACCATGTGGATCCTGTTGGCCATCGCGATCGCCAATGTCGTCCTCGCCATCTGGCGCCATCGTATCTTTCGCTAGTTGTAAGGTGAGCCTAGCTTAACCGGTGTCGTCAGAACCGGCAGCAGTTCGATTCGTAGTATCGTCAGTTGAGGGCCCACAGATAGGCCACCGTTGCCGCACAGAAGACAGGGCCGCTCAACGGCATGACGGATCGATGGCTTCTAAGGGTGACGCCCGGCGACAGCACGCACCCCGATAAGCAGGCCGATCGCGAACAGGGCCGGACCCAACGCCAGCCAGGATCCAGCGGCGGCCAATCCCGCCATTGCAGCCCATGACAGGGATACGAAGGCTTCCGCGAAGGTCGCGATGCGCGAGGATGTCTGCCGCCTGCGGAAGTGCGACCGCTTCGCCTGGCGGCGGAAGAAAATCTGTATCAGCGTCGCCGAACCCGAGGCGAGCGTGGTGCCGGCGAGCGTGACGAGCGCGATCCGGAGGGACGTCGGCGCGATCGCGAGAGCCAGCGGCATCGTCGGCACCAGAACGGCAATCATCACGGCCTCGACCTTCGCACGAAGGACAGCGGCGGGCGGCACAGGCGCTGTGTCGACAAGATCCGGCGCGTCCTCTCCCGAAATGGCGAGCCAGGCAAGTCCACCCGCAAGCTGGCCGGCGGCCATGACAACGACCGGGGCGAGCACCACGAGCGATCCCACATCCGACCCATAGTTCCGCCACAGAAGGAGGGCGGGCGGGATCAGGTAGAGGACCTGCATCAGGCTCTGCGACACGAGCCATGGATCGCGCAGCAGCAGCGTCCATTCCTTGTGGCGCAGCACGGC
>CAZJCW010000371.1:0-3493 GCA_964544365.1 uncultured Alsobacter sp.
AGCTGCCGCCACTCGAGGATTCGGGCCGGCAGTTCGTGTCCCTGCTCGGCGAGATCCTCCAGGATCTTGGCGCCGGTCGACCAGGCCCCCGTGGCGGTCTTCTTGGCGCCCGGCAGCCCCATCTTCCCGAACAGGATGTCGCCGAGCTGCTTCGGCGAACCGAGGTTGAAGGGCTCGCCGGCCAGCCCGTGGATCTCCGCCTCGAGCCGCGCCATGCCCTGCGCGAACTCGCCCGAGAGACGCGACAGGATCTGCCTGTCGATTGATATTCCACGCGTTTCCATTCGCGCCAGCACGGGCGCCAGCGGCCTTTCGAGCCGCTCGTAGGCCGTCGCCATCCCCTCGGCAGCCAGTCGCGGCTTCAGCATGTGCCACAGCCGCAGCGTCACGTCGGCGTCCTCCGCCGCATACTCCGTCGCCCGCTCGATCGAGACCCGGGCAAACCCGACAAAGCTCTTCCCCGCCCCCGCCACCTCGCCGAACGCGATCGGCTTGTGCCCCAGAAGTGTCTGGGAAAGCTCGTCCATTCCATGCCCGGTCCGTCCGGCGTCCAGGACGTAGGACAGCAGCATCGTGTCGTCGGCCGGCGCCACCGTGATGCCGTGGCGCTGCAGGATCAGCCAGTCGAACTTGAGGTTCTGGGCCACCTTGAGCACGCCCGGATCCTCCAGCAGCGGCTTCACGATCGCCAGGGCGTCGCGCACCGGAATCTGGTCCGGCAGGAGGTCGCTGCCGCCGAAGAGGTCGCCCGATCCCTCGCCGCGATGCGCCAGCGGTACGTAGCAGGCCCGTCCTGGAGCGCTCGCGAGTGAAAACCCCACCAATTCGGCCTGCATGGCATCGAGCGAGGTGGTTTCGGTGTCGAAGGCAACGACCCCCGCGTCCCGGGCCTCCGCGACCCAGGCTTTCAGCCGCCCCGCATCGCGGACCGTCTCGTAGCGGGTCCGGTCGAACGGGATCGCCCGAAGCCTTGCGGCCGCAGCCCCGGCCGCATGCACGGGCGTGGCGTCGACCCCGTTCTTCTGCAAGCCTGCGGCCGCGGCGACAGCCTGAACCTGCGAAGGCGCGGGATCGTCCGTTCCCACCCTCATGTCGGGTCCATGGGACGAGATGGCCGCCTCGCCGCCCCATCCTGTCCCGGCCCCGGGCGCCGCAATGGCCGCGTCGGGCTCCACCGACGCGGCATCGATCCCGTATGCATCGCTCACGCGCTTCGTCACGGCGTTGAATTCCATCGCCTTCAGAAAGGCGACGAGGCGGCGAGGGTCCGGATCGTGCACGCCGATCCCGTCGATCGGATGGTCGAGGGGAACGCTCTTGTCCAAGGTCACGAGCCTCAGGGAGAGCCGCGCCTGCTCTGCGTGTTCTATGAGCGTTTCCCGACGCTTGGGCTGCTTGATCTCAGTCGCCCTGGCCAGCAGCGAATCGAGGTCGCCATACTCCTGGATCAACTGGGCGGCGGTCTTGACGCCGATACCGGGCACGCCCGGCACGTTGTCGACACTGTCACCGATGAGGGCCTGGACGTCGACGACCTTCTCGGGCGGGACGCCGAACTTCTCGATGACCTCGTCACGCCCGATCCGCTTGTCCTTCATCGAGTCGTACATGCTCACGCCGTTTCCGACGAGTTGCATGAGATCCTTGTCCGAAGCCACGATCGTGGTCGTGGCTCCGGCCTCGCAGGCCTGCCGGCAGTAGGTCGCGATTATGTCGTCCGCCTCGTATCCCTTTTGCTCGACGCAGGGGATGTCGAAGGCCTTCACCGCATCGCGTATCAGCCGGAACTGCGGGCGAAGCTCCTCCGGCGGTTCCGGCCGCTGGGCCTTGTAGCCGTCGTACAGCGCGTTGCGGAACGTGGTCGCGGAATGGTCGAACACGACTGCAAGGTGCGTCGGCCGTTCGCCGGCCACGCTGTCGCGCAAGAGACGCCAGAGCATGTTGCAGAAGCCGGCCACGGCACCGACCGGAAGACCGTCAGACTTGCGCGTCAGGGGTGGAAGCGCATGGTAGGCACGGAAGATGTAGGACGAGCCATCGACCAGGAAGACATGATCGCCCCGCCTTACGGGGCGCGCCGGGCGTGCGGCGACGGGGGATGCGGCAGGGGCTGCGTCGGACATAGGAACTCTCTTGCGAACGGGCGCGGTAACGCCCGATCCTGCCACGGCGGGGAACGCCAAGCGAGGGACATGCGGCGCCTTGACCTGCATCACGGCATCGGCATCGTCATCGCACATGATGACTTGGGCGAGGGGGGCAGGACGACCATGGGCCGACGGATCCTTGTCATCGATGGCCATCCCGATCCGGATCCCGCCAGGCTGGTCCATGCCCTTTCCCGAGCCTATGCAGATGCCGCAGTCGGCGCGGGTCATGAAGTCAGGCGGATCGAATTGGCGTCGCTCGCGTTCCCGCTGCTCCGCACAGAGGATGACTACCGGAACAATCCGGCTCCGGCGGCCGCCCTTCGGGCGCAGGACGACATCGCCTGGGCACAGCATGTGACGCTGCTTTTCCCGCTCTGGCTCGGCGGCGTGCCAGCGTTGTTGAAGGCCTTTCTCGAACAGGTTCTTCGGCCGGGCTTCGCCGCCGACGACAGCGGAGGGGGCATGCCTGTCCGCCGGTTGAAGGGGCGTTCGGTTCGCATCGTCGTCACGATGGGAATGCCTGCGCTGGCCTATCGCTGGTGGTTCGGCGCCCACGGCCTCAAGAGCCTGAAGAGCGGGATCCTGTCGCTGTGCGGCTTCGGCCCGATCAGGCAGACGCTATTCGGGCGCGTCGCGGACGCCTCGGAAGCCAGACGTCAGGAGTGGAAGGACACCATGGCCGCCCTTGGCCGTGAGGCTCGATAGCGGAAAGCGGTCGCGTTAGCCGGTGAAAAGCCTCGAACACGGCGGATGAACACGAAATTCCTGCAGGTTGACAGGGCTTTGAGGCCCATCGGGCGGTTCGACGCCAACTTTTTTCCACAAGGGGGGTTGCGCCGGCAGGGGAGAGGGGGTACATCCCCACTCGTTCGCGGCGACGGCCTCACGACGAGGACGGGACGCCCGACAATACATCTTCTGGACATCGGGTGATGTTGAACCCGGCTTCGGTCGGGGAGGATGCGTTGTTTGGGTGTGAGCTGTTGGATTGATCTGGATCGTTGATCTGGGTTTTGGTCTCGAGAGGGACCTTGGGGCTGCGAGGCTCCGTGCTCTTTGACAGTGTGAAGAGGAAGAAAGGGAAACGCGGACGGCGGGGTCCTTGCGGGGACTGGGTTTCGGCCTGGTTCTGACAAGAGACTTTCGGTCGGTATCGCGTTTTTCTGGAAGCTCACAATGTTCAGGTTCTTTTCGGAGGATCTGGATTGATGTGAACTCCGTCAATCATGTCATGCCGCGAGGTGTGACGATGAGATACGTGATGACCGAGCCGACGATCAAATGTCTCAGTACAACTTGAGAGTTTGATCCTGGCTCAGAGCGAACGCTGGCGGCAGGCTTAA
>CAZJCW010000372.1:0-3471 GCA_964544365.1 uncultured Alsobacter sp.
TCGGACCCCAGTAGCCGGCATAGGGCTCGAGCACCATGTCGGCGCGGGGCGTGAACGACGCCAGCTTGAAGGGCCCGGTGCCGATCGCGTACTTGCCGTTGTTGAAGTCCGCCGGCGTGGCGTCGAGCGGCGTCTCCGACGGGACGACGAGAAGGCGCCCGAGGTCCTGCGGCAGCGAGGCCGTCGGACCGGCGGTCTTGATCGTCACGGTCAGCGGATCGTCGGCCGTGATCGTCTCGATGCGGCGCAGGAACGGCACGAGGCCGCCGTCCGTCGGCGCAACCTTGCGGATGCGGGCGAGCGAGTGCACCACGTCCTGCGCATCGAAGCTGGTGCCGTTGTGGAAGGTCACGCCGGGCCGCAGCTTCACCTTCCACGTTGTCGGATCGACCAGCTCCCACGACAGCGCGAGGCCCGGGGAGGGCTGCAGGCTGTCGTCGAGCGCCACGAGGGACTCGAAGACGTTCTTGGCCGAGCCGATGTTGGAGCCCACGCCGGAGGCGTGCGGATCCATCGACTCGCCGCCGGCGCGCACGCCGATCTTCAGTTCGTTGGCGGCAACCGGTCCCGCCAGGGAAATCCCCAGCGCCAGGGCCGCGACGATGCTCGTGCTTCGCATGTTTCGTGTCTCCTGAATGATGGGTCCGCGCTGACATCCGGCGCGTCGGCCTGCTCAACGTATAACTGTATTCAATCTTACAGGCGGAGCCTTGTGCAAGGCGAAATCAGGAGCCGGGCCGCCTCATCCTTGGGCGGAACCGGCGCCGGAGTGCTTATCCGCGAGGCAGCGACTGCTCGATCAGCGCGACCAGTTTTCGGCGTTGGGCGACGGGGTCGGGGAACAGCGACGTCATCCCCCGCGTGCCGACCTCCGTCAGTCCGGGAACCACCGCTTCGACGATCTGCCGCTTGACCTCGATGCGTCGCGGCGGCGATCGCAGCAGGAGCCGCGTGGCGAAGTCGCTGGCGATCTCGTCGTTGAAGACGCTCTCCCAAGCGACCCGCTCGGGTCCGAAGTCGAAGGGCGGGCGCGGCGGGCGCGGCGCGGCCCGCAGTGCCTTCGTCGCGGCGGCATCGAGCCGGCCATCGGCCACGACGACGCCGTAGTCGCGGCGGGCGGCGGCGACGCTGACGAAGCCGGCGCGCACGTCGAGGAACACCTTCTCGGCCTCCCGCTCGAACGGGTCGCCGAAGCCGCCCCCGCCGGCGGTCATGACCGTGATCGTGTCGCCGGGCTGCATGGCGATCATGTCGATCTTGCCGATATCCCGCTCCCCCGGTTTCCCGAGGTTCAGGATGACCTTGCACGTCGCGCCGGGTCCGCCGCCAGCAGCGCCCCACGGCCGGAAGACGAAGCGCTCCAGGCCCCGCGCCAGCACGGACGACCCCTCCCGGAGGATGCGGAAGCGCATGACGAGCCCGGTACCGCCGCGCCAGCGGCCCGGCCCGGCGCTGTCGGCTCGAAGCCCGTATTCCTCGATCAGGACGCCGACATCGGCCTCGCTGCGCTCGACGGGCGTGTTGTAGAGGTTGGCCAGCCCGCTGTCCCGGCCATCCACGCCGTCCATGCCGGACTGGGCACCGGTCCCGCCGACGAGCATCTGGATCACCGAAAGCCGTCGCTCGCCGGTTCGCGGATCCTGCTCCGCGATGACGACGGGGACGTTCGTGCCGCCGGACGGCGCCGGGATCAGGCCGGGCAGGGCGGTCGTCAGCACGCCGACCAGCGTGTCGTTGACGCGCACGGCGGTGGCGTGCCGCACCCCGACGGCGGCGGGAAACTCGGGATTCAGGACCGTCCCCTTGGGAACGCTGACGGTGATGTTCTCGAACAGCCCGTAGTTCAGCGGGATCGTCGGATCCCACGTCCCGACGAGATGCATGAGCTTCAGGGTCAGCCACGGATGCCGGATGCCGCCGGTGGGGACGTTGTAGGCCGATGCCACCTGCGGATCGGTGCCGGAATAGTCCAGGTCGACCATGCCGTCCTTCACCCGCATGGTGCAGCGGATGCGGATCGGCACGCGCGTGGCGAAGTCGTCGTCCATATAGTCCCAGAAGCTGTACTCGCCGTCCGGGATGCGGCGCTGCACGTCGCGGGACTTCGCGGCAGCCCACACCGTGAGGTCCCTGGCGGCCGCCTCGAAGGAGGCGATGCCGTGCCGCTTGATGATGGCCGCGACCCGGCGCTCGCCCACCGTCAGCGCCGCCAGCATCGCGTTGACATCGGCGATGTTGAGGTCAGGAACGCGGCAGTTGGCCCGGTAGAGCGCCAGAAGCGTCTGGTTGATCCGCCCGCCATCGACGAGCTTCATCGGCGGGATCTGCAGTCCCTCCTGGAACAGCTCGTTGAAACGCGGGCTGATGCTGGACGGGACGCCGCCCCCGATGTCCGCGGAATGGATGAAGTCCCAGCCGTAGCAGACGATCCTGCCCTCGTGGAAATAGGGGCGGATCAGCTGCAGGTCCGGCATGTGGGTGGAGAGGCCGCCGCTGGCGTAGGGGTGGTTCGTGATGATCACGTCCCCCGGCGACAAGTCCCCGACGGTCTCGATGGCCTTCCGGCAATCGAGGTCGAGAAACCCGGAGACGCCCAGCGCCTCGGGATAGGCGAAGAACTTGCCGTTCAGGTTGGCGAGAGCCGTGCCGAAATCGTGCGCGTCCTTCACGTAGGTCGATCTCGCGGCGCGCGCCAGCGTGATGGCCATTTCTTCCGTGCAGGCGCGCAACTTCTGATGGAGAACCTCGAGTGTGACCGGATCGAGCGTCATGCCGGGGTCCTCTCGAGCCGCAGGCTGCCATGCCGGTCGCACACGATGTCCCAGCCTTCCAGCGCTAGGGTGGTCGTGTCGAGTTGCTCGACGATGGCCGGACCATGGATCCTGGCTCCCCGTCTGATGGTTTCGCGATCATAGACGGGCACGTCGAAGCCGCTTTCCAGATGCAGCCGTCGCACCTCCTTGGGCACGGGCACGGCACCATCGCCGACCACGGGCAGGGGCACCGGAGTGAGCCGCCCCGTCGCCGCCAGCCGGACATTCATCACCTCGACGGCGCTTCCGGCTTCCCGGAAGCCGTAGGCGCGCTCGTGCGCGACGTGGAACGCCTCGATCGCGCCGGCCTCGTCGAGGCCGCCCCGGGCATCGAAAGGCATGGCGATCGGCAGCTCGTAGGATTGGCCCGGGTAGCGCATGTCGCCCGTGACCGAGAGGGCGTGCTCGCGGATGAGGTCGCCCTCCTGGGCAATCCAGGCCGTGGCCTCGGCGCGCAGGGCGGCGAACAGGCCCTCGACATGGGCGAACCCGGCGCCGCCGTCGCCGATGGGAACGCGGGCCGGCCGGACGAAATCGCGCCTGACGTCGGAGATCAGCGCGCCAAGCGCACAGAACGTGCCGGGGGAGGGGGGAATGAGGACTGCGCCGACATGCGCCTCCTCGGCAAGGATGTTGGCCATGGTCGGGCCCGCGCCGC
>CAZJCW010000373.1:0-3469 GCA_964544365.1 uncultured Alsobacter sp.
TACCTGACGGGCTTCGTCATCGAGAAAAGCCTCTCGATGGACAACATCTTCGTCATCGCCATGATCTTCGGGTTCTTCGGGATCCCGCGCGCCTACCAGTACCGCGTGCTCTTCTGGGGCATCCTCGCGGTCATCGTGCTGCGCGGCCTGATGATCGGCATCGGCGCGGCGCTGGTGCAGCAGTTCAGCTGGGTTCTCTACATCTTCGCCGCCTTCCTGGTCATCACCGGCGTGAAGATGATCATCGCGGCCGACCAGCAGTACGACGTCGCGTCGAACCCGATCCTGAAGTTCATGCGCAAGCACTTCCGGGTGACCGACCAGCTGCACGGCGAGCGGTTCATCATCAAGGATCGCGACCCGGCGACGGGCAAGATGGTGACCTTCCTCACCCCGCTGTTCCTGGTGCTCGTGCTGGTGAACGTCGCGGACGTGATCTTCGCGGTCGACTCGGTGCCGGCGATCTTCGCGATCACGACCGACACCTACATCGTGTTCACGTCCAACATCTTCGCCATCCTCGGCCTGCGCGCCCTGTACTTCGCGCTGGCGGCGATGATCGACCGGTTCGCCTACCTGAAGTACGCGCTGGCGACGGTGCTGATCTTCATCGGCTCGAAGATCGTGGTCGCCGACATGCTCGGCATCGCCAAGATCCCGCCGGCGGTGTCGCTGGGTACGACCTTCGCGATCCTCGCGGTTGGCGTGTTCTACTCGCTGTGGAAGACGCGCGGGACGGCGAAGCTGGAAGCCAAGCCGGCCGAGTAAGGCCCTTCCCGGACCGGGTTCCGACCCCGCCGTCCCACCGGACGGCGGGGTTTCCCGTTTCAGGGCCGCGGCGCGGGCTTCCGGGACCGGCCAGAAGGCGCTAGACGGTCGCCGGGCGCTTGCGCATCCCACATCCAGGGCGACGGCGATGGACACTCCCTACGACCGGATCGGCGGCGAAGCCGGCGTCCGGGCCCTCACCCGGCGCTTCTATGCGCTGATGGACACGCTGCCCGACGCGGCGGCCTGCCGCGCCATCCATCCCGCCTCGCTGGAGGAGAGCGAGCAGAAGCTGTTCGAGTTTCTGTCGGGCTGGCTCGGCGGACCCGCGCTCTTCACCACGCGGCGCGGCCCGCCGATGTTGCGCGCGCGCCATCTGCACGCGCCCATCGGCAAGGCGGAGATCGAGGGGTGGCTCCTCTGCTTCACCACCGCCTGGGCGGAAACGGTGCACGACGACGACCTGACGGCCGTGCTGATGCCGAAGGTCGAGGCATTGGCCTGGCACATGGGCAACAGGCAGGACATTCCCGCCGCCGGGCACCCCTGAAGCTCGCCTCGACTGTGGAGGGACGCGCCGCGCGGTTGCCCAGCCGGCGCCCGCCCGTGCTAACCACGGCCTCCGTCCGCCGAGGATCGATTCGCCGCGCATGAGCACCACCGACGCCCCGCAGGTGATCCTGGGAACCGGCCCTGGCGGCGGTCCCGCCGTGCTGGACCTCGAAGAGCTGCTGGCGACGCGCCTGCTGGTGCAGGGGAACTCGGGCTCCGGAAAGTCCTACCTCCTGCGCCGCCTGCTGGAGCAGAGCGCCGGATCCGTCCAGCAGGCGGTCATCGACCCGGAGGGAGACTTCACCACGCTGGCCGATCGCTACGGTCACGTCGTCGTGGACGGACTGCGGCCCGCAGCCGAACTGGAGACCATCGGCGACCGGGTACGCCGCCACCGGGTGTCCGTCGTGCTGGATCTCGAGGGGCTGGATGCCGAGGCGCAGATGAAGGCCGCGGCGGCCTTCCTGACGGGCCTGTTCGAGGCCGACCGGGACTACTGGTACCCGATGCTGGTCGTCGTCGACGAGGCGCAACTGTTCGCTCCCGGCGTCGCGGGCGAGGTGTCCGACGAGGCGCGGCGGTTGTCGCTCGGGGCGATGACGAACCTGATGTGCCGCGGACGCAAGCGCGGGCTCGCCGGCGTGGTGGCGACCCAGCGCCTCGCCAAGCTGGCCAAGAACGTCGCAGCGGAAGCCTCGAACTTCCTGATGGGGCGGACCTTCCTCGACATCGACATGGCGCGCGCCGCCGACCTGCTCGGGCTGGAACGCCGGCAGGCGGAGATGTTCCGCGACCTCGAGCGCGGGCATTTCGTGGCGCTCGGACCTGCGCTCTCGAAGCGTCCCCTGGCGGTGAAGATCGGCCCGGTCGTGACCCGGGAGCTCTCCGGATCGCCCAGGCTGGTGCCGATGCCGGAGGTTCCGGCGGCGGGGGCGCATGACCTGATCCTGGCGCCCGTCGCCGAGGAGGCGCCGCGTCGCCGCCCGCCACCCCCGCCGCCGCGCCCGGCGGACGACATTCTCGCGGAGGTCGCGCGGCCCGGCTTCGCGGCGCCGGAGGGTCCGCCGATGCCGCCGCCCGAGGAGGTCGAGGCCATCGTCGCCGAGATCATGATCGAGATGGCGCGGGAGGAGGATGCCGCCTTCCGCCCGGCGGCACTGCTCTACCAGGATTTCGTGGTCCGGTGCCGGATCCGCCGCCTGCACACGCCGCCGCTCGACCTCGCCGCCTTCCGCCGCCGGATGACCGTGGCGCGCGCCGGCGAGGGCCTCGCGGGGGACGGGGTGGCCGGTGACGGGGGAGCCTGGGAGGCCGCCGTCGCGGCGTCGGCCGGGCTCGAGGAAGACCTTCAGGCGGCCTACCTCGCGGTTGCCCGGGCCGCGCTGGAGGGAGCCCCCTGCCCCACCGACGCGGCGGTGGCCGAATCCTTCGGAAGCCATTCCCCCGGACGCGGCCGCCGGGCACTGGCACAACTGGAGCAGTGGGGCCTCGTCGTGTGCCGCGCCGACATTCGCGGGCACCGGATCGCGGTCCTGCCCGATATCGGCCGCGAAACGGCACCGCAGGACGCGCGCGGCCGCGCCGTGGCGCCTGCGCCGCCGCGCCGGGCGAAGGCGGGGGCGGTGCTCGCCGCGCTGCGCCGCACGGCCGTGCGCGGCGACGCGGAGGATTGATCCGCCCCCGACGCGCCGGACCTGCGCGAGCCGATTCCCGCGGGCCATCCCCTCCCGGGCCGTGCCGGCGTGCCCGGTACCGGTTCCGGTCCTTGCCAGGCGTGGCCGGCCGCTGGGCGCAAGGCACGGCCGCTCGGGCGGCCGGCCTCCGGATCGACTTGGCGACCCGACTTGGCGAGCCGACTTGCCAAGCCGACTGCGCTTCGCTAAATGACCCCCCACCGCCGGCCGCGCCGCAACGCGCCGCCACATGGCTCCGGTGGGGGATAGTTCAACGGTAGAACAGCGGACTCTGACTCCGTTAATCTTGGTTCGAATCCAGGTCCCCCAGCCAGCCTTTCAACCCGTCACTTCGATACACCATCGCCATGCATCGCGGCGCTGTCCGCGAGCGTTGGCCTGACCGTGGCGTTTGTCTTGGAAGGCCCGGTCCGTACCGTCGGTGAGGCGAGACGTCGCACGGCGCCGCTCAAGGC
>CAZJCW010000374.1:0-3455 GCA_964544365.1 uncultured Alsobacter sp.
CGGCGGCACCGCCCGCCGGACGGCGCGGCGCTGAGCCTTCAGCCTGCGAGGGACGCGGGATCGACGTTGGCGCCGCACAGCAGGACGCCGACGCGCTCGCCCGGGGCGGGCGTGTAGCGGCCGGACAGAAGGGCGGCCAGCGCCGCCGCGCCGCCGGGCTCGGCCGCGATCCGCCAGTCCCGCCAGAGCTTCAGCTGCGCCGCGCGGATCGAATCGTCGGGAACCAGCACGACGCGCTCCACCGTCTTGCGGCTGACCTCGAAGACGACGTCGCCGGCCCGCTTCGCGCCGAGGCTGTCGGCCGCGATCGAATCGACCGGCACGTCGACGGGCCGGCCGGCCGCGAAGGCGGCGGACAGGCAGCACGACCCCTCCGGTTCGACCGCGATCACCCGGACGCGTCCGCCCCACCACGCGCCGACGCCCGACACGAGGCCGCCGCCGCCGACTGCGACCAGGACGGTGTCGAGCGGCATCAGGCCGAGCGCCTTCTGGTCCTCCTCCCATTCGAGCGCCACCGTGCCGGCTCCGGCGATGGTCTCGACGGTGTCGTAGGGATGCACCAGCAACGCCCCGGATTCGGCGGCATGGCGGTCGCAGGCGGCCTGGGCGTCGGCATAGCGCGCGCCGCCCACCACGACGTCGGCGCCCTTGGCGCGGATGGCGGCGATCTTCACCGGCGAGGAGATCTCCGGCACGAAGATCCGCGCCGGCAGGCCCAGCCGCCGCGCCGCCAGCGCCACGGCCGCACCGTGGTTGCCGCCCGACGCGGCGGTCACGCCGGCCGCGGGTGCGGCGCGGGAGAGCAGGTTGTTGAAGGCGCCGCGCGCCTTGAAGGAGCCGGAGTGCTGCAGGCATTCGAGCTTGAACGTGACCGCCGCGCCCGGAGACAGGTCGGGATCCGCCTGCAGGAGCGGCGTGCGGCGGATGTGGTCGCGGATCCGGCCATGAGCGGCGCGAATCAGGTCGGGCGTAACGGGCAGCGACATGCGGGGTTCCTCTCGCGGGACGGCCGGCGCACGCGCCGCCGCCGCCCTCGACGGGGGCGATGCGGGAACCCAGATTGCAACGGGCAGCCCATGGCTGTCACGACCCGGCGGGTCCGGCAGCGGCGTCGCCCGTCCGTCGCGGATCCGGCCCGCCAGCACCAGGCAGGCGAAGGCGTCCAGCACGTCGTCGGCGCCGGCGCCGCGCGGTGGCGGCGCGACGAGCAGCGGGCGCGGCAGGCCGGCCGCCTCCAGCAGCGCACGCCGCTCCTCCAGCCCGGCCGGATTGGGGCGTGACTTGACCTTCTTCGGGTGGTCCAGAGGCTGCCAGCCGTTGAGGCCGGCGAATATCCCCTCCGGATGGCTTTCGTGGACGATGCCGGCGAGGGCGGGCTCCCCGCGCAGCAGCCCGTCGACCTCCTGCATCCGCCTGAAGAGCTGGAAGCATTGCTTCGACACCTTGCGCGGCGGGTCCGACGTCGCGAGCGCCGCCTCGCACGCGCTGCGGTAGTCCGGGGCATAGACGGCAGAGCGCGAGGGCACCGAGAAGACGGAAGACTGCCGGGCGCCCAGCAGGGGCCGCAGCACCCGCTCGGGGGCACGGCCTGCCGCGCCGATGCGGTCGGGCAGGCCGACGGGCATGTCGACGGCGACCAGGCCGGGCCGCAGGGCGACGAGGTCCGCGAAGTGGCCGAAGACAGCGACGGCGATGGAGCCGTCCGCGTGACGGATCGCGGCCACCCACCCCGCCGTGCAGCCGTCGACGCCCGCGATGATCATGTGCCCGACCCTCCCTTTCGGTCTCGACCGAGGCCCGTCGTTCGCGGCGCGGACCTCCACCTTTCTCACGATTGGCGATTCGCCGGCCGGAGGCTATGTTGCAGTGCAACACCAGAGACGGGCGAGACCCCATGCCGCACAGCGTCAGACCGCGCCGCAGTGTCCTCTACATGCCGGGATCGAATGCCCGTGCGCTGGAAAAGGCGCGATCCCTGCCCGCCGACGCGCTGATCCTCGATCTCGAGGACGCCGTCGCGCCCGACGCCAAGGACCTCGCGCGCCAGCAGGTGGCCGAGGCCGTGCGGGCGGGAGGCTTCGGCCCGCGCGAGGTGGTGGTGCGCATCAACGGCCTGGATACGGGATGGGGCGAGGCGGACCTGCATGCCGTCGCGCCGGCCGGTCCGGACGCCGTGCTGATCCCGAAGGTGTCGTCGCCGGCGCATGTGGCGCGGGCGGCGTCGGCCCTGGCCAAGGCGGGCGCCCCGGCGACGACGCGCCTGTGGGTGATGATGGAGACGCCGCTGGCGATGCTCACGGCGCTGCCGATCGCCGCGACGGCCGGCGATCCCGCCAACCGGCTGGCCTGCTTCGTGATGGGCACGAACGATCTCGCCAAGGAAACGCGGGCGCGGCTGGTGCCCGGGCGGCAGCCCTTCCTGCCCTGGCTGCAATCCTGCCTCGCGGCGGCGCGCGCCTATGGCATCGACATCATCGACGGCGTCTTCAACGGCCTGACGGACGAGGCCGGCCTGCGCGAGGAGTGCGAGCAGGGCCGCGACCTCGGCTTCGACGGCAAGACGCTGATCCACCCCGGCCAGATCGAGACGGCCAACGCCGTCTTCGCGCCGACGGTGGCCGAGGTGGAATGGGCGCGCAAGATCATCGCCGCCTTCGCCGTTCCGGAGAACCGCGACAAGGGCGCGCTGCAGCTCGACGGAAAGATGGTCGAGCGGCTGCACGCCGACATCGGCAGGCGGACGGTGGCCATCGCCGAGGCGATCGCGGCGCGGGGCTGAGGGCGCGAGGCTTCGGTCCGGCCCGCTTCGCGGATTGTCGCCGCGAGGGGTCGGAACCGCCGGTCGTCAGCGACAGCCGGCGTGGGTCTTGACGACACGCTCGGTCTGGGCCGGAAAGCGGGCGAGCTTTTCTTCGGGCCGCACCGGACGGCGAACGAGTTCGCCGCCGCAGTTGGGACACGCGCCATCGAGCCGCCCGCTCGCGCAGTCGGCGCAGAAGGTGCACTCGAACGAGCAGATCATGGCCTCCCGCGCAGAGGGCGGAAGGTCACGATCGCAGCATTCGCAGTTCGGTCGCAGTGCGAGCATGGCCTCAGGCGGCCAGGGCCTTGGGCTGCAGCAGCTTGCGGTTGATGATGGCCTCGGCGATCTGGATGGCGTTCAGCGCCGCGCCCTTGCGCAGGTTGTCCGAGACGCACCAGAAGGCGAGGCCGTTCTCGACGGTGGCATCCTCGCGGATGCGCGAGATGTAGGTGGCGTCCTCGCCGGCCGCCTCGTGCGGGGTGATGTAGCCGCCGGGCTCCTGCTTGTCGATGACGAGGCAGCCGGGCGCCGAGCGCAGGATGTCGCGCGCCTCGTCGGCGGAGATCGGGTTCTCGAACTCGACGTTCACCGCCTCCGAATGGGAGATGAACACCGGCACGCGCACGCAGGTGGCGGTGAGCCTGATCTT
>CAZJCW010000375.1:0-3437 GCA_964544365.1 uncultured Alsobacter sp.
GCACCCGGCTGCGGGTCTTACGGATCTATCCGTCCTTGAACCAGAAGACCGCGATCCAGTTCGTCGACTACGTCGTCGCGAAACTGCCCTTCGCCATTGACACCATCCAGACCGACAACGGGTCAGAGTTCCAAAGCAGCTTCCACTGGCACGTGCTCGATAAGGGGATCAACCACGTCTACATCAAGCCCCGAACACCCCGCCTCAACGGCAAGGTGGAGAGATCACATCGCATCGACGCCGAGGAGTTCTACCGCCTGCTGGACGGCGTCACCATCGACGACGCCGGCGTCTTCAACACCAAGCTCCAAGAATGGGAGGACTACTACAACTACCATCGCCCCCACGGCAGCCTCGCAGGCAGACGCCCTACGAACGCCTCAAGCAGAAGACCAAGGCACCGACGTAAGCGAACTACGTCAGTCCCACAATGGAGCCGCACACCTGCAGACGCTGCTCGACGTCGACGTCGTCGGCGTCTGGAACACCGCCGCAGCCACCATCCCCCACATGCTCAACGGACCCGACCCACAAGGTTGCCGCTTCGTGGCCGTTGCCTCGGCCGCCGGAACCCACGGACTGTTCCGTCTTGCTGGCTATAACGTCGCCAAGCACGCCGTCATCGGCATGGTCCGCGGCCTCGCTGCCGACCTCGTCGGCACCGGAGTCACCGCCGTCGCCGTGTCCCCCGGCTCGACAGACACCCAGATGCTCCAAGCGACTGCAGACATCTACGGCCTGCAGACTGTCGATGGCTTCATCGCCTCCTCACCCCTCCGCCGCATCCTCAAGCCCGAGGAGATCGCCGAAACCATCGCCTTCTGCTGCTCACGCACTGGGGCCGTCCTCAACGGCTCCGTCGTCTCCGCCTCCGGCGGCTTCGTCGGCTGAGGCCTGCACGGACTGGTGACGCGGTCAAGGTGCCTTTCGGACCTACGCATTATGGATGCGTAGGTCGCGCGAGTGCGAGGCACGGCCTCGCCGAGCACCGTCAAACAGGTATGAAGCGAAATGTCGCGCTGAGCCTGCTCGTGCTCAGCGTCCTTCTGCTTCCGGCTGGCTGCGTGGCCTCGCTGGCGATCGCTGGCGCAACGGTGACCGCAGCCACGATGTCCTCGCCGTGCCCCAGCTCGACAAGCATGACTCCAGAAGACTGTCCCCAAGCTTCCGCAGTCGGGGCGGTTTTGGTGGACCCGGCCACGATCCCCGCGCCCGATGGTCAAGCCGCCGTAGCGGTGGCCGCGGCGTTGACCGCTGTCGGGCGCGGCGGACGCTATGTCGCGGAGGGAAACGGCCCTGTCGACTTCGACTGCTCCGGCCTCACGTCCTACGCCTGGCGTCAGGCCGGCGTCAGCCTGGTCGACTACTCATACACGCAGCGCGCACAGACGCAGGACATCCCGCGCAGCATGGTCCGGCCCGGTGATCTGGTGTTCTGGTTCGGCGGATCGGAGCATCACGTCGCCATCGTCACCGCGGTCCAGGGATCGCAGATCACGATCGCGGAGGCCGCGAACCCGGAGGCGGGAATCCGTACTCGACTGCTCGGCGGCAGTTGGGATGAGGCGTACCTGAGTGGGTTCGGTCGCGTGATTCGCGTGTGAGCGCGACAACTTGCGAGGAACCGAGTCGGCGAACGGCGTTGTCGCAGATAGGAGGGGAAACGCTCCTCCGTATCTGCTGATCGGAGCCCGTGCCATGCCCATCTCGACCGCAGTGGCGGCTATCACGATGCCGTACCAGAACTTCCTATCCGAGCTCGCGAAGTCCGTGCAGGTGTACGGCACGGCTCTGGCCACGATCGTGCTGATCGTGTGCGCGTTCGGCTACATGGGCGCCAAGGGCCTGAGCCCGCAGAACGCGTCCCGCTGGATGGGCGGCATGTTCGCCGCGATGTTCGCCGCGATCGTCTGCGTCGGCGCCCCCAGCCTGGTCGCCATCGTCCAGGGCTGGGCCGCGACCGCCGCCTGACGGCGACGCGACCCCGACAGCAGCTGGATTGCGCAGATGGACATCCTGCTGGACGGCATCTTCCACGGACTGTTCAGCTCCGTGGATCCCCTGGGCATGGTGCTGCGCACCCTCATGGGCCTGCTCGCGGACGCCCTCGCCCAGGTCGTCGCGGGCATGTACTCCCAGCTGTTCGAGGTCACCACCGCCGACTTCACGGTCGCGTCGCTGGGCAGCATCTGGCGGATCACCACCGCGGTGTCCGCGTCCGTCGCGACGATCCTGCTGGTCCTGGCGGCGTTCCGCGCCATGGTCGCCCAGTCCTCGCGCTACCTGGTCGAGGCGATCCCTGGTGTCGCGCTGGCGATCATCGGCCCGCAGGCCGTAGCGCTGCTGCTCCCGGTGATCGCGGCGGGGTTCACCGGCCTGGCGCAGGCGATCGTGACCGCCGCCACCCCCGACCTCGCCGGGTCGATGCGGTTGCTCGCCGGCGTCGGGACCAATCCCATGTACGAAGGGCTCGGGCTGATGGCGCCGCTGATCGCCGCGATCCTGCTGTTCGGCCTGACGTCGGTGTTCTTCGTCCTGCTGTTCTGCATGGCCGCCGCCGTCGTCCTGTACGCGCTCAGCCCGTTCGCGTTCGCCGGCCTGGTCATGGCCCCCACCCGCGCCTGGTTTCGCAAATGGGCCACCGCCATGTTCGCCGTCCTGTTCGCCAAGGTCCCCATCGCCATCCTCCTGGCCCTGTCGGTGTCCCTGTTCGCGAACTCCGCCCACGCCGGCACCACCCAGGCATTCGTCAACGCCGGCGCCGGACTCATCCTCGGCGTCGGCGCCCTCCTCGCACCCCTGATGGCGTACGGGATGTTCTCCTTCATGGGCACCATCGCGACCCAGCCCGCCGTCCCCGCCACCAACCCCACCCGCGCCCTGAGCAGCGCCTACTACGGCACCCAGATGGGCGCCGCCGGGGTGACCGCCAGCCGCAAGGCCGTCACCGCCGCCCGATCCATCACCACCCGCACCGCCAGCCGACCCACCAGTCCAGGCGCAGGCGGCTCAGGCACGCTGTCACCGGCGCCGCATGAGCCGACCGCCGCCGCCCGCTCCGCCGGCGCCCCCATCACCCACCCCCCGACCACCACCGCACCGGCCGCCGCCGGGGCGGGCGCGGCGAGTGCCTCCGGCACGGCGGGGACCGCGGCCGCGGCAGGTGCCGTCACCGGCGGAGCCGGGGCGATCGTCGTCACCGGCGCCGCAGCTGCCACCCAAGCCGCCGGCTCGGCGCGCGGCGCCGTCGTCGGGGCCGCGAGCCAGATCAGCAACCCCGTGCCGAACGCACCGGCGAGCCCGGTCGGCTACACCCGGCACGGCAGCGGCCTGCTCATCACCGACACCACGAACCAACCCGCCCCAATTCCGCCTCGAACATCACCGCACACGGCGGGCGAGCCTGCCGGAGACTCACAGGTCGCGCGTGGCGGGGT
>CAZJCW010000376.1:0-3414 GCA_964544365.1 uncultured Alsobacter sp.
AAAGAGCAGCGCCTTGCCGCCATGGCTCTGCACGATGGCATCGGTGAAGACCTGGTGCTCCCGCCAGGTCAGCGACGGACCCTCGCCGAAGCTGCCGCCCGTCATCAGCAGGGCGATGCCGGCCTCGACGGTCATCCGCGTCATCGCGGCGGTGGCCTCGACATCGACGGACTGCTCGCACGACCCCTGGTCGGCATCGGGTGTCGAGGGCGTCGGCAGGATGCCGACGATGCCGTTGATCGCGTCGGGGGTGATGGATGTGGTCATGGCGCCTGCGAGGGATCGTGGACCGGGCCGGATAGGCCCACGCGCACCCTAGCGTCCCGCGCTCGCCGGCCCAACCCGTCGCCGGCGCCGGTCGGCTGCGCATGCGGCACGGGGCATGATGCCACGACAATCGTGCGGGGATGCGATAGATCAGTGATCTGCGCCGCAGGATGGCCGAAATTGGTTGCAGTGCGGGCCGATGACGGCGGACACCAGGAGAAGCGGCAAGTGCGGACGATCCTGGTCATCGAGAAAAATGCCATGATCCGAAGGGGCTTGGCTGAGGTTCTTCAGGCCTCGTTCAAGGATGTCGCTGTCCGTGAGGCCGACACCGTCGACCTGGCTCTCGGCGCGATCGATCCGGCCGCGCTGCCCGTGCTGGCGCTTGTCGAGGCGGGCCCGAACATGCGCCGCGCCGTGGCCGGCCTGCAGCCGCTGCGCGATCTCTGCCCGGGCGTTCCGATGGCCGTGCTCGGGGTCGGCATCGACCGGCGCGACATTCTGCATTGCCTTGCGAGCGGCCTCGCCGGGGCCATCGACAAGGACGGACCCTCGGCAGACGTGGTCACCGCGGTCGGGCGGATGCTCGACGGGCAGCTTCACGTCAGCGTCGGCGAGGACGCTCGTTCCTTCGACGGCAACGACCCGGCCGCGGCCTTGCGCGGCGTGCTGCTCGGCGAGACCTTCACGCCCCGACGTCCCGATCTGGCCCGCCTGACGCAACGCCAGCGCCATGTGCTCGATCTTGTCGCGCTGGGGCTGTCCAATCGCGAGATCGGCGAGCGGCTGGGCCTGTCCCCGTCGACGGTGAAGATCCACGTCGCTGCCGTTCTCAAGGCCCTGCGCGTCCGCAATCGCGCAGAGGCGGTGGCGCTGGTCATCGACGGCGGCCTGCTGGCCGATGCGCCCGATCAGGCGGTGTAGCGGCCTTTGGCGGTAAGGCCCGGCGGGACAATTCCAGGCGATTTCGCCGTCGCTTCTCGCTCATTCCTTCATTCGACGTACACTGTTGGTCGTCCAGATTCTGGCGTGATTGCGTGTTGTTGCCGTCCTGCCCTGCTGCCGCGTGCCGCGGTCTATTAGGGCGCCGGACGCGGAGCCAGGGGATCGCATGAGACTGATCGTCACCGGAGGGGTTGGGTTCATCGGCTCGGCTCTTGTGCTGCAGCTGGTGTCCCAGGGGCATGAGGTCGTCACCGTCGATGCCCTGACCTATGCGGCCAACCCGGCGTCGCTTGCCTCGCTCGCCGGGAACTCCCGGCACCGGCTGGTCGAGGCCGACATCTGCGATGCGCCGCGCATGCGCGCGGTCGTGAGCGACACGGCGCCTGACGCCATCCTGCATCTGGCCGCCGAGAGCCATGTGGATCGCTCGATCACAGGTCCCGCCGCCTTCGTGCGCACCAATGTCATGGGCACGCAGGCGATCATCGACGCTGCGCGCGCCTACCATGCGACGTTGCAGGGTGAGCGGCGCGACGCGTTCAGGTTCCTGCACATCTCTACCGATGAGGTGTTCGGCTCGCTCGGCGCGACCGGATTTTTCGACGAAACGACCCGCTACGATCCGCGCTCTCCCTACTCGGCCTCCAAGGCAGGGTCCGACCATCTGGTGCGGGCCGCCGGCGAGACATATGGCCTGCCGGTCCTGATCTCGAACTGCTCCAACAACTACGGACCGCGCCAGTTTCCCGAGAAGCTCATCCCGCTGATGGTCCTCAACGCCATCGAGGGGAAGCCGCTGCCGGTCTACGGCGACGGCCTCAATGTGCGCGACTGGATCCATGTCGAGGATCACGCTGCCGCGCTCGTCGGCATCCTCGAGCGGGGCCGTCCGGGCGAAACGTACTGCGTCGGTGCCCGCTCGGAGCGAACCAACCTGCAGGTCGTGAAGGGCATCTGCGCCGTGCTCGACCGCCTTCGTCCCGATGCGGCGCCCCACGACCGGCTCATCACCTATGTGGCCGACCGGCCCGGGCATGACCGGCGCTACGCCATCGACAGCAGCAAGGTCGAGCGGGAGATCGGCTGGTCGCCTTCGCGGACGTTCGAGCAGGGGCTCGAGGACACCGTGGCGTGGTACCTCGCCAACGAGGGCTGGTGGCGGCCGATTCGCGAGGGCCGCTACCGCGGCGAACGCCTCGGTCTCGTGAGCTGACCGATGGACATCCTGATCTTGGGCGGCGCTGGGCAGGTCGGCCTGGAGTTACAGCGAGCGTCATGGCCGGCGGGGTATCATCCCATCGCGCCGACGCGCGGCGAGCTCGACATCCTCGACACGTCCGCCATCTCGCGCGCGGTCGCGGCCCGCCCCTGGGCGGCGATCATCAATTGCGCGGCCTACACGGCCGTCGACAAGGCCGAGAGCGACGTCGAGACGGCGTGGCGGCTCAATGCGCTGGCGCCCGCCGTGCTTTCGCACGAGGCTGGCCGGGCCTCCATTCCGCTGGTCCACGTCTCGACCGACTATGTGTTCGACGGCAGCAAACCGTCCGCCTACGAGGTGGATGACCCGGTTGCGCCGCTTGGCGTGTACGGCGCCTCCAAGGAGGCCGGCGAGCAGGGCGTGCGGACGGGCAATCCGCGCCATGCCATCGTGCGGACCGCCTGGGTGGTGAGCCCGTTTCGGGCCAACTTCGTCAAAACGATGCTTCGGCTTGCGGCCGAGCGGCCGTCCCTGCGCGTGGTCGACGACCAGCACGGCACGCCGACCGTGGCCGGCGACCTCGCCGCGGCACTCGTCACCATCGCGACGCGCCTTACGCGGGATGCCGCCGCCCCCGTCGGCACGTTTCACTTCGCCAATGCGGGCGACACCACCTGGTGCGGGCTTGCCCGCGCAGTGATGGAACTGTCGGCCGGGCGAGGCGGGCCCTCCGTCCCGGTCGAGGCTATCGGCACGGCGGACTTCCCCACGCCGGCGCGCCGGCCTGCCAATTCGCGGCTGGCCACGGGACGTCTCGGCCGTGATTATGGCATTGTCCCCCGGTCGTGGCGGGAGGCGGTGGGCGACGTCGTCGCCGAGCTCGGCCGGGCTTAGGCCCAGCTCGGGGCGCCGGCGCGGGAGGGGGAACCCATCATGAAGGGCATCGTGCTGGCGGGCGGTTCGGGATCCCGGCTTCATCCCGCCACGCTGGCGGTCAACAA
>CAZJCW010000377.1:0-3366 GCA_964544365.1 uncultured Alsobacter sp.
CAGCCTGGTAGCGCACTTCGTTCGGGACGAAGGGGTCGTAGGTTCAAATCCTATCGCTCCGACCACCTTTCCTTCGACGTAGCAAGAAGTTAGGGCTCCCTCACCGGAGCCCTTCTTCGTTTCTGGTCCGCGAATGGGCGAGGCAGAAGCGCCCCTTCGGGTGGGTTCGCCCTGTCCCGCTGTCCACCGGTCCCCTCGCTGCGCCCGTTCGATACTGCGGTGGGCGCCGGGGGCGTGCGAGGCGGCGCGGCGTCGCGACGCCAGGGTGCACGCGCCCGGCCTCGGGTGCCCCGCGCAGCAACCGCGCGCATCCTTCGGCCCGCCCCACGCACCGGCAAACGCCCGTATCCGCTCCCGTCGCGTCCAACCGGCCTGCACCGGGGCCAGTCTTCTTCCGGCGGGCGGGTGCCGACAGGTGGAACCGGTCGGGCGGCGGCCACGGGCCACGAAAGAGGACCAACCGTAACCGATCAGCATCCATGAACGACATTGCACTTGTATGACAGTCGCGCTTCGTTCAACGATCGCGACTTCAGCGAAACTGGCATCCGTCGAGATCCGAGCCGGCATGGTCCTTCCCGTTTTCCGCCATCCCATGGCGCTAAGCCTTCTGGACGCTCGCCCGACCAGGGACCGCAGGAGGCCCGAGGCGCCCGCGTGCCATCCCGCGCTCTTCACGCTCACCTCCGTTCAAGGCAATCCCCGGCCGGACGGATTGAGCGCAGGGATGTTCCGGACCCGCGACGGCGTGGGACTTCGGATCGCCGTTCACCGGGGACCTGCCCATCCGCGCGGCACCGTCGTGCTCCTGCAGGGCCGGGGCGACTTCATCGAGAAGTACTTCGAGGTGATCGGCGACCTGGTCGCCCGCGGCTTTGCCGTCGTGACCTTCGACTGGCGCGGACAGGGCGGGTCGCAGCGCCTGTTGCCGGATCCGTCCCTCAACCACCTCGCGCGGTTCGACGACTGCGTGCAGGATCTCGCCGACCTCATGGACGCCGAGGTGCTGCCGAATCTGCCGGGGCCCCATATCGCCCTCGCCCACTCGATGGGCGCGGCGGTCGTCCTGCATCTCCTGGCGCGGCGGGCGGACCTCTTCGAGCGCGCGGCGCTGACGGCTCCCATGGTCGAGATCACCCGGCATCTGCGGCCGCCCGGCGCAGAGGTGGCGGCCCGCCTGTGCCGGGCCGTCGGGCTCGCGTCGCGACCCGTCCCGACGCCGCGACGCCGCGCCCTCCGGGCGACCTATGAGCCCGACAACCTCCTGACGTCCGACGAGAACCGGTACCAGCGCTCGTACCGCGTGCTCGCCGCCGCACCCCACCTTGCCGTGGGGCGACCGACGATCGGCTGGGTGAGCGAAGCCTTCCGCGCCTGCGCGGCCCTCAGGAGGCCGGAGTTCACCGCGGCGCTGCGCACGCCGCTGCTGATCGTCGCGGGCGACGAGGATCGGGTCACGTCGACGCCGGCGGCAGCCGCCTTCGCGCGCGGCGTCCGCCATGCCGCGATGCTCGCATTGCCGTCATGCGCGCACGATGTCCTCATGGAGCGCGATCCGTTGCGCGATGCCTTCTGGCGCGCCTTCGACAGCTTCTCGAACCGCTGACATGACGCCGCACCGGCGGCGTATCGCGCGGCGGACGGCTTGCGCGTCCGCGCCGGCGCGTGGAATGTGCGGCCCATGACGGAGACACCGCGCCCCACCGCCCTCGCCTCCCGCCGTGCCGTCCTGCTTGCGGTCGGGACGTCGCTGGCCTGCATCGCCGCGGCGCGCGCGGACGCACCCAACCCGGCCGCGCTGCGGGCGCCGGCGACTTCGGCGCAACCCTTCGAACTCTCGGACACCGCCGGCGGCCGCGTGAGCCCGGCGACGCTGGCGGGACGGCCGTACCTGCTGTTCCTCGGCTTCACCCATTGCCCGGACATCTGCCCCGACACCCTCCAGCGCCTGTCGCAGGCGATGGCCGAGGCGGGCGACGCGGCCGACGCGGTGAGGGTGCTGTTCGTCTCGGTGGATCCGGAGCGGGACACGCGGGACCTGCTGCGCTCCTATGTGGAGGCATTCGACCCGCGCATCGTCGCGGCGACCGGGACGCGCGACCAGCTCGCGCGGCTCTACCGGACGCTCGACGTCCGGGTGCGCAGGATCCCGACGAAGAACGGCTACACCGTGGACCATCCGCTCCAGGTGTTCATGGTCGACGCCGCGGGCGCGCCCGCCGGGATCGTGCGCTACGCGGACACGCCGGCCCAGGCGGCGGCGAAGATCAGGCGTCTCGCCGGGCGCTGACCCGTCAGGGGCCGTCGGCGACCAACGGGTCCGACGCGAACATCAGCCGGATCAGTTCCGCCGCGCCGATGCCGATCAGGCCGCCGGCCACGAGGCCCGCCGCCACCACGACGGCGACCACGCCCGCGCAGGTGAGGCCGATGCGGCGCCATCGCCCGGCTGGCCAGCCCGAGCCGGGCATCCGCGCCACGGCGACCGTCCAGGCGCGCAGCCACGCCGGTCGTTGCGGCTGGCCGCCCGCAGGCAGGTCGGCGGACGCGGGATCCGCCTGCGGCGGACCGCCCAACGGGCTTGCCGAACCGGTCATTCGGCCGCGATCCGGACCGGCGCGGGGGCGGGCCGGACGTCAGGCGCGGGCTGCTCGCGCTCGGCGTCCGGTTCGTCCACCTCGCCGACGAAGCGGCCGAAGATCCACGAGAAGAAGCGGCTGACATCGTCCATGACGAGGAAGACCGCGGGCACGAAGATCAGCGACAGCAAGGTCGAGACGATGAGCCCGCCGATCACCGCGATCGCCATCGGCGAGCGGAATTCGCCGCCGTCGCCGACCGCCATCGCGCTCGGCACCATGCCCGCCGCCATCGCGATGGTGGTCATGACGATCGGGCGGGCCCGCTTGCGGCCGGCATCGACGATGGCGGTGACGCGGTCCACGCCCTTGGCCATCTCCTCGATGGCGAAGTCGACGAGCATGATGGCGTTCTTGGTGACGATGCCCATCAGCATCAGCATGCCGATGACGACGGGCATGGAGATGGGACGGCCGGTGACGAGCAGGGCCAGCACCACGCCGCCGAAGGACAGCGGCAGCGAGAAGAGGATGGTGATGGGCTGCAGGAAGCCGCCGAAGAGCAGCACCAGCACGCCGTAGACCATCAGCACGCCGGCGCCCATGGCGATGGCGAAGCCGGCGAAGACCTCCTCCATGATCTCGGCGTCGCCGGACGTGACGATCCTGACGCCGGGCGGAAGCGACTTCGCCGTGGGCAGGTTCATGACCTGCTGCACCGCCTCGCCCAGCGCGTCCGTGCCGTACAGGTCGGCCTCCAGCGCGACGCGGCGGACGCGGTCGTAGC
>CAZJCW010000378.1:0-3323 GCA_964544365.1 uncultured Alsobacter sp.
GCGAACAGCAGCTTTCCGCCGCGGCGAACGCGCCAGCGGTCGCGGATCAGGCCGTTGCCGAGCGTCTCGCCCATGGCGACGCGGCCGAACACCATCGCCTCGCACAGGGTCAGCGTCGCGGACGGCTCCATGTCGATACTGAATTGCCGCTCGAGCCTCGCTCCGGAAAAAAGAATCGATTCCTGCGGCAGCCATGCCAGCTTCGCCCGCGCGGCGAGCGCGAGCCGCACGTCGACATGCGCGCTGGCGCCGGTGGAGCGATAGAGCTTCTCGGCGGACTGTGTCGTGGCCACCGCCTCCGCGCCCTCGTCGAGCGAAATGTCGACGGCCAGCCGGTCGCCGCCCGTCATTCCGCCGCCCGTGTTGATCATCACCGCTTCGCACGGCCCGACCTTCGGGAAGCGGATGCGATAGCCGCCGCTCTCGGAGAGTTCGACGGCTTCCGTGCCGCGAGGCCGCGCGGCGAGCCGCATCCGCAGCCGTCCGTCCGCGCGGACATAGGATGGCAGGTCCGCGGAACCGGGCCGCCCGCCGCCGGCCGGCGTGTCAGACGGAGAGGTGCCTGCGTACATCGCTCTCGACCATGTCCTGCTTGCGTCCGGCGAGCACGATCTGTCCCCGGTCCATCACGGCGAAACTGTCGCACAGGTCGCGGGCAAACTCGAAGTACTGTTCGACAAGCAGGATGGCCATGTCGCCCTTGCTGCGCAGATAGGCGATGGCCCGGCCGATGTCCTTGATGATCGAGGGCTGGATGCCTTCCGTCGGCTCGTCCAGCACGAGCAGCGAGGGCCGCGTGACCAGCGCGCGCCCGATGGCGAGCTGCTGCTGCTGGCCGCCCGACAGGTCGCCGCCACGGCGGTGCAGCATGTCCTTGAGCACGGGGAACAGGTCGAAGATCTCGTCCGGCACGTAGCGGTCCGGGCGTTTCAGCGGCGCGAAGCCCGTCTCCAGGTTTTCCTTCACCGTCAGCAGCGGAAAGATCTCGCGTCCCTGCGGGACATAGGCGATGCCGCGCCTCGCGCGGTCGTAGGGCGGCATCGACCCGAGCGGCTGGCCCGCCCAGGAGATCGATCCGCCGCGGATAGGCTGGATGCCCATGATGGCGCGCAGCAGCGAGCTCTTTCCCACCCCGTTGCGGCCGAGCACGCAGGTCACCTCCCCCGTCTCCGCCGTCAGCGAGACACCGCGCAGCGCCTGTGCCGCGCCGTAGTAGAGGTCGATGCCGTCGATGGCGAGCGTGGTCATCTCAGCGCCCCAGATACACTTCGATGACGCGCTCGTTGGACGAGACGGCGTCGATGGTGCCTTCGGCGAGGACCGTGCCCTCGTGCAGGCATGACACCTTGCAGCCGAGCGCCCTGACGAAGGCCATGTCGTGCTCCACCACCACGACCGCATGATCCTTGGCGATGGTCGTGAGCAGTTCGGCAGTGGATTCGGTTTCCGCGTCGGTCATGCCCGCGACAGGCTCGTCGACGAGCAGGAGCTTGGGGTCCTGCGCGAGCAGCATGCCGATCTCCAGCCATTGCTTCTGGCCATGCGAGAGATCCGCCGCCATGCGATGGCGATGCTCGATGAGGCCCACCTTGACCAGGATCGGTTCCAGCTCCGATTCCTGCACGCCGTTGCGCCATCCGAACAGCGAGGACAGCGCGCCCCGCGGTCCTTTCTTGGCCAGCAGGATGTTGTCCATCACCGTGTGGAACTCGAACACGGTCGGCTTCTGGAACTTGCGGCCGATGCCCAGTTCCGCGATCGCCGCCTCGTCGAGCTTGGTCAGGTCGACGTTGCCGGCGAACAGGACGTCGCCGTCGTCGGGCCGTGTCTTGCCCGTGATGACGTCCATCATCGTCGTCTTGCCGGCTCCGTTGGGCCCGATGATGGCGCGCATCTCTCCCGCGCCGATCACCAGCGACAGGCTGTTCAGGGCCCGGAACCCGTCGAAGGACACGCTGACGCCGTCGAGGTAGAGCAGGGATTGCGTGAGTTGTTCCTCGGTCATGGCCTCGACTCCGCAACCGCGGGAGCAGCGGTCGCCGCCTTGCGCGCCGCCGCCTTGTCCTCTGCGCGCCGCTGGCTCCACGCCGACAGCGTTCCCACGATCCCCTTGGGCAGGAAGAGCGTCACGACGACGAACAGGGCGCCCAGCGCGAACAGCCAGATCTCCGGGATCGCCCCGGTGAGCCATGTCTTCGCCCAGTTGACGAGCACCGCGCCAAGCGCCGCTCCCACCAGCGTGCCGCGCCCGCCGACGGCGACCCAGATCACCGCCTCGATCGAATTCGCCGGTGCGAACTCGGAGGGATTGATGATGCCCACTTGCGGCACGTAGAGCGCCCCGGCGACCCCCGCCATGCAGGCGGATACGGTGAAGGCGACGAGCTTGAAGCGCTCGACCCTGTAGCCGAGGAACCGGGTGCGCGACTCCGCATCGCGGATCGCCACCAGCACCTTGCCGTAGGCCGAGTTCACCATGGCGAGCGCGACGAGATAGCCGAGCGCGAGTGCAATGAGGGTGACGACGAACAGGGAGACGCGCGTCGTTTGCGCCTGGATGTTGAAGCCCAGGATGTCCTTGAAGTCGGTCAGGCCGTTGTTGCCGCCGAAGCCCATGTCGTTGCGGAAGAACGCCAGCAACAGCGCATAGGTCATCGCCTGCGTGATGATAGAGAGATAGACGCCCGTGACACGCGACCTGAAGGCGAACCATCCGAAGACGAAGGCGAGCAGGCCTGGCACCAGCAGCACCATCAGCATGGCGTAGGGGAAGAAGTCGAACCCGTACCAGGTGACGGGAAGCTCCTTCATGTTCAGGAACACCATGAAGTCGGGAAGGATCGGATGCGCATAGACGCCTCGCGTGCCGATCTGCCGCATCAGGTACATGCCCATGGCGTAGCCGCCGAGCGCGAAGAACGCGCCGTGGCCGAGCGACAGGATCCCGCAATAGCCCCAGACGAGGTCGAGCGAGATCGCGAGCAGCGCGTAGCAGAGATACTTGCCGAGCAGCGACACCGCATAGGTCGGCACGTGGAACGGAGAGGTCGGCGGAAGCGCGAGATTGAGGATGGGGACCAGCACCGCGGCAAGCGCGATGACGGCGAGGAAGATGCGGCCTCGCTGGTCGAGTCCGCCGATGAGCTTCATCGTGATCATGCTTCCACCGCCCGGCCCTTGAGCGCGAACAGGCCGCGCGGGCGCTTCTGGATGAACAGGATGATGAAGACGAGCAGCGCGATCTTGCCCAGCACGGCGCCGGCGAAGGGCTCCAGGAACTTGTTGGCGATGCCGAGGGACAGCGCCGCCACCAGCGTTCCCCA
>CAZJCW010000379.1:0-3318 GCA_964544365.1 uncultured Alsobacter sp.
GCCCCCGAGAAGAAGCGCGTGACGCTGATGGAGCGCCTCGCCAACGCGGGCCTGGTGCGCCGCCACGACGAGCCGCAGGCCCCGATGGCACCGGCGCCGCGCATGCCCCAGCAGGGCTATGCCCCGCAGCCGCAGGCGCCGACGGCGATCCACCAGGATTACGGCAAGCGGCCACAGCAGCCCGTTCCGGCGGCCCGTCCCCAGCAGGCTCCGGGCCTCGATCCGCATGGACGCCCGGCGCCGCAGCAGCGTGGCTACGAGGACGACCATCTCGAGATTCCGGCCTTCCTGCGGCGTCAATCGAACTGACGCAAGGCACCAGGTGACATGAAGCAACAGGCCTGACCGGACCACCGGCCAGGCCTCAACTTTTTGAAAAATCAAAATTTTTCACGCCTAACCGGATCTTTCGACAAGTGTGTTGGAAGTGTAACAAACCGTAAGAAAGCGTGATTTGGTCTCATTCCGGGTCGCGGCTACATTGCGGCGCAAGGAGAGGAGCCAAGGGCATACCCGCGGCCATAACTCTTCAGGGGCGTCAAGACAGAGCACGGACGGCAATCAGCGGAAGGGCAAAGTCCCCCGATGAAGCAGTCGTTGTGTGGAAGTGGGATAATGGCTGGCTATTGGCAGGTTACACTGCGCGACAGCGCGGAACTATCGGGAGTGGGTGTCCATTCAGGATCTCCCGTCCGCATTGTCCTACATCCGGCTGACGTCGACACTGGTTTCACCTTCCTTCGCACGGGCCTCGAGGCCGGTCGCGACCGCCTCATCCAGGCGCACCACGGCGCCGTATCGGCCACTGAACTCTGCACCATCATCGGCGATCCCTCGACTGGTTCGGTCGCCACCATCGAACATCTTCTTTCTGCGCTGGCCGGCCTCGGCATCGACAACGTGCTGGTCGAGATCGACGGTCCCGAAGTGCCGATCATGGACGGAAGCGCGGCGCCCTTCGTCGAGGCCATCGACTCCGTCGGGCTCGTCCGCCAGGACGCCACCAAACGCTTCATCAAGGTTCTCAAGCCGGTTCGCGTCGAGCATGGCCGTGCTTTCGCCGAGCTCCGGCCCTTCGCCCGCGGTTTCCGCCTCGAGGTCGAGATCGATTTCGACACCCCGGTCATCGGCCGGCAGAAGCGTGTCGTGGATCTGGAGCCCGGCACGTTCCGAAAGGACATTTCCCGCGCCCGGACGTTCGGTTTCATGCGTGACGTGGAACGGCTCTGGAAGGCCGGTTTTGCGCTCGGCGCGTCGCTGGAAAACACGGTCGCTCTCGGTGACGACGGCGTCATCAACGAGGAAGGCCTTCGCTACGCCGACGAATTCGTGCGGCACAAGACCCTCGATGCCGTCGGTGACCTGGCCCTTGCCGGTGCGCCGCTCCTCGCGCGGTACCGCTCGTTCTGTGGCGGGCACCGGATGAACGTGGCCATTCTGAAGGCCCTCTTCGCGGATCGCAGCGCCTTCGAGATCGTCGAGGCGCCCCGTCGCGAGCCGGCGCATGCCGCTGCCGGGTCGCTCGTCCCGGCCTTTGCCTACGCTCCCGATCTCACCTGACGACGTCTTTCGGGCCGCTGCGTCGACAACGCGGCGGCGTTGCGTCTAGCGGCGCAGGCGTGCTTGAGGTACACAAGCCGCCGGTCCGCGCAAGCGAGACCACCGTGCTTCGCTTCCAGAAGGGGCCATCGAGCTCATGCGTTCAGCCGACCGAGAGACCCAGCGTGCCCGCTCGCCGATCAGCTCGCGCGCCCTGCGCCTCGCGCTTCTCCTGATCGCCGCGACTCCGATGGCGGCCTGCGACACCATCGCGGACCTCAATCCGTTCGACAAGCAGGAGGCCTACAAGCCCGAGATCGTCCCGACGGTCCCGGCCGAGACCCTCTACAACGAGGGGCTAGCCTATATGCAGAAGAACGACTTCGAGTCGGCCTCGAAGCGCTTCGCCAGTCTGGATCGCCAGTACCCGTTCTCGACGTGGGCGAAGAAGGGGCTGATCCTCCAGACCTATTCCAACTACTCCGCCCGCCAGTACGACGACGCGATCGCCAATGGTCGCCGCTTCCTCGCGCTGAACCCGGCTTCGCCGGATGCCGCTTACGCGGCCTACATGGTGGCGATGTCCTACTACAACCAGATTCCCGACGTGACCCGGGATCAGGAACGGGCCGAGAAGGCGCTCGTCGCGCTGCAGGAGGTCGTGCAGCGCTGGCCGAACTCCGAATACGCCCCGGATGCCCGCTTCAAGATCAACGTGGTCAAGGACCAGCTGGCGGGCAAGGAAATGGCCGTGGGCCGTTTCTACCTCGAGAAGCGGAACTACACCGCCGCGATCAACCGGTTCCGCAACGTCGTGAGCCAGTACCAGACGACGAACCAGATCGAGGAAGCGCTGGCACGCCTGGCCGAGGCCTATCTCGCGCTGGGCATCGTCAACGAGGCCCAGACCGCCGGTGCCGTGCTTGGCCACAACTTTCCAGACAGTCAGTGGTACAAGGACACGTATACGCTTCTCCAGACCAAGGGACTGGAGCCGCGTGAGAACCAGGGTTCCTGGATCAGCAAGGCGTTCAAGAGCGTCGGCCTCGGCTGAGCCGGGCCGACGGCAGCGCCTGCGCAGGAGCGGCTGATCGCGGAGTTCGTGGGCGCAAGTGTCGGCGCCATCTCCGATCTTTCGCGCCGAGGGTGAGTGCAGCATGGGCTGCAACCGCTCGAGTTGAGGACGGCGCATGCCGGCCTTCACCGAATCCTTGATTTTTCGCCTCCGCCTCGCGACAGATACGCCATGCTCGCCCAGCTCGCGATCCGCGACATCGTGCTCATCGACCGCCTCGACATCGCCTTCGGCGACGGCTTGAGCGTGCTCACGGGCGAGACGGGAGCCGGCAAGTCGATCCTGCTCGATGCCGTGGCCCTGGCCCTCGGGGGGCGCGGAGACGGTGGTCTCGTCCGGCATGGCGAGCCGAAGGGGCAGGTGACAGCCGTTTTCGACCTGCCGGCGGCCCACCCGGCACGCGCCGCACTGCGCGATAACGACATTCCCGACGACGGAGACCTGATCCTGCGCCGCGTCCAGTTCGCCGACGGACGGACCCGTGCCTTCATCAACGACCAGCCCGTGAGCGTGCAGGTTCTGCGCGCGGTCGGCTGCTCGCTCGTCGAGATCCATGGCCAGCACGACGACCGAGCCCTGGTCGATCCCGCAGCCCACAGGACGCTGCTGGACGCCCACGGCGGTTGCGACAGCGGTCGTGTCATCACCCTTCACCGGGCATGGCGCGAGACGGTCAAGGCGCTGGACGATCATCGCTCCCGCAT
>CAZJCW010000380.1:0-3292 GCA_964544365.1 uncultured Alsobacter sp.
GATCAAGTACTCGACGGTGCAGAACTGGTATCCCGGCGACAGCGAGGGCAAGGGCGGCATATACAACTTCGTTACGAAGCGCGGAGACTGCCGCGGCCGCAACGCCAAGATCTCGTGGACGCAGGTGGAAACCGGTTCCGCCATCACCTGGAAGTACCCGTCCTGCATCCTGCGCGGCGACGGCTCGCGCGGGGAGTTCTACTCGATCGCGGTGTCGAACGGCATGCAGCAGGTCGACAGCGGCACGAAGATGATCCACCTCGGCAAGAACACGACGAGCCGGATCATTTCCAAGGGCATCTCGGCGGGCCGCTCGCAGAACACGTATCGCGGGCTCGTCTCGGCCCACCGCAAGGCGACCGGGGCCCGCAACTTCACCAACTGCGACTCGCTGCTGATCGGCGACAAGTGCGGGGCGCATACGGTGCCCTACATCGAATCGAAGAACGCCAGCGCCACCTTCGAGCACGAGGCGACGACGTCGAAGATCTCCGAGGACCAGCTCTTCTACTGCATGCAGCGCGGGCTGAACGCGGAGGAGGCGACGGCCCTCATCGTCAACGGCTTCGTCAAGGACGTGCTGCAGCAGCTGCCCATGGAGTTCGCCGTCGAGGCGCAGAAGCTCATCTCGATCTCGCTCGAGGGCTCCGTCGGCTGAATCGTTTCCCTGTCGTGGCCGGGCTCTCCCGGCCGTCCATGCCTTCCGCCCCGGCGTCGAAGGCGTGGATGCCCGGCCCGGGGGCCGGGCATGGCGGCCCCACCATCGAAGGACAACAACCCATGCTCGAAATCCGCAACCTGCACGTCCAGATCGAGGACAAGAAGATCCTCAACGGCCTGACCCTCACCGTGAACGACGGCGAGGTGGCGGCGATCATGGGGCCGAACGGCTCGGGCAAGTCGACCCTGAGCTACGTCATCGCCGGCAAGGAAGACTACGAGATCCTCGACGGCGAGGTGCTGCTCGACGGCCAGAACCTGCTGGAGATGGAGCCCGACGCCCGCGCCGCGGCCGGCGTGTTCCTGGCCTTCCAGTATCCGCTGGAGATCCCCGGCGTCGCCACCATGACCTTCCTGAAGGCGGCGATGAACGCGCAGCGCAAGGCGCGCGGCGAGGAGGAACTGGCGACGCCCGACTTCATGAAGAGAGTCAAGGCGGCGGCAGAACGCCTTCATATTCCCCAGGACATGCTGAAGCGCGCCCTCAATGTCGGCTTCTCCGGCGGCGAGAAGAAGCGGATGGAAATCCTCCAGATGGCGCTGCTGGAGCCGAAGTTCTGCATCCTCGACGAGACGGATTCGGGCCTCGACATCGACGCGCTGAAGATCGCCGCCGACGGCGTCAACGCCCTGCGCGGCAAGGACCGGTCCTTCCTCGTGATCACCCACTACCAGCGGCTGCTGAACTACATCGTGCCGGACACGGTTCACGTGATGGCCAGCGGGCGGGTGGTGAAGTCCGGCGGCAAGGAGCTGGCGCTCGAGCTCGAGGCGAACGGCTATGCCGACTACCGCACGCTCGCGGCCTGAGGATCGACCCATGGCCGAGATCACTCCCATCCGCACGCCCGCCGAGACGGCGCTCGTCGAGCTTTTCCCGGCGGTGCGGGCCGGCCTGCCGGGTGACGCCAGGATCGCCGGGCGGCGCGATGCCGCCTTCGAGGCGTTCCGCGCCCAGGGCCTGCCGCATCGCCGCGTCGAGGCCTACAAGTACACGGACCTGCGCACCCTGCTGCGCGAGGCGGCGCCTCTCGCCCCCGCGCCGGACGCCGCCGACCTGCAGGCCGCCGGCGCGACGGCGGACGTCCTCGCCGGCGTGGACGCGCTGCGCGTGACGCTGGTCGACGGGCATCTCGTGCCGTCGCTGTCTGGCCTGTCGCGCCTGCCCTCGGGCGTGGAGGCCGTGGGCCTCGCCGAGGCGATGGCCGCGGGGCATCCGCTCGTCGCCCAGCACATGGGGACCGTGGCCCCCGGCAGCGACCCGGTGAACGCGCTCAACGCCGCCTTCGTGGGCGACGGCGTGGTCATCCGCGTCAAGGCGGGAACCGTCGTGGCCAAGCCCATCCTCGTGCGCAACGTGCTGGTGAGCGCGGCGCCCGTCGCCACGTTCACGCGGGTTCTCCTGGTCGTGGAGGAGGGCGCGTCCGTCACCCTCGTGGAGAGCCACGAGGCCGTGAGCGCGGTCGCGCACCACGCAAACACGATGGTCGAGGTGATCGCCGGGGACCGGACGACCGTCCACCATGTCCGCGCCAACACGCGGGGCGGCCACGGCTTCGACCTGTCCGGGCTCGCCGTGCGGCTCGGCGGCCATGCCGCGTTCACCTCGGTGGGGGTCGCGATGGCGGCGGCGGTCAGCCGGCACCAGGTGAGCGTGCGGATGGCCGGCGAGCATTCGACGCTCACGGTGGGCGGCGCCGCGCTTCTCAGCGGACGCCAGCACGCGGATTCGACGCTGGTCGTCGAGCACGTGGCGCCGCACTGCGCGAGCCGCGAGATGTTCAAGACCGTCCTCGACGGCGAATCGACCGGTGTCTTCCAGGGCAAGATCGTCGTGGAGTCGCAGGCGCAGAAGACCGACGGGCGCATGATGAGCCAGGCGGTGCTGCTGGCCGACGGCGCGAGCATGAACAACAAGCCGGAGCTCGAGATCTTTGCCGACGACGTGCAGTGCGCCCATGGCGCGACCTGCGGCGCGCTGGACGACGACCTGCTGTTCTACCTGCGGGCCCGCGGCCTGCCGAAGCCGGACGCCGAGGCGCTGATGCTGCAGGCTTTCGTCGGAGAGGCGCTGGACCTGGTCGAGAACGAGGCGGCGCGCGAGGCGCTGGCCGACGCCGTCGAAGGCTGGCTGCGCGCCAGGATGTGACGACGCCGCAATGAAGCCGGGCCATCGGCCCGAAGAGGCACGACGCGATGACCGCATCCCCCACGAGGCCCTTCGATCTGGACGCGATCCGGGCCGATTTCCCGATCCTGTCGACGGAGGTCTACGGCAAGCCGCTGGTCTATCTCGACAACGCCGCGTCCGCGCAGAAGCCGCGGCAGGTGATCGACCGGATCGTGCACGCCTACGAGCACGAATACGCCAACGTCCACCGGGGCCTGCACTTCCTCGCGAACGCCGCCACGGAAGCCTATGAGGGCGCGCGGGAAACGGTGCGGGCGTTCCTGAACGCCGAGTCGACGGACGAGATCATCTTCACCCGCTCGGCGACGGAAGCGATCAACATCGTGGCCGGCAGCTTCGGCGAGATGGCGATCCGGGAGGGCGACGAGATCGTCATCTCGA
>CAZJCW010000381.1:0-3255 GCA_964544365.1 uncultured Alsobacter sp.
CCACGTCGGCGTCCTGCTCGATCGAGCCCGATTCGCGCAGGTCGGAGAGCTGGGGGCGCTTGTCGTCGCGGTTCTCGACCTGGCGGGACAGCTGGGACAGCGCGATGATCGGGACCGACAGCTCCTTGGCCAGCGCCTTGAGGCCGGTGGTGATCTCGGTCAGCTCCTGCACCCGGTTCTCGCCCTTCTTGGACGAGCCGGACAGCAGCTGGAGGTAGTCGACGACCAGCAGGTCCAGCCCCTTCTGGCGCTTGAGCCGGCGCGCGCGGGCCGTGAGCTGGGCGATCGAGATGCCGCCGGTCTGGTCGATGTAGAACGGCAGGCGCTCCATCTCGCGCGCCGCCTCGGACACGCGCACGAAGTCGGCGTCGGTGATCTCGCCGCGGCGGATCTTGTAGGACGCGACGCCCGACTGCTCGGCGACGATACGGGTGGCGAGCTGCTCGGACGACATTTCGAGCGAGAAGAACCCGACGATGCCGCCGTCGAGCCGCTTGATCGTGCCGTCGGGCTGGCGCTCGCCGACATAGGCCTTCGCCACGTTGAAGGCGATGTTGGTGACGAGCGAGGTCTTGCCCATGGCCGGGCGGGCGGCGAGGATCACGAGGTCGGAGGGCTGCAGGCCGCCCATCATCCGGTCGAGGTCGGTCAGGCCGGTGGAGATTCCCGACAGCTTGCGGTCGCGCTTGAACGCCTCCGCCGCCATGTCGATCGCGCCGCGCAGGGCGGCGGAGAAGGCCTGGAACCCGCCTTCGTAGCGCCCGCGCTCGGCCAGTTCGTAGAGGCGGCGCTCCGCGTCCTCGATCTGCTTGCGCGGCGTCTCGTCGACCGGCGCGTCATAGGCGACGTTGACCAGATCCTCGCCGATGACGATGAGCTGGCGGCGCATGGCGAGGTCGTAGACGGTGCGCCCGTAGTCCTCGGCGTTGATGACCGTCGTCGCCTCGGCCGCGAGCCGGGCGAGATACTGGGACACCGTGACGCCACCGAGGTCCTGGTCTCCCAGGAAGGTCTTCAGCGTGATGGGCGTTGCCAGCTTGCCGCTGCGGATCAGCGACTGGCTCACCTCGTAGATGCGCCGGTGCACGTCCTCGGAGAAGTGCTCCGGCTCGAGGAAGTCCGACACCCGGTAGAACGCGTCGTTGTTGACGAGGATCGCCCCGAGCAGCGCCTGTTCGGCCTCGATATTGTGCGGCGCCGTGCGGTACTGCGGCTCCGGAACAGGGACGGTCGCGAAGGAATAGGCCATGGTCGGCGTCGAATCGCTTTCGGGAAGGGCGGATCATAGCATCGCGCCGCGGACGGGTGGTCTGCCACGCCGCATCCGCTCCGGTCGACCGCCGTCGCGGCTTGTTCCCGGTGTCCACAGTGACGAACGGACGATGGACGCCCGGCGCGATTCCGCTTGACCCGGGACGGCGACGGTGGGGCGCTCCCGCCCATCGTGGTGGAGGCCTGTTGGCCAGGTCGCCGGCGCTGGCCGGCCGCACCCGGGTCAGTATGTCGCGCGGCCGCCGGAGAGGTCGAAGACGGCGCCGGTCGTGAAGGAATTGTCGGCCGAGCACAGCCACGCGATCATCGCAGCCGCCTCGTCGACCTTCAGGAAGCGCCCGCGCGGAATGCGCGACAGCATGTAGTCGATGTGCTGCTGGCTGATCTGATCGAAGATCTTGGTCTTGGCCGCCGCCGGGGTGACGCAGTTCACCGCGATGTCGTGGGCGGCGAGTTCCTTGCCGAGCGACTTCGTCAACGCGATGACGCCGGCCTTCGCGGCCGAGTAGGCGGCGGCGTTCGGATTGCCCTCCTTGCCGGCAATCGAAGCGATATTGACGATCCGGCCGTATTTCTGCGCGATCATCCCGGGCACCACCGCCTTGCAGCAGTAGAAGACGCCGTTGAGGTCGATGTCGACGATCCGGCGCCATTCGGCGATCGGGTAGTCGAGGACCGGCATGGTCGGCCCGGAAATGCCGGCATTGTTCACGAGGATCTCGATCCGCCCATGCTTCGCCAGCGTCGCGGCGGCCGCGGCGGCGACGCTTTCGGCATCGTCCTGCTCGTAGACGGCCGTCGAGACGGCGCCGAGCCGTCCCAGCTCGGCGGCCGCCTCGGCGAGGAGCGCGGCGTCTCGATCCCACAAGGCGACGGCAGCACCTGATTCGAGCAGTCGCGTCGCCACGGCATGGCCGATGCCCTGGGCGGCTCCCGTCACGACGGCCACGCGCCCTTGAAGATCGATCCTGTTGCCCATGATTGCGTCTCGCTCCCCGGTTCGTTTGCGCCATCTTAGCCATGGATCCGGTCCGGTCGAGGTCATTCGGCCGCAGGGGTGCCAAGCCTTTCGCGCGCGGCCTTATCCGAAGGTCGTGCGACGGCCTAACGTCTTGCGCTCGGCCATTCGCTGGGATAAGCCTCGCCCGACTTCGCTTGCAGGGCAAAACCGCGCGGTTTTTCTCGGTTTTTCCGGCCCGGACGGCCCGGCAGGCGGATATCGGGGGACTATCGACCGCGCAACCGGTCACGGCGGGTGGGGACCCGTCGACGTGGGGGAGGCATGATGCCCCAACTGCTGAACGACTACCTGCCGCTGGTCATCTTCATCGGTGTGTCGGGTCTGATCGGCGTGGCGCTCCTGGTGGCGCCGTTCATCGTGGCCTACTCGCGGCCCGACACCGAGAAGGTGTCCGCCTACGAGTGCGGGTTCAACGCGTTCGACGACGCGCGGATGAAATTCGACATCCGCTTCTACCTGGTGTCGATCCTCTTCATCATCTTCGACCTCGAAGTGGCCTTCCTGTTCCCCTGGGCCGTGGCTTTCCACGACGTCGGCGTGTTCGGGTTCTGGTCGATGATGGTGTTCCTCGGCGTTCTGACGGTTGGCTTCGTGTACGAATGGAAGAAGGGAGCCCTGGAATGGGATTGACCGCTGGACAGCCCGGCACGCTCGTGGCCCCGGCGCCGCGCGGCATCGTCGATCCCGCGACCGGCAAGCCCGTGGGCGCAACGGACCCGTTCTTCACGGACGTGAACGCAGAACTGGCGGACAAGGGCTTCCTGGTCACCTCGACCGATGACCTCATCCAGTGGGCCCGGACGGGGTCCCTGATGTGGATGACGTTCGGGCTCGCCTGCTGCGCCGTCGAGATGATGCAGATGTCGATGCCGCGCTACGACGCCGAGCGCTTCGGCTTCGCGCCGCGCGCTTCACCGCGCCAGTCCGACGTGATGATCGTTGCCGGTACGCTGACCAACAAG
>CAZJCW010000382.1:0-3230 GCA_964544365.1 uncultured Alsobacter sp.
GGTCGGCCGAGAAGACGACGTCGTCGGCGACAAAGTCCTCGCCGTTCTGGAACTTCACGCCCTTGCGCAGGAAGAAGCGCCAGCGGGTCGGCTCGACGATCTCCCAGCGCTCGGCGAGGCCAGGAATGATCTCGAGCTTGGGTCCGCGCTTGGTCAGGCCCTCGTACACCGCGCCATGCATGGCGAGGGTGAAGGTCTCGTTCAGGGTGTAGGGATCGAGGGACTTGTAATCCCCCTGGAACGCGAACCTGAACGTTTTGGCGCTCGCCGGCACCGAAAACAGCGCGACCGCTGCCGCGATCGCCAGGATCGACTTACGGAACGTCATTTTTGAGCCCCTCCGGCTGCGAACCGCGGCGTACCCTCCCTGGGCCGCCGGATCTGTCGTTGCGATGCGATATGGTCCGCATCTTCCATCGAAAGTTTAGTCATGCGCCGCGTCGCCGGTCCAGTGCGATTTCCGCGAGCAGTTTACGGCTTCAAACTGCGAGTTCTGCAACCAGGCGATGTAGAAATCTTTCGCCGGCCTGGAATTGATCGATTTCAATGAACTCGTTCGCCTGATGGGCCTGCGCGATGTCTCCGGGGCCACAGACGATCGAAGACCATCCGGCGGCCTGGAAGAGCCCGGCCTCGGTCCCGTAGGACACGACGTGGCTGCCATTGTCGCCGGTGAGGCGGCGGACGAGCGCTTCGGCGGCACCGTCCTTCTCGGGAGAAAGTCCGCGCACCGCCGCGCGGAAGGTCAGGTCGACGCCCGTCTCCGGGGCGATGGCGCGCATCCGCGGCTCGATCACGTCGCGCACGTAGCGCTCGAAACGCTCGCGATACGACCAGGGATCATCGGTCGGGATGGCGCGGACCTCCGTCACGAACCGGCATTCGGCCGAGACGATGTTGGTGGCGGTACCGCCGTTGATCATGCCGCAGTGCAGCGTGGTCCAGGGCGGTTCGAAGCCGTTGGCAGGATCGGCCCCCCGACGGTTCTCCTCCATCGTGTCGTCCAACCATGTCACGAGGCGCGCGGCGGTCATCACGGCGCTGACGCCCTGGTCGATCCGGCTGGAGTGAACGGTGCGGCCTCGGACCGTCGTGAACCAGGACACGGAGCCCTTGTGCCCCGTGACGGCCTTCATGCCGGAGGGTTCGCCGACGATGACCGCCGACGGCGTGGGTATCGCGCCCGCCATCGCCTCGACGAGGCGCGGCGCACCCTGGCACCCCACCTCCTCGTCGTAGGACATGGCGATATGGACGGGACGGCGAAGGCCCGCCTCCAGCATCTTCGGGACGGCGGCGAGGACGAGCGCGTCGAAGCCCTTCATGTCGCATGTGCCCCGGCCGTAGTAGCGACCGTCGCGCTCGGTGAGCACAAAGGGATCGGACACCCAGTCCTGCCCATCGACCGGGACGACATCGGTGTGCCCGGACAGGACGACGCCGCCCGCCACCATCGGGCCGACCGTGGCGAAGAGGTTGGCCTTGAGGCCGTCATCGCTCGGGACGATGCGGCTGTCGACGCCATGGCGGGCAAGCCAGTCCCGGATGAACGCGATGCACGTGAGATTCGATTCGCTGGACACCGTCCTGAACGCGACGAGCCGGGCCAGCATCTCGCGTGCATCCATGTCCGCCGGCATCCTCAACATCGCTATCGGTCACTTCCACCAGGTTCAGGGTCGCGGGCCGCCCGGACTCCGTCAAGCGCAGCCTCGCGGCCATCGGCCGCCGCGGCTCATGCCTGCCCGACGATCCATTGACAAGGCCTTACCGCCTTCCGGTAATGGAGGGCGTTCCGGCCGGACCCGGGGCCCTTTTCTCCGTTTTCCTGCGAGACCACCGCCATGTTCGACGTCACCGGCTCCGCCATCGAAGCCGCGCTCGCGCGCATCCGTCCTCACGTCCGGCGCACCCCGGCGTGGGAGAGCCCTGCCCTGTCGGCGCGATTCGGACGGCGCGTCAGCGTGAAACTCGAGTGCCTCCAGGTCGGCGGGTCGTTCAAGGCACGCGGCGTGGCGGCGAAGCTGATGGACATGGATGCCGCCGGGCGCTCGCGCGGCGTCGTTGCCGTTTCCGGTGGCAATCACGCCATCGCCGTCGCACGCGGGGCGGCGGCGTTCGGTGTCGACGCCCTCGTCCTGATGCCCCGGGTCACGGCGCGCTTCAACATCGAGGAAACCCAACGGTACGGCGCCACAGTGGAACTGGTCGAAACGGCCGCCGAGGCCTTCGCCAAGGCGGAAGAGCTGGCGGCGCAGGGGCGCACGAACCTGCATGCCTATGACGATCCGACGATCATCGCGGGCAATGGCACGGTCGGGCTCGAGTTCATCGAGGACGTGCCTGACCTCAGCCACGTCTTCGTGTCGATCGGCGGTGGCGGGTTCTCGACGGGCGTGGCGGCCGCGATCAGGGCGCGGCGGCCCGAAGCCCGGGTGATCGGGGTCGAGACCGAGGGGGCGGAGACGATGTCGTCGGCACTGGCGGCAGGACATCCCGTGACGATCCGGCCGACCTCCATCGCCCGGACGCTCGGGGCACCCTTCGTCACGGAGCGGACGCTCGCCGGCGCACGCGCCCTGCTCGAGCGCGTCGACGTCGTCCCGGACCGCGACGCTGTGAGTGACCTGCTGTGGCTCCTGCAGGCTGAAAAGGTGCTGTGCGAGCCCGCGGCGAGCTGCACCGTTTCCGCTCTGGCGCGGTGCGTCGACACGCTCCCGCGCGATGCGCATGTCGGCGTGGTCCTGTGCGGGTCCAACATCGCGCTGGCCGACGTCGATGCCTTGAAGGGACAGTTCAACCTCTGACCGGCCGCACGGGGGCGTTGACCGGATGGTCAGCTTCCGTTTTGCTGAACTCGTACTTCTCCTCCCGCCAGAGAGCCACCCATGCCCGTCCTCAACAGCGTCGCCGCCCTCACGGAAGAGATCGCGGCGTGGCGACGTGATTTTCACCTTCACCCCGAGCTGGACTATGACGTCCACCGCACGGCCGGCATCGTCGCCGAGAAGCTGAAGGCGTTCGGCTGCGACGAGGTGGTGACGGGCATCGGACGGACCGGCGTGGTCGGCGTGATCAAGGGACGACTTCCCGGCGACAAGGTGATCGGGATGCGCGCCGACATGGACGCGCTCCCGATCGAGGAGGCCAGCGGCAAGCCCTGGTCCTCTTCCGTTCCCGGCAAGATGCACGCCTGCGGCCATGACGGGCACACCACGATGCTGCTGGGC
>CAZJCW010000383.1:0-3219 GCA_964544365.1 uncultured Alsobacter sp.
CGGTGAAGAGGCTCGCCGTCCAGCTCCTCGCGCAGGTAGAGCCCGCCCAGCACGTCGGCAAAGCCATCGCGCAGCGCAAAGGCCCGTGCCCTCATCTGCAGCATGCGCAGCGGATAGCGCAGCCACGGGCCGGTCCGCCCCCACAGGTCGGCGCGACGCGCGTCCTCCACGCTGAAGCGGCGCTCGATCGGATGAAGGTCGCCCTTGCGCTGGACCCGACAGATCGCGCACCAGTCGGCAGGCCCGGATCCCTCGAAGCGCTCGTCGATCAGCTCGGCGAGGCCCGACGCACGGACCAGCGCCAGCGCGCCGTCGCCCCAGATCGTCGGGCGCCCCTCGATGATGGCGATGCGCTGCAGGGCCGCCAGCGGCGCCAGCCCGACCTCGAGGCCGTGCAGGATGGCCACCATGCAGGCCTCGGCCGTGTCGAAGCCGCGTGGCGCCAGACCCGACGCCACGACGGCCTTCGCGAGCTGCATCGCCTCGTCGAGGGAGCGCGGCACGATCGCAAGCGGCCTTGCACCGGCCGTCAGGTCACGGACGGAATCCGCAGGTGCAGTTTTTCTGTTGCGCAGGGAATCCGCCTTCGTCCGACGGAGGGGTGGACGCGGCCCACGCACGTCCTTCCTGGACCGCAACGGCGTCGCCGCGGCTACCCGGTTCACGCGATTTGGGGATGTGTCAGTCGCTCGTCCCGGGGCCTTGTCCTTGTCTGATGGACGGGCGGATTCCGTGGGCGCATCGGCGAGGATCGGATCGTGCATCATACGACCCTCCGCGTGGAGATCAGCTTGGCGCCCGGCACCGCCGTGCCGCTCGACAGGTCGCTGAGCGCCAGCTTCTGCGTCACCTTCTGGACCTGCGGATCGCCATGGAAGCGGCCGTCACCGGCGTAGTGGCGCACCAGCGTCTTCGGGTTCCTGACCTCGACGTGGCTCTCGCTGCGCAGCGACACCCGGCGCCCGTAGGTGCCAGCCGACGGCGGATCGCTGGGGTGTCCCTGTCCACTTGTCTCGATGCGGTCCCACTCTGCGTGCAGGTAGGGCTCCACCGCCGCCTTCATCGCGGCCTTGGCCAGTTCTGCCTTCTCGACAACAGGCTTCCAGAGCTGGTCGATCGAGGCGGCGTGCTGCAGCACGGGCTTCTTGAGGCGCGTCCTCTGCAACTCGGCATCGGCCGCCAGCTGCGCGAAGCGGACTGCAAAATTGGCGGCGCGGTCGGCCAGCTCCTGCGTCATGATGGTGCCGATCGAGGCGAGCCACGTCCTGGCGCTGAGCCACAGTTCGCCGATCTCGGCCGCGATGTAGTCGGCGGCAAGCCGGGCTTCCGGCTCGCTGCCCGCAGCCGTCACGTCCCGCCCGATCGAGACCGGCACGAGGTCGCGGCTGTTATGCCCCAGGCCCGGGACCACATCGGGCCAAGGCTCTCCCAGCTCGACGACGCCGTGGTAGACGCCGTACGGGATCGGCCACTGGCAGCACCACGTCCAGACCTCGCAGGGATCGACGGGGCGCCCGTCGCGCAAGGCGTGGACCGAGCCGGCCTCACGCCAGATCGCCACGGCCGACGATCGTCCCTCCTTGTCCGGCTTCGTGCGCCAGTAGCCGGACTGCGGGTCATTCTCGTGAACGGGACCGAAGATGCCGCGCAGGGCGTGGCTCCAGTAGTGCAGTTCGTGGGCAGGCTCGATGTTGGTGTTGGGTGTGGTGGTGGAATCTGACATAGCTTTCTCCTGTCCGGGCGACGCGGTGCGTGCCGGTTGCTGTGTGGATTTTGGGTGTGTTGCTCCCGCGTGAGGAGCGTCTCTGGTATACTAAACGATATCAGAGATATCAATAAGGATATTTGGGATGCTGACAGGATCCCAAATCAGAGGGGCGCGCGCCATGCTCGGATGGACCATCCGGGAGCTGGCAGCGCATGCGCAAATGAGCGTTCCCACCGTGCAGCGCCTGGAACAGCATGACGGCGTTCCGCCCAGCCGCTCCCAGACCCTTCTGGACCTGAAGGCCGCGCTGGAGCGGGCCGGCATCGTGTTCACGGGAACGCCGGACGAACCGGGCGTCGTGCTGCGTAGGCACCCGACGCCCTGACTTGGCCGGACCGGGCAGTCGCGCTCGAGGCGTCTAGCGGATCAGTTTCAGGGAGGGGGACGGCAGCCTCTTTTGATGGCCGCTGCTGCGAGACCCGCTCGATCCCCCACGCCCGCTGCGCCGCCTGCCGCGCAATCCGCCTCGCCTTGCGCCGCGATCCCAGACCAGAACGGGCTCGCCGGGCGTCGGGTCACCCGAGAGATGGAAGGATGGGCGCAGCAGCGCATAGGCGGCCTCCACGTCACGCGCAAAGCCGTGCCACGTGATCTCGACGCCAGAGAAGGAATAGCCGCGCACGGTGGCGACCGCATAGCCGTGGCGCTGTCCGTCGCTGACCGGCACGAGGTTGACGCTCGAGGTCACGTCGGCATCGCCGTTCATCAGGGCACGCGCGATGAAGGCCTCGCGCCACAACCGTCGCTCCCGTGCCGTCGGCATCGCGCCCCGATCGAGTTGCACGCGCCGCATCATGCCGACCGCGTCCTCGATCAGCCCGGCCTCTTCCGCGGGTATGGTGTCGGGCACGCGCCAGCGCGGCAGGGCGACGATCATCTCGCAATGCTCGAAGACGTCCTGCCGGTGCCCGACCTCGAAGGCGTGAGCGATCTCGTCGGGAACCGGCCGGCCGTCCCGGAGACAGTCCAGGATGAAGCGTTGCAGCTCTCCGTCCGCCATCGTGTCGGGAGACAGCGGTCCATTCTGGGTCTGCAGTGCGACGGGACCGTCTCCGGGCGGATCGTGCGCCTGAGGTCTGGCCACGGCTGCGTGGGAATCCGCCAGTGCTGTCCGGCGGACATCGTCTCCTGCGCCGCTGCGGGCGCGATCATCCGGGTCTGGCCCGTCATCGTGTGTGGGGTTCTGCAACGTCATCGTCCTCCCTTCATCAGGAGGGTCAGACGCCTGGGCAGGTCCCGTTGGTTGCCGGTCCGGCCCCATCCCGCTTGCGCGGAAGCCACCTTGCCGGGAGGGCAGGTTGGCGAGGGCGTCAGCCCTGCTCGTGATGGTGATGCGTTCTTAATGCAGGACGAATGGACTGTCAAACAGAACAAAGAGGCGGCTCCTTCCCCTTGGCATGGAATAGCGTTGGGGCAGGTCACGGACGCCGCCCGCACAGTGGGAATCCGCC
>CAZJCW010000384.1:0-3200 GCA_964544365.1 uncultured Alsobacter sp.
GCCGCGGTAGCTGAGCGTGAAGCGCAGATAAAGCCAGACGGCGTGTCGGATGAAGTCAGGCGGGAACCGGTGGCGAGCGTAGGAGATCGGTGCCATTCCCAACCCTATTGTCTCTCCCGACGGTCGTCCGCGTTGCCGCCAAAACACCGGAGTAGAAGCGGCGCGGCTCTTAAGTCACGCGCGCCTCACGCTGCGCCGCGGCGGGCTTCCAGCCCAAGCGCTCGGAAATCGTGTCCGCAGTTTCGACGACCAACTCCGCCAGGACCGGCAGTCGCGCGTCGCTCATGCGCTCGGGCGGCCCAGTGACACTGATGGACGCGAACACGGCGCCTGAGGTGTTTCGTATTGGCGCGGCAACGCAGCGGACGTTCGTCTGGTGCTCGCAATCGTCAATCGAAAAGCCCCTGTCCCGGGTCCTGGCGAGATCTGACTGCAGCGCCTCCGCGGTCACTATGGTGGACGGAGTGAAGGGCTTCAGGCCGGCGGCAACGATGCGGTCGATGGTGGCCTCGTCCTGGAAGGCCAGGATCGCCTTGCCGACGCCCGTGCAGTAGGCCGGCGCTCCCTCGATGGTCATGATCAGTGAACTTGGCCCGCTCTCCAGTTCCTTGCGGTCCACGAAGACCGCCAGCTGGCCGTCGAAGATGCAGAGGTGAACCGCCTCGCCGCTGAGCTTCGACAGGCGGTCGGCCAAAGGCTGCGCGACCCGGTGCAGGTCGAGATTGGCCAGGTAGAGGCTCCCGAGCTCGAACAGCTTGAGACCCAGGCGATAGCGGTCGCGGTCGCGGTCCTGCTCGATGAAGCCGAGTTCCTTGAGAGAACTCAGCAGCCGGTGCGTCGTCGCCTTGGGAAACCCCGTCCTGGCCTGCAGGGCCGTGAGCGTGAGCGAACGGTCGCGCGACGAAAAGCAGGCCAGCAGTCGCCCGACCTTCCCCACCGCGTTGACGACATCCTTTCGCCCTTCGCTCATCGACCTCTCCAGTTCCACCATGCGAAACTATCTGGGACCGAACTGCTCTTGCAAGGGGGCTGCGCTGCACGGAGTGCAGCTCAAATGTGGACCTGAGCAAGCAGCGGCTGGGTTGATCGAACCTTGTTTTCTGCTATACGGAACAGAACAGAGAAAAGTCAGCTTAGGAGGAATGCCCATGCACAAGCAGCCGCTCGGCGTTGTCCCGCCCATGACGACACCCTTTGGGCCGGATGGCGAGATCATCCTGAAGGCCGTCGCCGGTCAGGTCGACTGGCTGGTCAGCGCTGGGGCCACGGGCCTGGCAGCCGGCGGCTCGACGGGCGAGGGGCACACGCTCGAGGCCGAAGAGTACCGTGATCTGATCGCAGCGACGGTCAATGCCGCGAAGGGCCGGATTCCCGTGATAGCCGGGGTCATCGTCGACTCGACCCGCGACGCCATCAAGCGCGGGCGCCTCGTTCGCGACCTCGGTGTTTGCGCGCTGCAGGTGACGCCTGTGCACTACCTGTTCAAGCCCGACGACGATGCCATGGTGGCACACTTCCGGGCGCTGGCCGACGAGACCGGGCTGCCGGTCATCATCTACAATGTCGTGCCGTGGACGTATCTCTCGCCGCGCCTTCTCGTGCGCATCATGACCGAGGTTCCACTCGTGATCGGCGTCAAGCAGAGCGCCGGCGACCTCAAGCTGTTTGCCGACCTGATGACGATGGCACCGCCGGACAAGCTGATCTACAGCGCCGTCGACGCCCTGATGTACTCGTCCTACACGCTCGGCGCGCACGGTTCGATCGCGGCCATCCTATCGGCTGCTCCGCACGCGTCGGTCGACCTGTGGAACGCCGTGGCAGCGCAGGACCACAAGAAGGCGCTCGACCTCCATGTGAAGCTGCTGGCGCTCTGGAACGCCATGTTCGCCGACAATCTTCCGGCGTGCACCAAGTATGCGCAGCAGTTGCAGGGCGTCGCCTCGCATCTGCCGCGAGCGCCCATGCCACTGCCGTCCGAAGCCCAGCGCAAGGCGGTCGCCGCCGCGCTCGAGGGGCTCGGTGTCAAGCTGGACCACCGCAACGCCGCCTGAACTCTGCGCGCCGGCCAACGGCGCCGGCCATTCCTGCATCACCGATCTGGGAGGATCGCCCATGCCGCTTACTCGTCGCATCGTTCTTTCGACCGCGATGGCGCTCGCCCTCGTGGCTCCCGCCGCCGCTGCCTATCCCGAGCGTCCCATCACGCTCATCGTCCCCTGGGCCGCCGGCGGCGGAACGGACGCCACGGCGCGCTTTGTCGCGTCGCTGCTGGAAAAGGAACTCGGCCAGCCGATCAACGTCGTGAACCGCGCCGGCGGCGGCGGCATCGTCGGCCACACCGAAATCGCCAACGCCAAGCCGGACGGCTACACGCTGGGCGTCGTCACGACGGAGCTCTCGCTCTACCGGACGCTCGGCACCGCCCCCATCGACCACACGAGCTACACGCCGCTGGCGCTGTACAACACCGATCCGCAGGGCATCCACGTCCGCGCCGAGGATGGCCCCAAGACGCTCAAGGACCTCGTCGAGATGGTCAAGGCCAAGCCGGGCACCCACAAGGCGTCCGGGGCCAATCTCGGTGGCGCGGCCCATCTCAGCCTGGTCGGACTTTTGGGCGCGCTCGGCCTGCCTGCTACGGCCGCCCCATGGGTGCCGACCGACGGCTCGACGCCATCGTTGCAGCTTCTCACGTCCAGCGCGATCGATATCGTGGCGACGACGATGCCGGAAGCCCAGACCATGGTCGACTCCAAGAAGGTGCGGACGCTCGCCATCATGCGCCCGTCCCGTGATCCGGCCTATCCGGACGTCCCGACGATCAAGGAGACCGTCGGCGCCGACTGGAGCCTCGGCGCATGGCGCGGCGTGGCCGGTCCGAAGGCGCTTCCTGCCGACGTCAGCAAGCGCCTCGGCGACGCGCTTCAGAAGGTCGTCACAGGCGAAGAGTTCAAGAAGCTGATGGACAGCCGCAAGTTCGGCATCGAGTACGCCGACCCGGCAGGCTTCGCCGCCTACCTCGTCACCGCCGACGCGCGCCAGCGTGTCGTTCTCGCCGATGGACCGCGACAACCGCTCCCCCACCGCGCGCAGCAGTTCGTCGCCGGCGGCGTGGCCGAGCCGGTCGTTGACCTCTTTGAAGTCGTCGAGATCCAGGAAGATCAGCACGAACCGGCCGTCGGCCATCGCCTCGTCGA
>CAZJCW010000385.1:0-3182 GCA_964544365.1 uncultured Alsobacter sp.
CCTGATCCTCCCGGCGCGCGACCGGTGGAGCGACAAGGTGCAGGGCTTCGACGCCGGCGCCGACGACTACGTGACCAAGCCCTTCCACATGGAGGAAATCCTGGCCCGCGTCCGCGCCCTGTTGCGACGCGCCGCCGGCCACGCCACCAGCGAACTCACCTGCGGTCCGGTCCGGCTCGACACCCGGGCCGGTCGCGTCACCGTGGACGGCAACCCCGTCAAGCTCACCTCGCACGAGTACCGGCTCATCGCCTACCTGATGCACCATGCCGGGCGGGTCGTCTCGCGGACCGAGATCGTCGAGCACCTCTACGACCAGGATTTCGACCGCGACTCCAATACGATCGAGGTCTTCGTCGGCCGGCTGCGGCGCAAGCTCGGCGTCGACGTCATCCAGACCGTGCGGGGACTGGGCTACGTGCTTCAGGCTCCGCAGGGCGACACGTCGCGCTGATGGCGTCTCGCCGTCCCCTGCTCCAGAACCAGTCCATCGCGACGCGCCTGCTCGTCTCGTCGGCGGCGTGGAGCCTCGTCATCCTCCTGATCGCCGGGGTCGTGCTGTCGACCTTCTATCGCCGCTCCGCCGAGAGGGCCTTCGACGAGCGGCTGCACGTCTACCTGAAGTCGCTGGTGGCGGCGGTGGCGTCGCCGGACGACAGCGAGCGCAGCGACCCCTACAGCCTCGGCGAGCCGCGCTTCGACCTGCCGCTGTCGGGCTGGTACTGGCAGATCACCCGCATCGACGGCCAGCCCCAGGCCACGCGGGGTTCGACCTCGCTGTTCGGAGGGCGGCTGCCGACGCTCGCCGAGAAGGGCCTCCGGAGCGGCCCCGGTGAACTGCGCGAAGGCTATGCGGTCGGTCCGGACGAGCGGCTCCTGCGGATCGTGGAGCGGGTGATCGACCTCGGCGAGGAAGGACGCTTCCGCATCCAGATCGCCGCGGACAGCGCCGAGATCGACGACCAGATCGACGCGTTCCAGCTGGCTCTCGGCGTGACCTTCACGCTGCTGGCGCTGGCGCTGCTGGGGACTGCGCTCCTGCAGGTCCGCTTCGGGCTGAAGCCGCTCGCGCGGTTGCAGGCGGCCGTCGGCGCCGTGCGCCGCGGCGAGGCCGAGCGGGTCGACGGCGACTATCCGGAGGACCTCTCGCCGCTGGCCGGCGAGGTGAACCTGCTGCTGGACGCCAACCGGGAGATCCTCGAACGGGCCCGCACGCAGGTCGGCAACCTCGCCCATGCCCTGAAAACGCCGCTGAGCGTCATCGTCAACGAGGCCGGAGGCGGCGAGAGCCCGCTCGCCGACAAGGTGCGCGAGCAGGCCGCCGTGATGCGCGACCAGGTGAACTGGTACCTGGAGCGCGCCCGGGCGGCGGCGCGGGCCGGCTCGGTCGGGGTCACGAGCGACGTGGCGCCCGTCGTCGAGGGGATCGTGCGAACGCTGTCCAAGATCCACCGCGACCGCGCCCTGACCTTCGCCACCGAGGTTGCGCCGGAGTTGCGCTTCCGCGGCGAAAGGCTGGATCTCGCGGAGATGGTCGTCAACCTCGTTGACAACGCCGGCATGTGGCCGGCCACGCGCGTCGCCGTCTCCGCCGGCGTGGGGGCGCCGCGCGACGGCCGGCCTTTCCTGAGCGTCGTCGTCGACGCCGACGGCCCCGGCCTGCCGGTTGCGGAGCGCAAGGCCGTCCTGCGCCGCGGCGCCCGCCTGGACGAATCCAAGCCGGGCTCGGGCCTCGGTCTGGCCATCGTCGCGGATCTCGCCGGCCTTTATGGCGGCTCGCTCTCGCTCGAGGATTCGCCGGCGGGCGGGCTTCGGGCGGTGCTGGTTCTGCCGGCGGCCTGAGAGGCGCCATGATGCCGCCGGAATGCGTCGCCAGAGCTTGCCGTTGACAGTTTCGACCCGCGCCGCAAAACCGGCGCAGGGTTCCACAGGAGCGATTCTCATGGCTTTCAGGACTGGTATGGCCGTCATTCTCGCGGCGGCGATCGGTGTCGGAGCGGCTGGCTGCTCTCAGACGACGGGCCCGAACGAGGTCGGCGGCACGATGATCGGCGCCGTCGCCGGCGGTCTTCTCGGCAGCACGATCGGCGGCGGTGCGGGCAAGACGGCCGCCATCATCGGCGGAACGATGCTGGGCGGCTTCCTCGGCAACACGATCGGCCGCAACATGGACGAGAATGCGCGCGCGCAGGCCTACGACGCGCAGTATTACGCCGTCCAGAGCGGCCAGCGCTCCGAGTGGCAGTCGCCCAGCGGCCACCGCGGCTATGTCGATCCCGGCCCCGTCTATCGCGATTCCCAGGGCACCTGCCGCCGCTACACCCACACGATCTATATCGACGGCCGTCAGCAGCAGGGATCCGGCACGGCGTGCCGTCAGCCCGACGGTTCCTGGCAGATCGTCAGCTGATCGGGGTGAGGGGGGAGCGAACGACGCCGCTTCCCCCACTCCACACGGCCATCCGGTGAAATCCGCGGCGACAAGATATCGCGTGACCTGCAGCGTGCGCGACGGTATTTCCTCGCCATGATCGTCACCCTCGTCCTGGCCCTGATGACTGGCGCCGCGGCACTCGCGGTGCTGCTGCCCCTCTCTCGCCGGCGGGCGGAGGAGCCCGTCGCGCTGACGGAAGCCGATGCGGACGCCTCCTTCTATTCGTCCCAGATCGCCGACATCGAGCGCGATATCGCGCGCGGCCTCGTGGATCCCGCGGAGGCCGAGAATGCCCGCGTCGAGGCGGCGCGCCGCCTGCTCGCGGCACGGCGTCGCGCGTCCCCCGACGCCGCCATGGCGGACGGGACCTTCCGGCGCCGCGCCTCGGCGATCGCCGTGTTGCTCGGCGTTCCCCTGATCAGCCTCCCGCTCTATCTCTCCGTCGGCCGGCCCGACATGCCGGCCCAGCCGCTCGCGGCGCGCCAGCAGGAGGCGCCGGAGGACATGGAGTTCGCGCAGGCGCTGTCGAAGATCGAGAAGCACCTTGCCGCGAACCCCGACGACGGGCGCGGCTGGGAGGTCGTCTCGCCGTTCTACATGCAGATGGGCCGCTTCGACGACGCCGTGCGCGGCTACTCGACCGCCATCCGGACGCTCGGCGAGACCGCGCAGCGTCTCGAGAATCTCGGCGAGGCGCAGGTCGCCGCCGCCGACGGGATCGTGACGGCCGACGCCAGGCACGTCATCG
>CAZJCW010000386.1:0-3136 GCA_964544365.1 uncultured Alsobacter sp.
TCGCTGGGCGTTCGACGCGGGGATCGCGGACCAACCGTCCGTCTATCAACGACTTGACGCACGAACTCTGGAACAGTTCCGGACTGCGTAGTTTAGAAATGCTACAAACTATTGATATTACGACGTTTTTTGTTGACCGGCGTGATCTCGCGGGTGATACGGGCTCATCGTCCCTACCGAGACAGGGCCTTGAACCCTGTGACAGGAGCCTAGCCATGAGATTGAAGCATCTCGTTCCCGCCGTCCTTTTCGCAACGACGGCATGGGCCACCATGACCGCTGCCGCCGAGGTGAACGTGTACACCTCGCGCGAGCCGGCGTTGATCAAGCCCGTGCTCGACGCCTTTACGAAGGAAACCGGGATCAAGGCCAACGCCGTGTTCCTGACGAACGGGCTCGAGGAACGCGTGAAGGCGGAAGGCCAGAATTCTCCCGCCGACGTCATCGTGCTTGTCGACGTCGCAAAGCTTGCGGGCGCCGTCGACATGGGAATCACGCAGCCGGTCACGGATCCGGCGATCATCGGCGCCGTCCCAGCGGCGCTGCGCGACCCGGCCGGCCACTGGTTCGCGACGACTCTGCGTTCGCGCGTTGTCTATGCGTCGAAGGATCGGGTGAAGCAGGATTCGATCACCTACGAGGAGCTCGCAGACCCCAAGTGGAAGGGCAAGATCTGCATCCGGTCCGGCCAGCATCCCTACAACGTGTCACTCTTCTCGGCCGCCGTATCCCGCATGGGACCTGAAAAGGCCGCGGAGTGGATGAGGGGCGTCAAGTCGAACCTCGCCAAGAAGCCGTCAGGCGGCGACCGCGACGTGGCAAAGGACATCCTGGCGGGCGTCTGCGACATCGGCGTGGGCAACACCTATTACGTGGGCCTGATGCGCAACGGAACGAATGCGTCGGAAAAGCAGTGGGGCGAAGCGATCAAGGTCCTGGATTCGCGGTTCGCCGGGGGCGGCACGCATGTGAACGTGTCCGGTGCGGCGTTGGCCAGAAACGCGCCGAACAAGGACGCCGCAGTCCGGCTGATCGCGTTCATGACGTCGGATGCCGGCCAGCGCATCCTCGCCGACCTCAACTACGAGTACCCGATCCGGAAGGGTGCCGGTGGCAGCGCGACGGAAAAGATTGCAGGCCCGATCAACCCGGACACCATCGCGCTGAGCGACGTCGCCAGGAATCGCAAGACCGCAAGCGAGATGGTCGACCAGGTCGGCTTCGACAATTGATGATCGACTGACGTGTCGCCCCCCCGCCCTGCCAAGGCTGCAAGTTCTTCCGGGATGAATCGTCCCGGGAGACGCGCGTCCGACGGCGGCGGACGCGTCCTGATAGTGGGCGCGTGGATGGCCGCGGCCATCGTCAGCGCACCGGTGATCGCATTGTTCCTGATCGCGCTCGGGGGTGATGGATCCACGCTGCGCCACGTCGGTGCCAATGTCCTGCCCGTTGCGCTCGCGGACACGGCCGTGCTGCTCGCGGGCGTGGCCGTCGTCACGACACTGCTGGGCGTGGGCGCCGCCTGGCTCGTCACCGCCTACCGGTTTCCGCTGCGCGACCTGCTGGCGGCCGGCCTCGTGCTACCGCTCGCGGTGCCGACCTACATCGTCGCCTACGTCTATGTCGAACTTCTGGAGCCGCTCGGACCCGTCCAGTCGGCGCTGCGCGGCCTGGCTGGGTATCGGACAAAGGCGGAGTACTGGTTTCCGGAGGTTCGCTCCATGCCGGGGGCGATCCTCATCTTGGGCGCGGTCCTCTATCCCTACGTCTACCTGACGGCCCGGGCCCTCTTCGCCGTCCAGAGCGCGAACCTGCTCGAAGCCGCCCGCACGCTGGGGGCCGGCCCGTGGGAAACCTTTCGCACGATCGCTCTGCCGCTTGCGCGGCCTGCCGTCGCGCTTGGCCTGTCGCTGGCGCTCCTCGAGACGTTGAACGACATCGGCGCGAGCGAGTATCTCGGGGTCCGCACGCTGACCGTGTCGATCTATGCGACGTGGCTCAACCGCGGCAGCCTGCCGGGTGCGGCGCAGATCGCCTGCGTGATGCTGCTTCTCGTCGTCGCGATCCTCTGGATCGAGGCGCGCGCCCGCGGCGGGCGGAGCTTCACGGGATCGATCAAGCGGCCCCGACCGGTGGCTCCGCTCCCGCTCCCCGGCCTGGCCGGCTGGGCTGCGACGGTCCTGTGCGCGCTGCCCATCGTCGCCGGTTTCCTGGCCCCGGTCGCTTACCTCGCCAGGGAGGCGATCCTGCGCGCGCTGCGCGGCGGCATCCCGGACGATATCGTCGGTGCGCTGATCGCCAGCCTGGCGCTGGCCGGAACGGCGACGGCCATCGTCCTCATTCTCGGCTCGCTGGTCGCGGCCGCGGTCCGGCTCGTCCGCCGGCCGACGGTGGCCGTGCTCGGACGGATCGCGGCACTGGGCTACGCCTTACCCGGGACGGTCCTGGCCGTCGGCCTTCTCTGGCCACTGGCCACGGCCGACAACGTCATTGCCAACACCTGGCGGAGCCTTACGGGCGTCTCGCCCGGACTCATCCTCACCGGCAGCGGTGCGGCCGTCGTCATCGCCTATACGATCCGCTTCCTCGGGATCGCGTCCGGCGGGATCGAAAGCGGCATGAGCGGGATTTCGCGCCACATCGACGATGCGGCCCGGACGCTCGGACGGCGTCCCGGAGGGGTCCTGCGTGAAATCCATCTTCCGCTGGCAAGGCCGGCCCTGATCTCGGCGGCCCTGCTTGTGTTCGTCGACGCCATGAAGGAACTGCCGGCGACCCTGCTGCTGCGGCCACTGAACGTCGATACCCTCGCGACGCTGCTCTACGCCCAGGCGTCGCGCGGCGCGTTCGAGGAAGGCGCGCTTGCCGCGCTCACCATCGTCGCCGTGGGCATCGTGCCGGTTGTCGCGCTGATGCGCGTGTCCTCCCCCGCGACGCCGCCGGAGGCGAAGGCCGTCGAGGAGGCGGCGGCGCTGGCACGGGCCTGAAGCGCCCGTCCTGCCGCCCGGCAGATCAGGTCCTGAGCTGTGGCAGATCCCGGAACAGTGCGAGCGCCTCGGGATTGGCCAGCGCCTCCTGGTTCTTCACCTCGCGGCCATGCACCACGTCGCGGACCGCCAGTTCGGTGATCTTG
>CAZJCW010000387.1:0-3134 GCA_964544365.1 uncultured Alsobacter sp.
CCGCGGAGGGGAAGGGGATCCAGGGGTGCGCCTCGCGATGGGTAGATGCACGGCGCGGGGGCCGTGGAGTGGGTTTGCCGGCCGGGCGGCGCTCCCGGAGGGGGGAGTGGATGCCGGGAGGCGGCGCGGACTGTTCCGGCGGCCGTTCGAAGCCGGGTGCGTCGGCACCTGGGTCCCCTTCCCGCGCCTTCGGCGCGCCGGGACGACGGGTGGCTAGAGGCGGCGGGTGAGGACAGCGTTGCCGTCGCCGAGGCGGGCGACGTCGGACGGCATGCGGCCGGGATCGATGGCGAGCCAGCCCCGCCGGAACAGGAACTCCGCGGCCGGGGCGGTGCGCGGCACGATCAGCGCCTGGACGAAGAAGGCCCAGCGGCCGTACTCCTCCACGCTGGTCAGCAACGCCGAGCCGACGCCGCGCCCGCGCCAGTCGGGCAGCACGCAGAGGCTTTCGACCGCGAGCATGCCGTCGAGCTCGCCGACGGCCGCCAGCCCGATGGGCGTGTCGCCGTCGAGATCCTGAGCGACGAAGACGCGGCCTGCGGCGGCGAAGGCGTCGATGATCTCGGCCTCCACCGGGTCGCCGGCCCGCCGTGCGAGCAGCGCAAGCCTCGGCGCCTCGTCGACCGCGCCAAAGCGGATCGTGATCCCGTCTGCCAGCTCGCGCTTCATTTTCGCTTTCAGGAGGGCTGAGGTCCGTCGTAGCCCTCGATAATGATCAGGTCGCCAGTCGAGGCTCCCAAGCGATGACTCATCGCCGCCTGATACTCGGGAGACTCGTAGCACGCCACGGCCGTGTCGTAATCCTTGAACTCGATGACGACGTTGCGTGATCGTGCCGCGCCTTCCTTCACCTCGTGCCGCCCGCCGCGCACGATGAAGCGGGCGCCGTACTTGGCGAAGGCCGCCGCGTTGGCGGTCCGGTAGGCCTCGTAGGCCTGCGGGTCGGTGACGTCGACCCGCGCGATCCAGTAGGCCCTGGTCATGGCTGCTCTCCCTCGTAGGCCTCGACGACGATGAAGTCGCCCTTGCTGCCCGCCTCGCGGTGCTTGCGGGCGGCCTGGTACTCGGGCGACGTGAAGTAGCGCTTGGCCTGCTCGTAGCTTTCGAACTCGAGGATGACATTGCGCGGCCGGATCTCGCCCTCCAGCGCCTCGGAGCGTCCGCCCCGGGCGAGGATGCGGGCGCCGTATTTCTGCATGGCGGCGAACGCGCCCTTCGCGTATTCGGCGTAGCTCACGGTATCGTCGACCGTGACGCGCGCGATGATGTAGGCTTTCGGCATGTGGTTCCTCCCTGCGTCCGGATCCGAGACAAGACCATGGGCCGCGGCGGGTCAACCGGGTGCTTCCCTGGCGCCTCCGCGCCTTCGCCCGGCCGTGGCGGCGGCGCTGCTGGCGAGCTGTGCCGCGCTCGCCCCGGCATCCGCGTGGGCGGCGACGCCGCGCAAGGCGGCGCCCAAACCTCCCGCGCTGCAGGCCTGCACCTATGACGTGCCGGACGATCTCACCGCCCCGGTCGCGGCCGACGATGACGATGACGACGACGATGATGGCTCGGGCGACGACGACGATTCCGCGGACGACGACGATGATGACGACGATGACGACTCCGACGAGGCGTCCGGCGGGCTGAAGGCCGGCGACGGCTGCGTCAAGGTCGGCGCGACGGTCGACTTCGGCGTGACGCTGTCCTGGCTTCGCCTGTCCGGGCTGGCGGGCGCCTTCGGGCGCAGCCTGAACACGACGACCTTCGACAACCAGGGCACGTTCGAATGGGGGCACGTGGCACCGGGCCCATGGGGCGACATCATCACCCGGCTGTCGCTGGAGTTCGGCACCTCCGGTCCCAGCGTCTCGGAGGCGTCGATCCAGTTCGGCCCCGTCGTCGCCGGGATGGAGACGTCCTTCTTCGACGCCTGGTCGGCGGACGAGTTTTCCTTCCGCGCGCTTGCCTCCTCGCAGTCGCCGACGCTGCTGGGCTATGTCTGGCGGCCGTCCGACGCCATGACGGTGTCCGTTTCGGCGGAGGACAACACCTACAGGCGCGTCACGCTGACCGGTTATGCCGGAATGTCGATGCCGGACCTCGTGGGCCGCTTTCGCTGGACGGCCGCGCCGTTCGACCTCACGCTCTCCACGGCGTGGCGGGAAACACGGGTGTCGAATGCCGGCGTCGACGCGATCCAGGGAATCGCGGCGCTGGCGAGCCTGAAGGTCGACCTGCCGACGAAGAACGACGGCAGCTACGTCATCGCGCAGGCGGCCTGGTCGGACAAGGCGCTCGGCTATCTCGGCGTGAACACGACGACGAGCGTCTTCCGGCTGCCCATCGGAACGATCCTGTCGGCCGACGTCGCCGAGCGCGGGCGCGGCTGGAACGCCGCGGCCGTCGCCAACTGGCAGTTCGCGGAACGCTGGAGTTCGGCCGCGTTCCTCTCCTATGTCAGCCTCGACATCCCGAACACCGCCGGCAACGGCCGCCTCAAGTCGACGCGCGGTGCCGCCAACGTCACGTGGGAGCCCGTCGACGACTTCTCGCTCACCGCCGAACTGGGCTATGCGCGCCTGAAGTCCGGCATCCCGCTGGTGCCGTCATCGACTGGAATGTCGTTCATCCTGTCGATGTCGCGGTCGTTCTGACGGCGTCCGCCGCTCAGCTGTCCATCTTCAGCGCGGCGATGAAGGCTTCCTGGGGGATCTCGACGCGACCGAACTGGCGCATGCGCTTCTTGCCCTCCTTCTGCTTGTCGAGGAGCTTGCGCTTGCGCGAGATGTCGCCGCCGTAGCACTTCGCCGTCACGTCCTTGCGCAGGGCCGAGATCGTCTCGCGGGCGATGATCTTCCCGCCGATGGCCGCCTGGATCGGGATCTGGAACAGGTGCTGCGGGATGAGTTCCTTGAGCTTCTCGCACATGGCGCGCCCGCGCATTTCGGCCCGCGTGCGATGGACCAGCATGGACAGCGCGTCGACGGGCTCGGCGTTGACGAGGATCGACATCTTCACAAGGTCGCCGATCTTGTAGTCGGTGAGGTGGTAGTCGAAGGAGGCGTAGCCTTTCGAAATCGACTTCAGGCGGTCGTAGAAGTCGAACACCACCTCGTTGAGCGGCAGATCGTAGACCACCATGGCGCGCT
>CAZJCW010000388.1:0-3119 GCA_964544365.1 uncultured Alsobacter sp.
GATAATTCCGAGCCGAACGCCTCTTGCCGCGGAGCGCGCCCTGCAGCTGCGCTACTACTATGTCGAGTTCCTGACCGAGCACCTGTCCGACTGCTGCCGGGTCTTCGAAGGAGACCTGCAGGAGATGCTCGTCTTCGCCGTCCTGGGTCAGGTGTACGTACGCGCCCTGCTGGACGCTCAGCCGGACGGATCGCTGGTGGCCCGGGCCGTGCCGGCGGCACTGGGCATCAATGCCTCGCGCATTGCCGACATCACGGGCATTCCGCGCCAGACAGTCCGACGCAAGCTCGACAAGCTCAGGGCCCGAGGCTGGGTCGAACCGAAAGCCTCCGGCCTCTGGATGTTGGCGACGCGCGACGGCGCCGCCGTGGCGCGCGAGGACAGCGCTGACATCGCTGCTCTCGACAGCCGTTCCATGGATCGGGTGCTGCGGATGGCAGAGAGGATGAGCCGGATCATAGAGGGAACAGAACGCTCGCGGTGAGCAGGTCAGGCCTTGCCGCGGGAGTGGCGGGCGTAGAGCGTCGTGGGCAGGAGATGGCCCATGTTCGACCCGTCGCTCTTTCGTCTCGATGGAGACGTCGCCCTCGTCACCGGTGCCGGCGCCGGCATCGGCCGCGCCATCGCCCTCACCTTCGCGGCGGCGGGCGCGAAGGTCGTCGTGACCGACCGCACGCAGGACGACGCGAGGGCCGTCGCCGCCGCCATCGAGGCCGCCGGCGGGCGGGCCCTGGCCCTGCCATGCGACGTCACGCAGCACGAGCAGCTCGAGGCCGCCGTCGCCGGCACCATCGAGACCTTCGGCAGGCTCACGATCCTGGTCAACAACGCCGGCGGCGGGGGGCCGAAGCCCTTCGACATGCCCATGGGCGACTTCACCTGGGCGTTCGACCTGAACGTGTTCTCGCTGTTCCGGCTGACCCAGCTGGCCGCCCCGCACATGGAGGCGGCCGGGCACGGCGCTGTGCTGAACATTTCCTCGATGGCTGGCGAGAACAAGAACCGGCGGATGGCCTCGTACGGCGCCTCGAAGGCGGCGGTGAACCATCTCACCCGCAACGTGGCCTTCGATCTCGGCCCGAAGAACATCCGCGTCAACGCCATCGCGCCGGGCGCGATCCGGACCGACGCGTTGGCGTCCGTGCTGACGCCGCAGATCGAGACGGCGATGTTGCGCCACACGCCGCTCGGCCGGCTCGGCGAGCCCGCCGACATCGCCAATGCGGCGCTGTTCCTGTGCGCGCCCGCCTCCAGCTGGATCAGCGGGCAGGTGCTCACCGTCAGTGGCGGCGGCGTGCAGGAACTCGACTGACGATCGCCGCCCCAAGCACCAGGACGGGAGGAGACCCATGGGCTTCGATGCCTTCGCCGAGTTCCGCATGTCGGGGCACTCGGTTCTCATCACGGGCGGCGCCCAGAATATCGGCGCGGCCATCGCCCGCACCTTGGCGGGGGCCGGGGCCAGCGTGATGATCGCCGACCTCAACGGGGCCAGGGCCCAGGAGACGGCGGCGGCGATCGCGGCCGAGACGGGCAGCGCGTGTCGCGGGATGGCCTGCGACGTCACCAAGGCCGACCAGATCGACGCGGTCGTGGCCGCCACCGCGGTGGCCTTCGGCGGCATCTCGACGCTCGTCAACAATGTCGGCTGGGGCGGGCGCCACGAGGACCCGACGGCGATCAGCGATGAAGACTTCGTTGCCTCCTACCGGCTCAACACGATCAGCGCCTACCGCATGAGCATGGCGTGCCTGCCGCACCTTCTGAAGGCCAGGAACCCCACGATCACCAATTCCGGCTCCTTCTCGTCCGCGGTTCCGGCCTACGACATCCTGGCCTATGGCACGGCCAAGGCTGCCCTCAACCAGATGATGGTGTCGTTGGCCCATCTCCTGGCGCGAAAGGTGCGCGTGAACTCCGTGCTGATCGGGACCGTGCTGACCGCGGGCTACGCCGACGCGGGGATCGACGAGGCCATGCAGCAGCGCATGCTGCACCCCGACACCCTGACGGGCCGGCCGGGCCGGGGCGAGGACGTGGCCAACGCGATGCTGTGGCTGTGCTCGCCGGCCAGCGGCTGGGTCAGCGGCCAGACGATCAACGTCCATGGCGGCGGCGGCGTGGTGCGCCTGTTCGGCCAATGATCCCGGTGGGCACCATGCCAGCCAGGCCCGCGCGAAGGGCTCCCGCCGGACTGCGCCCGGCCGTTGCCGCGGTGTTGATCCTGTCGTCCGCCTTGGTCACGACCCTGGCCCGGGCCGGCAGCGAGGACGCCTCGAAGCCGGTCAGCGACCGCCAGGTCGCGGTCATGATGTTCGTCGATTACGGCCGCTCCTTCGGCTACCAGACCATGCTCGCGACCGTCCAGATCGACGTCGTGAAAGCGGAGATCGCGCGCGACCAGGCCCTTCTGAAGCAGAAGGAGGAACTCTACCGGCGCAAGTCGATCCCGCTGATCGAAGTGGAAATCGCCCGCCTCAAGGACGTCTGGAACCGCAAGCAGCTCGTCGTCGCCCAGAAGAGCCTCGAGGCCGTGGCGGCCCAGTACGAGGCCATGGGCGAGATGGCGAAGCACTTCGGCGGCGTCGACGTCCCGACCGATGCTCTCTACGCCAAGTTCCGCCGCGCCTGGGACGCAGGATGCGACAAGGGCCCGGACGAAGTCGCGGCCATGAAGGCCTGGGCGGAGTTCTCGACGAAGTCTCTGGAGCGCGCCCGCCAGCTGAACCGCAAAGGCTCCGAGTCGATGGCTTCGCTGCTCGAAAAGGAGGTCCGCCAGAAGGTCGCCCAGGCCAACTACGCGAGCCGCGAAAGCCGCCTCGACCGGTGCAGGGCGGTGTTGTTTCCCGACCTGAAGGACATCGTCGAGGTCGGGCGCTGATCGCGCCGTTCCTGCCTGGCCTGGAGTCCTCGGCGACCGCGCTCCTTCGTGATGGACAGCGTGGAGCCCTTGTCCAGCCCTGGAACAGACCTCGCCTCCTGTCCGCCCTGGATCAAACTGCGACAGTGGCCGCATATGGTTGATCGCGCCAAACCGGAACGGAACGCCTCACCGTCCGGTCAGGCCCAGTCGCAAATTCTGCGGCAGCGTCACCAAGGATTCGGGACTCCTGGCGTCC
>CAZJCW010000389.1:0-3104 GCA_964544365.1 uncultured Alsobacter sp.
TGTTCATCCTGTCGGCGATCGGGATCGCCTATGTCGACCGAATCTCCACCCCCGCGGTGACCCAGTCCCGCGATCATTGAGTGCCTCGGTGACGCCCTCGCGCCGGAGACACGGCCGGCTGAAGGCGCAATCGCTCCTTAACGTTAAGGCGCCGACCGTCGAAACGGCCGGCTTCCCGACCCTCCGGCGAACGGGTGGACAGACCTTCGGACGTCCACCCGGCCGAGGTGCGGCTGCGTGCGGGACGCTTGCTTGAGGTCCTGCAGCAATTCTCTGCAATCGTTATGTTTTTGTTGTTTCGCCGGACCGTCTTTTCGCATCGACGACCGGCCCCCGGAGGCGAGCCGTCGGCCCTCGACGCCTAGGACCATGGTCGTCGAAATCGTCGGACCCGCGGCGAAGAGGTAGACCTTGAGACCGAACGGGGTGATGGACCTTCGATGCTTTCGGAGTGATGAGCGCCTCTGGAATAAACCTCACAAGTGGCAATGAACGTTTAACTCAACCTCAGGACGCCGGCGTTGCGTATCGCGGCGCTCCTGGGGTCGAGCGGCGGCCTTGCCGACGGCGCTGCGTAACTGCGCCGTGTTCCCTTGCGAGACAAAGAGGTTCGCCATGCTTGACCAGAACGCTCCCGACGCTGCCGAGGACGGCGATACCGCGCTGTTCCAGACGACAGCGGCCGTCAGCGACGACGTCGCCGTGGCGCAACCCTTCGTCCTCACGGCCAGCGACATCGACCTGCTGCAGGCGATCGTCCGCGGCGACTCGATCCCCGGTGACGATGACATCGTCACCGGAGTCCGCGACCTCTCGGGGGCCGGGAACGACCAGTCGGACGCGCTCGACGGCGCGGCCGACACGCCGTTCCTGCGCCTGACCGAGGCGCGCTACGGCGTCGGCGGCACCGACGGAAACCGGGCGCTCAACCCGATCTTCGACGGCCTCGACCCGCGCCTCCTCAGCAACATCCTCGGCTCGCAGGAGCTCGACCTCGGCAAGCAGGCGAACGGCGCGAACATCCTGTTCATGGCGTTCGGCCAGTACTTCGACCACGGCCTCGACTTCCTGCCGAAGGGTGGCAACGGAACGATCGTCATCGACCAGCCGGGCTCCGGCCGCACGCCGATGACGAACAACCCGGCCGACCTGACGCGCGGCAGCGTCGCGTTCATCGATACGGAAGGCACGCCGCAGCACCTGAACAAGATCACGGCCTTCGTCGACCAGAACCAGGCCTACGGGTCGAACGAGGTCGTCGGGACGTTCCTGCGCCAGGGCGACGGCAACGGCGGCGTGACGTCGAAGCTGTTCTTCGGTGGGGCGGACCCGTCGAACCCGACCTACGAGCTGCTGCCGACGCTGCGCCAGCTGATCGCCGAGCACTGGGAGAACGACACGGTCTTCACCGGACCGCAGTTCGTCGGCGGGGAAACGACGTTCCGCGCGTACTACGCGACGCTCGTGAAGCCGGACGGCTCGTATGATGCCGCGGTCGTGCGGGAGATGGCCGGCAACTTCATGGGCACCGGCCACGCCCTGCTGCTCGACACCAATCCCTACATCAACCTGCTCGACCACGTGGTGGCCGGCGACGGACGCGTGAACGAAAACGTCACGCTGACGACGATGCACACGATCTGGGCGCGGAACCACAACTTCCACGTCGAGAACCTGCTGGCCAACGGCTTCGAAGGCACCGCCGAGGAGGTGTTCGAGGCGGCCAAGGCGATCAACGAGGCCGAGTACCAGCGCGTCGTCTTCACCGAGTTCGCCGACGCGCTGATCGGCGGCATCCGCGGCGACGGCGACCACGGCTTCAAGGAGTACAATCCCGACGCCGAAGCCGGAATCTCGCACGAGTTCGCCGCGGCCGTGTACCGCGTCGGCCATTCGCTGATCGGCCAGACCATCACGGTGCTCGACGAGAACGGCCAGCCGAAGGACGTCGCGCTGTTCGACGCCTTCCTGAACCCCAGCAACGAGGAAGGCGTGTTCACCGCGCCCCTCTCCACCCTCGCCCAGTACGGCTATGTGCCGAAGGACGGCTACGCGCAGCTCGGCGCCAACTCGATCATCGGCGGCATCGCGACCCAGGCGGCCGAGGAGGTCGACTTCAACATCGTCGACGCGGTGCGCAACGACCTCGTTCGCATCAATGCCGACCTGTTCTCCTTCAACGTGGCGCGCGGGCGCGACGTGGGGCTGGGCACGCTGAACCAGGTGCGTGCGGACCTTGCCGCGTCGCAGAACTCGTATGTCGCGGAAGCGGTGTCCTATGCGGGCGACCTGTCGCCCTACTCCTCATGGGAGGATTTCCAGCAGCGGAACGGGCTGTCGAACTCCGTCATCGCGCAGTTCCGGCAGGCCTATCCCGATCTCGTTCTCGATACGCCGGAGAAAATCGCGGCTTTCACGGCGGCGAACCCGGATATCGAGCTGGTGGGCGGGACGACCGTGCGGGGCATCGACCGGGTGGACCTCTGGGTCGGCGGCCTGGCCGAGAAGCACATCAACGGCGGCATGGTGGGCCAGACCTTCTGGGTCGTCCTGCACGAGCAGTTCGACCGGCTGCAGGAAGCCGACCGGTTCTACTACCTTGATCGCTTTGACAATTTCGACCTGTACCAGGCGAATGTCGAGGAGGTCACGTTCGCCAGGATCGTGGCGCGCAACACCGGGCTCGAGGGCCTGTCGAACGACATCTTCCACGTACCGGGTCCGGCCGACGACAACGGAACCGGCGGAAACGAGGGCGAAGGCGGCACCGAAGACGGCCAGACCGGCGGCGAGACCGGAGCCGGCGACAACGGAGGCGCGACGGACGACAACGGTTCGCAGGACGGCGAAACGGAAGACGAAACGGACGGTGACACCTCGAACGGCGGTGGCGGCACCTCTTCCGGCGACGACACGTCCGGCGGCGACGACACCTCGGCCGGCAATGGCTCGGGTTCGGGCTCGGGTTCGGGCAATGGATCGGGCTCCGGCACGGTCACGCCTCCCCCGGCACCGGTTCTCCCGGCGGTCGCGCTGGTGGCGACGGCGGATGCCGATGCCCTCTCCGGCACGGCGGGCGACGACAACGTCCAGGCTCTTGCCGG
>CAZJCW010000390.1:0-3083 GCA_964544365.1 uncultured Alsobacter sp.
CGCCAAGGTCGAGTTGGGGTCGTTTCTGGAGCGCAAGCCCGCGCAGCTCTCCGGCGGCCAGCGCCAGCGCGTAGCGCTCGCCCGCTCGCTGGTGCGCACGCCCCGGGTCTTTCTCATGGATGAGCCGCTGTCGAACCTCGACGCCAAGCTCCGCGTGACCATGCGCGCGGAACTGAAGCACCTGCACCACGAGCTGCGCATCACCACGATCTACGTCACTCATGACCAGATGGAGGCAATGACGCTCGCCACCCGGGTAGGTGTCATGAACAAGGGCGAGATGCAGCAGCTAGCGCCCCCGGAGGAGGTCTATAACGATCCGGCGAACATGTTCGTCGCGGGCTTTATCGGCTCGCCAAGCATGAACCTCATCCGCGGCGACCTCGTCGACGGCGCATTCCGGGCCGATGGCGTCGCCGTGCCCGGCATCGGCGGCGGTTCGCTTCCCGGTGTCGTCCTTGGCATCCGTCCAGAAGACCTCCGGGTCGTCGGTCCGGGGCAGGGCGTGATCGACGCCCCCGTCTATTCCTCCGAACTCACCGGAGAGTCCACGCTCATCACCTTCACCGTCGGCGGCAAGCATGTCTGTGCGCGCGGCGACCGTCACTTCCGTTGCGAGATCGGCGAAGTGGTCGGCATCGCCGTCGACCTCCAGCGTGTCTACCTGTTCGATGCCGTTACCGAAAATCGAATTCGCCTTTGAGGAAAGAGGATCGCCATGACCGATATCGTCGTTACCGCCAAGGAGGCGAAGGAGCGCCTCATCAGTCGCGACCAGTACGTCTCGTGCACGGTTGCCTTCATCGACTGCAAGAAGCCCGGCTCCCACCTGAAGCAGAACTACTCGATGATCGGCCCGGGCGTGACGACCTCCACCGATCAGGTCATCAACCTGCGTGAGCCGCATGGCTTCAACGTCGGTGCCGCCGCTATGCCGCACGGCATTACCAACAACTTGCACATCCACTTTACGGCCGAGGTGTTCCTCGTCTTCAAGGGCGAGTGGAAGTTCCGTTGGGGGCCGAACGGAGATGACGGCGAGATCGTCGGCAAGGCCGGCGATATCGTCTCTGTGCCGACGTGGATCTTCCGCGGCTTCACGAATGTCGGGCCGGACGACGGCTGGATCTTCACGACGCTCGGCGGCGACGACACGGGCGGCATTATCTGGCACCCCTCCATCATCAAGGAGGCCGCCCAGTACGGCCTCTATCTGACCAAGGACAACTTCCTCGTCGACACCACCAAGGGTCAGCCCAAGCCTGCGGACGAGGACCTGATCCAGACCATGCCGGACGAGGAGATCGCCAAACTGCGCCGCTACACGGTGGAAGAGATGCGACAGCGCGTCGTCACCCGTGAGGAGCGCGACTGGTCGAAGGACGCCCTGCTCGACAGCTGTCTGCCCGGGCATTCGTCGCAGATGGCGCCGGTCATCGGCTTCGGCCTGAGCCAGGACCGCAACCATGCCCCCAAGATCACGAACCCCCACGGCTTCTCGATCGAGTGGCTGAAGTTGCCCCCGGGCCAGGCGGTCTCCCGCTTCCGAGTCAAGGAGAAGCAGGTGCTCCAGGTCCTGACCGGTACCGTCGGCGTGACTCTGAACGGCCCTGGGCAAGAGGTCGAGATGCAGGCCGGCCCCTGGGACACGGCATCTATCCCGGCCCACGCCTGGCGCCAGATCCGCAATCTCGGCGACACCGACGCCGAGGTGGTCGTGGTCACGGCAGGCGACGGCCGCAAGACGCCGGAATGGGCGCCGGAGGTGCTGGAGGCGGCTCGCGCCATGGGCCGCGCTGTCGACAAGAGCGGCTTCATCGCGCGCGCGGACCTGCTGCCGGTCTACGCCATGGGCAAGCTCTGATCCCGTGCGCCCCAACAGGCTCCGGCAGCTTGCAGAGACGGGTACGCCCGCCGTCAACGCCTGGCTGGCAATCCCCTCGGCCTATTCGGCCGAGGTGATGGGCCACCAGGGCTTCGACAGCGTGACCGTCGATCTGCAGCACGGCATGATTGCCTTCGACGCCGCCGTGGCGATGCTCCAGGCAATCGCGTCTACGCCGGCCGTGCCGCTGGCGCGCGTCTCCCGCAATGAACCGGCGCTCGTGATGCAGCTGCTCGACGCCGGCGCCTACGGCATCATCTGCCCGATGATCTCGACGGCTACGGAAGCTGCGCTGTTCGTCTCAGCCTGCCGCTATCCGCCGGCCGGCCAACGCTCCTTCGGCCCGGCTCGCGGCCTGCTCTACGGAGGACCTGACTATTTCGATCACGCCGACAGGGAGATCCTGGCGCTTGCCATGCTCGAGACCTGCGAGGCCATCGACAATGCCGATGACATCCTTGCTGTGCCCGGCCTCGACGGCATCTATGTCGGACCCAACGATTTGTCCCTCGCCATGGGCCGCCGTCCCTCGGCCGAGCCCGAGGACGTGGAGGTCGCCGATACCATCCTCTCCCTCTGTCGAAAGACCCGCGCGGCAGGCCAAGTGGCCGGGATCTTCTGCTCCTCCGGCGAGGCCGCCGCGCGTCGCATCCGCGAGGGCTTCACGTTGGTGACGCCCGGCAACGACGTGGGCCTGCTGTCGAAGGCCTCGAAGGCCGCCATCGCCGCTGCGCGAGGGCAGGGGGCCTGACCGCCATGGCCACCGTCCTTCTCGGCGAGTCCTGGGAGCCGCAAGACGCGGAAGGGCACGCGATCGAGCCGCTGGTTCTTCTGCCCGGTACGCTGTGCGACGAGCGGGTCTGGCAGCCAGTGATCTGTCGCCTGCTGCACAGGCCCGTCATTGTGCGACCACTCGTCGGAGAGGAGACCACGGTGGCGATGGCCCGCCGGCTGCTCGCCGGGTTGCCCGAACGCTTCGCCTTGGCGGGCTTTTCGCTCGGCGGAATCGTCGCGCTGGAGATGATCGCCCAGGCGCCCGCGCGCATCACGCGGCTCGCGTTGATCGACACCAATGCCCGGCACGATCCCGAGCAGAACCACTCGGCCCGTCGAAACGCGGTTGAACGTGCGGCTCAGGTCGGCATGGATCGCTACATCTCCGACAAGCTCTGGTCCGTCTACGTCAGCGGCGACAACT
>CAZJCW010000391.1:0-3081 GCA_964544365.1 uncultured Alsobacter sp.
AGAAGGTCCAGGAGATGCAGGCCAAGATGGCCTCGCTCCAGGACGAACTCGAGACCATCGACGTCGAAGGCGCGTCCGGCGGCGGGATGGTGAAGGTGGTCCGCTCGGCCAAGGGCACCGTGAAGTCCGTGACGATCGACGAGAGCCTGATGAAGCCGGAGGAAAAGGAAATCCTCGAGGACCTGCTCGTCGCCGCCATCAACGACGCGCGCACCAAGGCCGACCAGGCGGCGCAGGAGCGGATGGCATCGCTCACGGCCGGCCTGCCGATCCCGCCCGGCCTGAAGCTGTTCTGACGGCACGTCCACCATGGCCGCCGTCGCCGGGCCCGAGATCGAGCGCCTGATCCAGTTGCTCGCGCGCATGCCCGGCCTCGGGCCGCGCTCGGCGCGCCGCGCCGCCCTGCACCTCATCAAGAAGCGCGAGCAGCTGCTCGCGCCGCTCGCCGAGGCGATGCGGGTGGCGGCGGAGCGGATCGTGGTGTGCACGACATGCGGCAATGTCGACACGTCGGACCCGTGCACGCTGTGCGCGGACCCGCGGCGCGACGGGTCCATCCTGGTTGTGGTCGAGGACGTCTCGGACCTCTGGGCGCTGGAGCGCGCGCAGGCGATCAAGGCCCGCTACCACGTGCTGGGCGGCACGCTGTCGGCGCTCGACGGCGTCGGCCCGAAGGACCTGAATCTCGACCGGCTGGTCGCGCGCGTCGCCGCCGGCGAGGTGCGCGAGGTCATTCTCGCCCTCAACGCCACCGTCGACGGGCAGACGACGGCGCACTACGTGACCGACCTCCTGTCCCCGTACGGCGTCGCGGTGACGCGCCTCGCCCACGGCGTCCCCGTCGGCGGCGAACTCGATTATCTCGACGAGGGGACGCTGGTGGCCGCCCTGAGGCAGCGCACCGCGATCTAGCGTGAGATCCGGCCCCGCTGCGTCAGGTCGTTCGCGCCGGACTGCACACCGTCCACATCGTCTGGTCCCGCCAGGCAATGACCGCCTGGCGTGACGATGCTCGGAGGTCGCCTGAGTTCGCGACGGGCCGTCGCGTCCTCAATCTCCGATCGCCACGCCCTCGCGGCGCGAGTCGGCCCCGCCGACGAAGCCGCGCGGGGTGAGCACGATGGCCTGGATGCCAGAGGTCATCTCGATGGCGCGCACCTCGTGCCCCTTCGCCTCCAGCGCCGCCTTCCAGGCCTCGGCCTCGGTGCCGGCCTCGATCTCCGTCGGCCCGTTGCGGCTTCCCATGTTGGGCAGGTCGACGGCGACCTGCGGGTCCAGCTGCCAGTCGAGGAGCCCGACCAGCGTCTTGGCGACGTAGCCGATGATCTGGCTGCCGCCCGGTGAGCCGACCACGGCGTAGAGGCGGCCGAAACCGTCGAGGACGATGGTCGGCGCCATGGAGCTGCGCGGCCGCTTGCCGGCCTCGACGCGGTTGGCGACGGGCTTCCCGTCCTCGACGGGAGCGAAGTTGAAGTCGGTGAGCTCGTTGTTCAGGAGGAACCCGGACTTCGTCATGATGCGCGCGCCGAAGCCGTCCTCGATGGTGGTCGTCATCGACACCGCATTCATGTTCGCGTCGACGATGGCGATGTGCGAGGTGCCGTTCTCGATGCCGTCGGACGGGGCGAAGAGGAACCCGCGCTTCTGCGGCGGCTCGCCCGCCTTGGCCCGGCCCATCGAGCGCTCGGGATTCACCAGCGCGGCACGCGAGGCGACATAGGCGGGATCGACGAGTCCCGCGAGCGGTACCGGCACGAAGGCCGGGTCTCCGAGAAACAGCGCGCGGTCGGCGAAGGCGAGACGCCCCGCCTCCGACAGCCAGTGCACGGCGTCCGGGCCGGGCTTCACGCGGCTCATGTCACGCGTCTCGACGATGCCGAGGATCTGCTGCACGGCCACGGCGCCCGACGAGGGCGGCCCCATGCCGCACACCGTGAACGCGCGGTAGCGACCGCACACCGGGGAACGCTCCTCAACCTTGTAGGCGGCGAGGTCGGCCAGCGTCATGTCGCCGGGATTGCCCGGATGGGACGTCACCGTCTCGACGATGTCGGCGGCGACCGGACCCTCGTAGAAGGCGCCCATGCCCTTGGCCGCCAGCGTCTTGAGCGTCTCGGCCATGGCCGGGTTGCGCAGCGTCGCGCCCACGGGAAGAGGCGCGCCGTCGGCCGTGTAGAACAGCGCCTTGGCCCGGGCGTCGGCGAGAAGGAACTTCTCCTTGCCGAGCAGGCCGTTGAGGCGCGGCGACACCGGGAAACCCTGCTCCGCGAGGCGGATCGCCGGCTCGAACAGGCGCGCCCAGTGCAGCTTGCCCCAGCGCCTGTGCGCTTCCTCCAGCAGCTTCGGCGTCCCCGGCACGCCCACCGACTTGCCGCCGACGACAGCGTCGTAGAACTTCACGGGCTTGCCGTCGGCGCCGAGGAACCGCTCAGGCTTGGCGGCGGCAGGGGCGGTTTCGCGGCCGTCGAGGGTCAGCGCCGCCCTGGCGGCATTGTCCCAGTAGACCATGAAGGCCCCGCCGCCGAGGCCGGAGCTTTGCGGCTCGACGAGATTGAGCACGAGCTGCACCGCGATGGCGGCGTCGACCGCGCTTCCGCCTGCGCGCAGGATCTCCCGGCCCGCCTCCGCCGCCAGCGGGTTGGCCGCCGCCACCATGTAGCGCGAGGCTTCGCCGCGCGCCTTGGCGAGCCTGCCGGTCGCGGCTTCGGGGGCGGGCGCGGTCTGCGCCAGGACGGGAGCGGCGAACGGCGCGGCGGCAAGGATCAGCGCGATTCCGAAGCGGGCGAAGCGGGCCATGGGCGAACCTCCGGGACGATGTCCCGCCCAGCCTACGCCAAGGCGGGCCGCGCGTCAGTCGAAGATCGTCAGTCCGTCCGGACGACGCGGCGACGGGAAGAGCGCGACCGGCGGTTCAGGCCGCGCGCTTCAACGCCTCGTCGGCGGTCAGCGCCGTTTCCGGCGTGCCGGACACGATCAGCTCCAGCACCTCGTGCTCGTTCGTGTGCTTGACGTAGCGGTCGCCGACATTCTCGCCGCGCTTGAGCACCATCACCCGGTCGCCGACCTCGAAGATGTCGGTGA
>CAZJCW010000392.1:0-3067 GCA_964544365.1 uncultured Alsobacter sp.
GCATCCATGCGGTGGACCTCATGAACGCGGGCGTCGACTACCAGATGCGCGAGACGCTGCTCTCGGCGCTTCAGTTCGGCCGCGACTCGCTCGTCGCCGTCGGCGTCGATCCCGACCGCGCGACGGAGGTGCTCGCCGGCGTGCTGGAGCGCGACAGCCAGCGCCTCGCGGCGCAACAGGCGGAGGGCATGGTTCGCCCGGCCGACTACTCCAAGCTGCCACGCCTCACGCCCGAGCCGCTGTCCCAGCCGCGCGCGCGGCCGAAGGCGCTGTCGCCCGAGACCAGCGCCGCGCTCGAGGCCGGGACAGTGGACGCGCGGGACGACGCGCGATGAACGCACCCGGCCGTCCGCCCTCCCCGCCTTCGGCCGGGGGTCCCGGCGGGGGCCCGAGCCACGACGCGGTGTTCACCCGCGGGTCCACCCTGCGGCACGTCACCGTGATGTCGGTGACGGGAGCGATCGGGCTGACGGCGCTGTTCGTCGTCGATCTCGTCTCCCTGCTCTACATTTCGTGGCTGGGCGACGTGACTGTGACTGCCGGCGTCGGTTTCGCGACGACTGTGTTCTTCTTCACGACTTCGGCCAATATCGGCCTGATGATCGCCTGCGCTGCGGCGGTCTCCCGCGCTCTGGGCGCCCGCGACCGGGCCCACGCCCGCCGCCTCGCCGGCTCGTCCTGCGCCTGGATGACGGTCATCGCGCTGATCGTCGGCCTGGGTGCCCTGCCCCTCGTCGACCCGCTCCTCACCTGGCTTGGCGCCACCGGACAAGCCCATGACGTTGCTCATCGATTCCTGATGATCAGCATGCCGTCCAACGTGCTGATGGGGCTCGGCCTCGCCTACTCCGCGGTGCTGCGCGCCGTCGGCGACGCATCGCGCGCCATGTACGTCACCCTCGCCGGGGGCATCGCCACGGCCATCGTCGACCCCCTCCTCATCTTCGGCGCCGGCCTCGGCCCCGACGGCGCCGCCTGGGCCGTCGTCCTCTCCCGCGCCATCTTCTGCGTCGTGGGCTGGATGGGCGCCGTGCGCGTCCACGATCTCGTTTCCCGCCCCAACATCAAGGAGATGCTGGAGGACGTGCGGCCGCTCGGCGCAATCGCCGGGCCTGCCGTCCTGACCAATCTCGCGCCGCCGGTGGCCAACGGGTTCATGACCGCGGTCATCTCGCCGTTCGGCCCCGACGCCATCGCCGCCAACGCCATCATCCTGCGGCTGACCCCCGTCGCCTTCTGCGTCCTCTTCGCCCTCAGCGGCGCCGTGGGACCGATCTTCGGGCAGAATCTCGGTGCCGGCCTCTACGATCGCGTTCGCCGGACGCTGACCGACGGGCTGCTCTTCTCGCTCGGCACGGTGCTGATCGCCTGGGCGATCCTGGCGCTCGGCCGCAACGGCCTCGTCGCGATCTTCCATGCCGAGGGCGAGACCGCCGAGCTGCTGCGGCTGTTTTGCCTCGTGATTGCAGGCTCCTGGATCTTCCACGGGGCGCTTTTCGTCGCCAACGCCGCCTTCAACAACCTTGGCTCGCCGCTGCTCGCGACCGGCTTCAACTGGGGCAAGGCCACGCTCGGCACGGTCCCGTTCGCCCTCGTCGGCGCGCAGATGGGCGGCGCGGGAGGCGCGCTGATCGGCCAGGGCCTCGGGGCGGTGGTCTTCGGCATCGCAGGGGTCTGGGCCGCCTATGGCAGCGTCGAGCGGGCGGTCGCCCGCAGCGCCGCGAAGCACTGACGCCATCTTCCGACTCGTCGCACCGGGCGATTGCTTCTAGTCTCCGGCGTCAGGGGATCGGGCGAGGGATCGGATCGCGGGCATGATCAATCTTTTCGAGCTCATGCGGCAGGCGCAGGGAAATCCGGCCGAGGCGATGGCACGGCAGTTCGGCCTGTCGCCGCCGCAGGCGGAGAGCGCGATCGACGCGTTGCTGCCGGCGTTCGCGCTGGCGATCCAGCGGCAGCTGCAGGATCCGCAGGCGTGGCCGAAACTGTTCCAGGCCTTCGCGGCGGCGCAGCAGCAGACGATGATGGAGGCGGCGACGCAGGCTTTCGGCGGGCCGAGGACGCCGGCCAACGACGTCGTCGGAATGCTGTTCGGATCGAACGACATCGCGCGCCAGATCGCCGCCCAGGCGGCTGCGGCGTCCGGGCTCAGCCCGGGAATTCTTCAGCAGATGCAAACCGATATGGCAACGACCATCATGGCCGGGGTCGGCAAGAGCCTGACCGAGCAGGGCATGAACGCGTGGGCGAACGCCATGTCCGGCGGTGGCGCGAACCCGTTCGCAGCCTTCGGGGACATGATGGGCCGGATGGCGGGCGCCGGCGCGTCCGCGCCGAAAGCGGCGGCGACGCCGTCGATGTCGGACATGTTCGATCCGGCGGCCGTCGGGGCCATGATCAACCAGATGTTGGGGGGAAAGCCCGCCGAGAAGGAGCCGCCGGCGCCTCCCCCGCCCCCTCCGACGTCGTCGGAGCTGAGCCTCGATGCGCTGAGCCAGATCGTCGAAACGGGGCGAGAGGTCCAGGAAAGCCACCTCCAGACGATGCAGAAGATCCTGGAGACGATGTTCCCGCCGGAGGCCGGACAGACAAAGTCCTAAGCCTGCGCAAGACAGCCAAAATGGGGCCCTGCCCGTGGGCAGGACCCCGAGGAGGGCGCCGCGAGGGGGGACGGCGCCAGCGTCGAAGGGGCGACGCTCAGGCCGCGAGAGAAGTCGGCGGGGCCGAGGCGGGCGTTTCGGACCGGCGGGCGGACTCATCCATCAGACGAGCCGATCGAAGGCTCTCCCGGATGCGGGCCCTCTCGCCGAGGCGATGCTGGTTGGCGGCGGCGGCGAGGATTGCCGTCGGGTCGTTCACCAGCGGGTTCGACAAGGCCTCGAAAACGTCGCCGCGGGCGACTCCGAGGTCGCGCAGGAGGTGATCGTCGAGCGCCAGCAGGTCATGGACCCGGCGACGGTTGCCGATGCGCTTCCAGGCGTTGACGAGGAGTTGAACCAGCCGGGCCGAAAGACCCGTCTTCGCCACGGCGGCGGCGGCCGTCACGGTGGTGGCGGAAGTCAGGGCG
>CAZJCW010000393.1:0-3023 GCA_964544365.1 uncultured Alsobacter sp.
GTGGCGCTGGGCGATGCCGTCGAGGCGGCGGCGGACGTTCCGGCGCTCGGTCGCGCCTGGGCGCCGCTTCCCGCGGTCGCGGGGGCCCTCCTGGACGGCGGGCTCGACGGACGGACCGTCGGCGCCATCGTCGGCCGCGAGGTCGGCGCGCTGACCCGCCGGGCCGCCGAGCTGGCCGTCCTGCAACTGTCGCGCGACGGGTTCGGGCCGCCGCCCTGCGGCTTTTCGGTCGTCGTGTTCGGGTCCGCCGGGCGCGGCGAGAGCCTGCTCGCCTTCGACCAGGACAACGGCGTCGTGTTCGCCCATGGCGATCCCGGCGGCCCCGAGGACCGCTGGTTCGAGGCCATGGGCAAGGCGATGTGCGACACGCTCGACCTGGTCGGCGTTCCGCGCTGCCGCGGCGGCGTGATGGCCAGCGAGCCGGCCTATCGCGGGTCCCTCGCCACCTGGCGCGAGCGGGCGCGCACCTGGGTCGGCCGGTCGCGGCCGGAGGATCTTCTGTCCGTCGACATCGTCTTCGACATGCGTCCCGTGTTCGGCGACTTCGCCATGGCCGAGATGCTGTGGCGCGAGATGAACGCACTCGCCCATGGCAGCATCGCCTTCCTCAAGCTGCTCGCCGATGCCGGCGCCGAGAGTGCGGGCAGCGTCGTCGGCCTGTTCGGGCGCATCCGCACCGAAGCGGGCCTCGTCGACCTCAAGCTGCATGCGCTCAAGCCCGTGGTGACGTTCGCCCGCGTGCTGGCGATCCGCCACGCGCTCGACCGTCGCGGCACGGGCGAGCGCCTCGCCGGCCTCGTCGATGCGGGAACGGGCGGCCGCGAGGACCTGCAGGCCCTCGACGGCCTGCACGGCCTCGCCATGACCCTGATCGCCCGACGTCAGGCCGAGGCGGTCGCGGCCGGCCTGCGGCCCGACAACACCGTTTCCGTCGCCGCTCTCGACAAGGCGGAGCGCGAGGCGCTGGTCGAGGGGCTGCGCCGGACCCGGATCATCCCCGACCTGGTGCGCGAGCAGCTTCTCGGCTGAGCCGCGGCGCCCTCATCGGGCGGGCGGGCCGTCCAGCGGCAGCAGGAGCGGGGTGGCGGCGTCCGCCGGCTCGTCGTCCATGCCGGCGAGGAACGCCTGCGCGTCGCGCACGATCTGCGCCCGGCGCGCCTCCGCCATCGCGTCGAGCGTGCGATACGGCATCGCCATGCGCGGGTTGCGATGGAGACGCGGCCGGTTCTCGATCAGGAAGTTCCAGTACAGGACGTTGAACGGGCAGGCGCCCGGCCCGCTCTTCACCGCCGGGTCGTAGCGGCAGCCGCGGCAATAGTCGGACATCCGGTCGATGTAGGCGCCCGACGCCGCGTAGGGCTTGGAGGCGAGCAGCCCGCCGTCGGCGAACAGCGCCATCCCGTGGGTGTTCGGCAGTTCGACCCATTCGAACGCGTCGGCGTAGACGCTGAGATACCACTCCTCGACCGCGGCCGGATCGAGGCCCGCCAGCAGGGCGAAATTGCCGGTGACCATCAGGCGCTGGATGTGGTGGGCGTAGGCGTTGCGCCGGGTCTCGTCCACCACCGCCGCCACGCACGCCATGCCGGTCCGCCCGGTCCAGTAGAAGGCGGGAAGCGGGCGGCGGGCGTCCAGCGCGTTGGTTCGGCCGTAGTCGGGCATCCGCAGCCAGTAGATGCCGCGCACGTACTCCCGCCAGCCGAGGATCTGGCGGATGAAGCCCTCGACGGCGTTCAGCGGCGCCGCGCCGCGCCGCCAGGCGTCCTCCGCGGCCTCGCAGACCTCGCGCGGCGTCAGCAGGCCGATGTTCAGCGCGGGCGACAGCACCGCGTGATGCAGGAACGGCTCGCCGCGCTTCATCGCATCCTGGAAGTCGCCGAAGCCGGGCAGGCAATCCGCCACGAAATGCGCCAGCGCCGCGAGCGCCTGCTCGCGCGTCACCGGCCAGCCGAAGTCGTCGAGATCGCCGAAATGATGCGCGAAGCGCCGTTCCACGAGGTCGATGACCTCCCGCGTCACGGGGTCGGGCGCGAAGCGCAGCCGCACCGGCGCGGCGTGTCCCGGCGGCAGCCGGCGGCGGTTCTCCGCGTCGAAATTCCACTGTCCGCCGGCGGGCTCCTCGCCCTCCATGAGGAAGCCGGTCTCCCGCCGCATCTCGCGGTAGAAGAACTCCATCCGGTAGCTCTTGCGCTCGCCGGCCCAGCGCGCGAAGCGGCCGCGCGAGCAGAAGAAGCGGTCGTCCTCGCGGATCTCCACCGGCGCCGCCACACGCTGCGACCAGGTGCGCATCTCCTCCCACACGCGCCATTCGCCGGGCTCCGTCGCCACCACCCGGTCGGGGCGGTGCCGCTCGGCCGCGCGGATCACCTCTCCGGTGAAGCTGCCCGTGTTCGCCGGGTCCTCCAGGCGCACGTAGTCGACGACGATGCCCTCCCGTTCGAGCGCGGCCGCGAAATGGCGCATCGCCGAGAGGATCAGCACGATCTTCTGCTTGTGGTGCGGGACATAGGTCGTCTCCGCCGCCACCTCGACGAGCAGCACCACGTCGCGCGCGCCGTCGAGGCCGGCCAGCGCCGACACGTCCCGCGTCAGCTGGTCGCCGAGGATGACCCTGAGCGTCTTCATGGTCGCGTCGTCATGCGGCGTCGTCCTCGGGTGGCGTCCGGCCCCGCGGCGAGAGGGATCCGGACGCGGGGCATGGCTCGTAAGAGGGTCGGGTGCGGCGGCCGGATCGTCGGGCCGCGAGCATCCCATACGCGCCGGGGGAGGCGATGGTTCAGGCCCTCAGACCAACCGGACCGGTCGTCACGCATCGCGGCGTCCTCCGGGCTGCCGCGCGGGCGTCCGACCCCTGCCCGTTCCCCCGCCCCCGCCGCTGATCCCGGACCCGCCGCCATGCCGAAGATGCGCAAGAAATCAGACCTCCCGGTCAAGACCTGCCAGACCTGCGGCCGCCCCTTCGCGTGGCGCAAGGCGTGGGCCAAGGTCTGGGACGACGTGAAATACTGCTCCGACCGCTGCCG
>CAZJCW010000394.1:0-3001 GCA_964544365.1 uncultured Alsobacter sp.
AGGACTGCGGCCTGGCCTCGTCGATGAGGCAGATCTTGGCGGTGGTGCCGCCCATGTCGAAGGACAGGGCCTTGGCGATGCCGTTGGTCAGGGCCAGGTGGCTCGCCAGAATCGCGCCCCCGGCCGGACCGCTCTCGACGAGGCGGATGGGAAAGCGCGTCGCCGTCTCCAGCGTCGTCAGTCCGCCACCGGACGTCATCAGGTAGACCGGACAGACGAAGCCCCGCGCCGCCAGATCACGGCCCAGGCGTTCGAGGTAGCCTGCCATCAGCGGCTGGACATAAGCGTTGGCCACCACCGTCGAGGTGCGCTCGTATTCGCGGATCTCGGGCGACACCTCGCTCGACAGGCTGATGCTGATGCCGGGCAGCCGCGCGGCGAGGATGTCACGGATGCGCCGCTCGTGCGCGCCCTGGGCGTAGGCGTGTAGCAGGCAGACGGCGACGCTGCCGACGTCGGCCGCGGCGATGCGCGTTGCGACGTCCTCGACCGCCGCCTCGTCCAGCGGCAGGACGATGCGCCCCGCCGCGTCGGAGCGTTCCGGGACGGTGAAGCGCAGGTGCCGCTCGACAAGCGGACGGGGCCGCTCGAGAAACAGGTCGAACTGGTCGTACCGGCTCTCGTCGGCGACCTCGATGATGTCGCGGTGGCCCTGCGTCGCGACGAGCGCGACCCGGGCCCCCTTGCGCTCGATGATGGCATTCGTCGCCAGCGTCGTGCCGTGCACGAAGACGGCGATGTCGGCGGGTGCGAGGCCGGCACGGGCGATCAGTTCGAGCGAGCCCGAGATGACCGCTTCCTCCGGTGCACGCGGCGTGGTGAGCAGCTTGAGCGTCAGCCGCCGGCCTGCGCCCTCGAGCACGACGTCGGTGAAGGTTCCGCCGATGTCGACGGACAGGCGGTGGCGAACGGAATCGACGGAGGCGGGCACGCGTTTGTCCTTCAGAAGTCTCGCAGGGGGCGCGACGGGGCGGCGTCAGGCGCCGGGCGGCTTCAGCGCGTAGCCGCGCCCTTCGTAGTCGAACTCGACCAGTTCGCTGATCGGCAAGGAGCCATCGGCGGACGAGGCATAATAGGCCCTGATCTCCCGGATCAGGCCGGTTTTCTCGCAGAAGACATACCACTCGTCGCCGCGCAGCGCGGTACCCGCCTTGCGCTTCCAGTGTGTCCACTCGATCACCGCCTCGGGCGCTGTGGAGGAGCACAGCACCTTCTCGATCGTCCATTGCGAGCCGAGCGAGGCGACGCACCAGACCCATTTGCGGGCGATGGTCTCCGCGCCGCGCCAGGGAACGCCGGGCAGGCCCGGCGGAAAATAGTGAACCGCGTCCGGCGTGAAGCAGGACACGAGCGCCGCGAAATCGCCGGCGTTGCACGCGGCGAAGTAGCGGCGGATCTCCGCCTCCATGTGGGCCGGGGAAATGGTGACGCTCATGGCGTGGCCTCCGCGCGGATGGTGGGTGCCTTCGCGGGATCCGATCCCGCCGCACGCCAGGCTGCATAGTCGGCGCGCACCTCGGGGGTCGGCGGATAGACGCCGTAAAGACCCTCCCCCGCCGCGATACGATAGCCGAGATAGGCTTCGAACGCCTCGCGCGCCTCTCCGGCATCGGCGATCTCGGCGGCGAGCCGGCGCGGAATCACGGTGACGCCGTCACCGTCCCCCACGAGGATATCGCCCGGATAGACCGCGACGTCGGCGCAACTGATCGGCACGTTCAGATCGGCGGCATGATGGTAGGACAGCCGCGTCGAGGCCACGACCCCGCGCCCGTAGGCAGGGAAGTCCATCTTCGCGATCTCGAGGCCGTCGCGGTACCCGCCGTCGGTGACGACGCCGGCCACGCCCTTCACCATCATCCGCGTGAGCAGCATGTTGCCGGCCGTGGCGGCGCGCATGTCGTTGCGGCTGTCGACGACGAGCACCTGTCCCGGGCCGATCCGTTCGACCGCCTCCCACTGGAGGTTGTCGGGGTTCGGGAAGGGCGTCAGCGTATCGTAGGTGTCGATGTCCTCGCGCGTCGGGATGAAGCGCATGGTGAAGGCCTCGCCCGCGAATCTGGCCGCGTTCGGGTTCATCGGCTTCAGGCCGACGAGGAAGCACTGCTTGAGGCCGCGGCGGAAGAGTTCCGTCGTCAACGTGCCGCTTCCGATGGCCTTCAGCCTGTCGAGCAGATCCGCCGATATCGGGATCGTGGTGTCGGGTGCGGGCAACGCTGAGCCTCCTGGTGTCGGCAGGGAATGGACCCCCGTGTCCGCGATTGTTAGCATTCCGAACAGGTTTCGCCAGCCGCAGGCCGCATGGGTGGCCGGCGGGTTCGAATTCGGCAGCAAGCGACGGGATGCGGGGACGACCGGGCGGCGCAAGGATGCTTGCAGATGCCCGATGGGCTGCCGAGGCAGGAGAACACAATGTCCGTCCAGGCGAAAAGCGTCGCAGCGCCGATCGGCCCGCCAGCCGCCACGGCCGGCGATCCGAATGCCGATTTCTGGGACGCCGTGCTGAGGCGCGACCCGGCCGCGGACGGCCGGTTCGTCTATGCGGTCCGCACGACCGGCGTCTATTGCCGCCCGAGTTGCCCATCGCGGCCCGCCCGACGCGAGAACGTGGCCTTTTTTTCGGACGGCTCCGGAGCGCGGGAAGCGGGATTCCGTGCCTGCAAGCGGTGCAGGCCCGACGAGCCTTCATCCTCGTCGCGCCATGCGAAGGCAGTCTCCGAGGCTTGCCGCCTGATCGAGGAGGCTGAAGAAACGCCCGATCTCGATACGCTCGCTGCCGCTGCCGGGCTGTCGCGCTTTCATTTCCATCGGGTGTTCAAGGCGACGACCGGCCTTACGCCGGCTGCCTACGGAGCCGCGCGACGCGCTCGCCGGCTTGCAGAGGCGTTGCCGACGGCGTCGACCGTGACGGAGGCCCTGTACGATGCCGGCTACGCCTCGGCGAGCCGGTTCTATGCCGGCGCGACCCAGCGGTTGGGCATGGCGCCGTCGTCCTACCGGA
>CAZJCW010000395.1:0-3000 GCA_964544365.1 uncultured Alsobacter sp.
GAGACGGTGCTCGACGCGTGGGACATGCTCGGCATGGCGACCTGCGATGCCGCCCGCGCGCTCGGCCTCGACCACGAGATCGGCTCGATCGCCGTCGGCCTGCGTGCCGACCTCGTGGCCGTGCGGTCGCGCGCCGCCCATCTGTGGCCGCCGGACCAGCCCGTCGGCCGCCTGGCCTTCTTCGCCAATGCGGCGGACGTCGAACTCGTGATGGTGGACGGCCGGATCCTGGTCCGGGATCGCCGGGTCCTGACCATGGATCCCGAGGCGGTACTTGACCGGGCCGCGGAATCCTACGCCCTGATGCTGGAGCGGGCGGGCATGGACCCTGCTCAGTCGCGTTGACGCCCTTCGACAACGGGTGTCATTGTTAGACAATCATTCAACTGGCCACGTGGGGAGACAGGGTATGCGCAAGACAATGAGCTGGACGAGGGCGGTCGCCCTCGGATGCACGACGGCCCTGGCCGCGATCGCGTCGGCGGGGGCGTCGGCACAGACGATGCGGTGGTCCGCCCCCACGGACATCGCGACCCTCGACCCCTATGCGCAGGTCGAGAGCTTCACCACCAGCATGCTCCACCACGTGTTCGACCCGCTCGTGCGGCGCAGCCGCAAGATGGAGCTGGAGCCGGCGCTCGCAACGAGCTGGAAGACCGTCGCCCCCGACACGTGGCGCTTCGAGCTGCGCAAGGGCGTGAAGTTCCACAATGGCAACGCCTTCACGGCCGACGACGTCGTCGCCTCCATCACGCGCCTTCTGGATCCCGGCGCCCGCGCCCGCGGCAATCTCGCGACAGTGGTCAGCGCAACGAAGGTCGACGACTTCACGGTCGACATCAAGACGAAGGGGCCCTACCCGCTCCTGCTGAACGACCTTGCCGGCATCTACATCATGGACAAGGAGTGGATGGAGCAGACGGGTTCCATCAAGCCGGGCAACATCTCCACCGGCGTGACGACGGCAGCCTCGACGACGGCGATCGGAACGGGTGCCTTCACGGTCGAGTCGTTCAAGCCGGACGTCGGGACCAACCTCGTCGTGAACCCGAACTGGTGGGACAAGCCCGAGCACAACCTCAAGCGCATCGAGTTCAAGCCCATCAAGTCCGATGCAACCCGCGTGGCCGCGCTGCTGTCGGGCGAACTCGACATGATCGCGCCCGCCCCGCTCCAGGACCTCGCACGCATCGGCGCCGCGCCGGGCTTCAAGGTGATCGAGGAGCCTTCGCTGCGCCTCATCTTCCTCGGGCTCAACCACCGGCCCGAACTCAAGGCGACGCCGGGACAGAAGAACCCGATGCTCGACCTCAAGGTGCGCCAGGCGATGTGGCACGCCATCGACCTCGACACGATCCAGAAGCGGGTCATGCGCGGCAAGTCGCGCAACACGGGCACGCTGGTGGCCCCGCCGGTCCCCGGGTTCTCCGCCGAGAACGACAAGCTCGTGGCGTACGATCCCGAACTGGCCAAGAAGCTCCTCGCGGAGGCCGGATACCCGAACGGCTTCAAGACCAATCTGAACTGCTCGAACGACCGCTACATCAACGACGAGCAGATCTGCGTCGCCATCGCCGCCATGTGGAGCCGTGTCGGCATCCAGGCGGACCTCAAGACCGAATCCCGTGCGACCTATTTCCCGCGGATGGATAAGGGCGAGTTCGACGTCTACATCATCGGCTGGGCGACGTTGCCGCCGATGGACGGGTTCAGCGTGCTCTCCGCGCTGCTCACGGAGCCGAAGGACAATTTCGGCGGCTCGAACCCGATGGGCTACGTCAACCCGCAGATCGAGAAGCTGACCCGCGATTCCGCCGTCGAGCTCGACGAGCCGAAGCGCCGGGCCATGCTGGCCGAGGCGATGAAGATCGCCAAGGACACAGTCGCCTACATCCCGCTGCACACCCAGCCGGTGGCCTGGGCGGCGCGGGCCGGCGTTGAGGTTCCGCAGTTCCCGGACGAGTATGTGCGCCTGTGGTTCGCGCAGGTGAAGTGACGAGAAACGCCCTTCGCCGGTCCGGCTTGTCCGGGCCGGCGGGGGCGGTATCGTTGCGATGATCCGCGTCATCCTCGAACGGTTGGGGCAGGCCGTGCTGGTCCTGCTGGCCGTGTCCGCCGTATCCTTCGCGATGTTCCGCTTCGTGGGCGATCCCGTCGCGACCCTGTCGCGCGAGAACGCAACGGTGCAGGAGAAGGCGGAGCTGCGCGTGGCCCTCGGGCTCGACCAGCCGATTGTCGTGCAGTACGGCCGCTTCCTGTCGCGCACGCTGCGCGGCGAATGGGGCATCAGCTATCGCAACCAGCAGCCGGTCACGAAGCTGCTGGCCGACAGGCTCCCGGCCACGCTGGAACTCGTGCTCGTCGCAACGCTGCTGTCGCTTCTGGTCGGCGTGCCGCTCGGCGTGGTCTGCGCCCTGAAACCGGACGGAACCGCGGCAAAGCTGATCCAGGCGATTTCGCTGATCGGCATCTCGACGCCGACCTTCGTGACCGGCATCGCGCTGATCCTCGTCTTCGCCGTCACGCTCGGCTGGCTTCCGTCGTTCGGGCGCGGCCAGACCGTCACCGTCGGATGGTGGACGACCGGCCTGCTCACCGCCAGCGGCCTGAAGGCACTCGTTCTGCCCGGCATCACCCTGGCGCTCTACCAGTTGACGCTGATCATGCGTCTGGTGCGGTCCGAACTCATCGACGTTCTGTCGACCGACTACATCCGCTTCGCCAAGGCCCGCGGGCTGCCGGCACGCTACATCCACTACCGACTGGCGCTGCGCAACGCGCTCATGCCGGTCATCACGGTGACCGGGCTGCAGATCGGCTCCCTCATCGCCTTCGCCATCGTCACGGAGACGGTGTTCCAGTGGCCGGGCATGGGACAGCTGTTCATCCAGGCCGTGAGCTTCGCCGACATTCCGGTGATGGCTGCCTACCTGCTCTTCGTCGGGTTGATCTTCGTCGTCATCAACAGCGTGGTCGACCTGCTCTATGCCGTCGTCGATC
>CAZJCW010000396.1:0-2967 GCA_964544365.1 uncultured Alsobacter sp.
CGATCCACCATGCTTCGATGAGCGCCATCAGAACGACAGCGGGTGATCATCCGCGGACGGATTCCGCGGATGATCACGTAGCAGCTGTTGTGCCTTACTTCTTGTCGATCAGCGTCGGCAGTCCCAGCGCCGAGGAGAACGGCGTGGAATTGTCGCTGAGAAGCTTCGCACGTCCTGCCGGCTTGTCCGACAGCAGTGGCATGCCGAACATCTTGGAGAACGACCAGTTGCTGACGACCGCAGGCATCATCGGACCTGACAGGACCAGGGTATCGCTGTCCAGCAGGACCGGGAGATACGCATTGTAGCGCTCCGGATGCGATGGCTGCGATTCGATGTACTGTTCCGAGTATGCAACCCCCGAGTCGATCGGGCCATGCGCGTCCAGAATATCCTTGACGAAGTAGCTCTGGCCGAACGGTGCTCGAACCACGACAAGCGCCCCGCCCTCCGCCAGTCGCGCAGCGAAGGCCTTGGCCGCGCTCGCATAGACGCCAGCCCGGATGATCCCGTCCTCGGAACCGCCGCCGGAGAAGAGGTCCACGCAATCCATGCGCATCTCCTCTTCTGCAAGCTGGGCCGTCGCGGCCGCAGCAGCGTCCGACGTGGCGTAGTAGCGCGTGATGATCGTCGTCATGACCCCCTCCGGATCGTTCGTCACGAGGACCCCGCGCCAGCCCCATGCCCGCGCACGACAGTCCGATGAATGCTGTGCACTTCCGGGACGGAAGGCCTGGGGCCGTCCGACCGGATGTGCGACCGTGGAACCAGTCGATCCGCCTCGCCACGGTCAGGGGCGACGCGTCGTCGGCCTCGGCGGGTCGCCCCGCTGGCCGATCAGGAAGACACCCGCCCCATCTCGGGAGACGCCGGCAGGCCGGTGGAGCGCGGCGCCGCCGACGTGACGGCGGCTGACCCGATGCCGAAGAGCGGCAGCATGGCCAGCAACGTCATCACCAGCAGCAGCACTTCCAGTGCATAAACGGTGATGTAGGGGAGCGCAGGCCCCGATCCAGCGGCAAGGCCCGTGCTCATGACGACATCGCGGAGCAAGCCGCCGATCGCCATGCCCGCACCCGCCGCCGTTGCCTGCACCGCACCCCATGTCCCGAGGGCGAGCCCGACCTGGTTACGCGGCGCGAGACTCATCGTGGCCGTCAGCGTGCCATGCGAGAACAGGCCGCCGCCGACGCCGACGAGGAACGTTCCCGCGACGAAAAAGACCGGAGACGCCAGCGGAGCGGCGGCCATGATGGCCAGAAACGCGGGAATCCCGACCAGAACGCCTCCGGCCGCCATGCGGAAGGGGTCGTATCCACGGGCCAGCACCTTCGAGGCGAAGACGAACCCCATGAGCCCGCCCAGGGCCAGCGTCGCGGTGAGCTTGGTCGTCGAGGCGACGTCGAACTGCAGGACCTGGCCGCCATAGGGCTCAAGAAGAACGTCCGACATGGCGAAGCCCATCGTTCCGAGGGCGATGGCGACGAGACGAAGTCTGGCACTTCGGCCAGACAAGAACTCGTTCCAGGCGTCCCGGAACGTCGCATCATTGCCGGGCGCGTAGGCGCGGGCACGATCGCGCGTTTCCTGCTTCCACATGGCAACGACGTTGAGGACGACCGTGACCACCGCCGCGCCCTGGATGACCTGCACCAGTCGGCCCGGCGTGAAATCCTCGAGGATGGACCCGAACACCGTCGCGCTGACGATCATGCCGACCAGCAGCATGACGTACATCAGGCCGACGACCTTGGGCTGGTCCTGCGGCGGGGCGAGGTCGGTCGCGAGCGCGAGGCCGACCGTCTGCACCATGTGCAATCCCGCGCCGACGAAGAGAAAGGCGAGCGCGGCGCCGAGCTGGCCGATCCAGACGGGGAGATGCCCCGACTCGCCCTGTCCCGCCAGGACCAGCAGCGCGAAGGGCATGATGGCGAAACCGCCGAATTGCAGCATCGTGCCTTTCCAGATGAAAGGCACGCGGCGCCACCCCAGCGCCGAGCGGTGGACGTCCGAGCGAAAGCCGATCAGCGCGCGGAACGGCGCAAACACCAGCGGCAGCGAGATCATGACGGCGACAAGGGAGGCCGGAACCTCCAGTTCGACGATCATGACGCGGTTGAGCGTGCCCACCAGCAGCACGAGAGCCATGCCGACCGACACCTGGAACAGCGACAGGCGCAGCAGCCGGGTCAACGGCAGATCCGGCGTCGCCACGTCGGCGAACGGCAGGAATCGCGTGCCGAGGCTGGCCCAGGTCTGAACGGCCTTCGCAGTGAAGCGGCTCATGGCATGCCCCATGTCCGGCGCGTTGTTCGCCGGTCAGGTCTGTCGATGCGTCGCGGGCTGGCGCCCGCAGGAGACGGCCGACGATCGGGTGGCCGGGATTGGGGCGGCCGGGATTGAAGTCCCGGCCGTCCGGGTCGGAGCGGACGAACCGCTACTGGACGCTCTTGACCGTCGCGGTTGCATCGGCGGTCTGCCGAGGCGCGTCAGCGGGTGCGTCGAAAACCACACGGGCCATCCGACCGTCCGGGAGGACGACCGTCGCTTGCTGGGAAGCGTCGCCGGTGGCGGTGGCGGCCCCGTTGAACACGACCGTGGCGTTGCCTGCGAACGGTACATCCAGGGAGGCGGCCTTCTTCGGCTTGCCCTGGTAGTACGTCGGAAGCCACGTCGTCGTCTTCAGCAGGTTGTAGTGGACGAAGAGCGACGTCGACGCCACGGCTCCGAGGAACAGCGGAATGCCGACGGTCGGCTTCACGACCAGCCAGATCTTTGCGTTATTCATGATCTAGACCTCTCAACCGAGCCACGGTGAGTAGAAATAGGCCAGTATATGCGCGAGCAACGCAAAGAAACCGAAAACCCGCGTGCCATCAATAACATGACGGTGCAGCTCTTCAGCTTCTCTAATCGTTAACCCGGAAGGCCAAACCTTGTCCGGATCGTAGTTCATAGCTTGTTCTC
>CAZJCW010000397.1:0-2957 GCA_964544365.1 uncultured Alsobacter sp.
TCGGAGATCTGGATCACGCACATCTACCAGATCGCCTTCGGCCGCATCCGCTTCGGATTGGCGTCCGCCTATTCGGTGATCCTGTTCATCGTGATGATGGGGCTCGGCTACTTCTACGTCCGCGCGCTGACCAGCGGCGACGAAAGGAATCCCGCATGACCGCGCAGACCGAACGCCAGGCGCTGGAGAGCCTCGAGCCGGTGCTGCGCAAGCGCAGGCGCGACCCGTGGGTGACGACGGGCAACGTCTTCATCGCGGTGCTGACGCTGTTCTCGCTGCTGCCGATGACGTGGATGTTCATCACGTCCATCAAGACGCAGTTCGCCGCCGTCCAGTATCCGCCCGAGTGGTGGCCGTCGAACCCGACGATGCAGGAGTACCTGAAGCTCCTGCTGCCCACGAGCGACCTGGGGCGCGAGTTCCTGCGCTACATGTTCAACAGCCTGTGGGTGTCGTTCGCCACGACGGTGCTCGGCGTCATCGTCGCGGTCCCGGCGGCCTACGCCTTCTCCCGGTTCCGGTTCCCCGGGCGCAACCTGCTGTTCTATTCGGTCCTGCTGCGCAACATGTTCCCGGCGGTGGTGTTCCTGATGCCGCTGTTCATCATGATGCGGTGGCTGGGGCTGGTGAACACGCAGTTCTCGCTGATCCTGACCTACCTCACCTTCGGCCTGCCGCTGTCGATCTGGCTGCTGAAGGGCTTCTACGACAACATCCCGCCGCAGCTCGAGCAGGCCGCGCGCATCGACGGCGCGACGCGGTTCCAGGCGTTCCTGCTGATCGTGATGCCGCTGTCCTCGCCCGGCATCATCGCCACGGCGATCTACTCGTTCATCATGGCATGGAACGAGTACGTCTATGCGCTGACCTTCCTGAACGACAAGACGAAGCTGACTCTGCCGGTCGGCCTGCAGCGGTTTTTCGCCGAGTACGCCACGAACTGGCCCGGCCTGATGGCGGCCTCGTTCATCATGAGCGTGCCGGTCGTCGCGCTCTTCCTGGTGCTGCAGAAGTACTTCGTGAAGGCCCTCACCGAAGGTGCCGTCAAGTCGTGACCGCCGCCCGCAACCCCCACAGCTTGGACGCCCACGAAGGACTTTGCGCATGGCACAGGTGAGACTGCGGGACGTGGTGAAGACCTACGGCCCCTTCACGGCCGTCGACCACGTGTCGCTGACGATCGAGGATGGCGAATTCGTTGCGCTTGTGGGTCCGTCCGGGTGTGGCAAGACCACGACGCTGAACCTCGTGGCGGGGCTGATCGAGATCACGGGCGGCGAGATCCACATCGGCGACCGGCAGGTCAACGACCTCGACCCCAAGGACCGGGACATCGCCATGGTGTTCCAGAACTACGCGCTCTACCCGAACAAGACGGTCTACAAGAACCTCGCCTTCCCCTTGCAGATGCGCAAGACGCCGAAGGCCGAGATCGACCGCAAGATCCGGGAGGCGGCGCGCGTGCTCGACATCACCCACCTGCTCGAGCGCCGGCCGCGCGAGCTGTCGGGCGGCCAGCAGCAGCGCGTCGCGCTGGCACGGGCCCTGGTGCGCGATCCCAAGGTCTTCCTGATGGACGAGCCGCTGTCCAACCTCGACGCCAAGCTGCGCGTGCAGATGCGCTCCGAGCTCAAGCGCTTCCACCAGGACCTCAACGCCACGGTCATCTACGTCACCCACGACCAGCTCGAGGCGGTGACGATGGCCGACAAGATGGCCGTGATGAACGGCGGCGTGCTGCAGCAGTACGACCGGCCTGAGGTCGTCTTCGAGACACCCGTGAACACCTTCGTCGCCGGCTTCGTCGGTTCGCCGGCGATGAATCTCGTCAAGGCCGAGGCATCCTATGCGGGCGACGACGCCTTCCTGCAGAACGCGGCGGGATGGCGCTTCCAGCTTTCCGCCCGCAACGCGAGGCGCACGCGCGCGGCCGGCTCGCGCTCGGTCACCTTCGGCGCCCGTCACAGCACGATCCGCCTGACGCACGAGGCATCGCCGCTGACGATTCCGGGGCTGGTCTACACCGTCGAGCCGACGGGCGACGTCACCTTCGTGCACGTCAAGATCGGCGAGGAAACCATCGTCGTCAGCGTGCCGCCGACGGTCCGCCTCGCCCCGAACGAGACCGTCCAGGTTCTCTTCGACCAGGACAAGCTCCACCTCTTCGACGGCGACACCGGCATGGCGCTGCCGCCCGGCTGAAGCATCCGGCCCGCCTCGGACGGGCCTGCCTGAAAGGACACGACAATGATTCAGACCAAGGACATCGAGCGCCCGCCGCAGGCGGTCGTCGACGGGCTGCGCGCCATCGGCACCGCCACCATCACCGGCACGCTTGCGCGCATGGGCATCCGCAATTCGCACATTGTCGGTCCCGTCGCCTGGAACAAGGGTGCCGTCGCCGCCGGCCCGGCGCTCACGCTGAAGTTCATGCCGAAGCGCGAGGACATCTACGGCGACGGCGAGTATCTCGATCCCGAGAAGCAGCTGCACCGTCACGTGCTCTACCACGTGAAGCCCGGCGACATGGTCGTCGTGGACGCCCGTGGCGACATGAAGAGCGGCGTCTTCGGCGAGATGATGCTGACCTATTTCAAGGGCCGCGGCGGCGCCGGCCTCGTGATCGACGGCTGCATCCGCGACTGGCCGAACGCGCGCGATCTCGACCTCAACCTGTGGATCCGTGGCGTCACGCCGAACTTCCACACCCAGACGGACCTGATGCCCTTCGCGGTCAACGAACCGATCGCGGTCGGCGGGGTCACGGTGCTGCCGGGCGATATCATCGTCGCCGATGACGACGGCGCCGTGGTCGTGCCGGTTGCCTGGGCACAACGCTGCATCGAGGAGGCGAACAGGCATCACGAGTGGGAAGACTTCTCGCGCGAGATGCTGTCCCAGGGCGGGGATCTTCGCCGCTACTACCCGCTGCACGACGACGCGCGCCCCGAATACGA
>CAZJCW010000398.1:0-2951 GCA_964544365.1 uncultured Alsobacter sp.
GAGTTCTTGGTGAGGTTGAGGTACTGGCTCGTCAGCGGCGGGATGATGACGCGCAGCGCCTGCGGGATGATGATGAGCTTCGTCGTCATGTTCGGACGAAGCCCGAGCGCGTAGGCCGCCTCGGTCTGGCCCCGCGACACGGCCATGATGCCGGCCCTGACGACCTCGGCGATGAACGCGCCGGTGTAGATGACGAGGCCGAACAGCAGCGCCAGGAACTCCGGCTGGACGACCATGCCGCCGGTGATGTTGAACCGGCCCGCGGTCGGGAAATCGAACGTCAGCGGCATGCCGAGGCCGAAGAAGACGATCAGGGGCAGGCCCAGGATCAGGCCGAGGGTCACGAGGCCCACGGGCGACTGCTGGCCGGTCGCCTCCTGGCGCTTGCGCGCCCACCGCCGGTAGACCACCGTCCCGACGATGCCCGCCAGGAACGCGAAGGTGACGAGCTCGAACCGGTCGCCCGCGATCGGGCTCGGCATGAACATGCCGCGGTTGTTGAGATAGGTGCCGAAGGGAAGCCGCGCGCTGTCGCGCACGCTGGGCAGCGCCTTCAGGACGGCGTTGTACCAGAAGAGCAGTTGCAGCAGCAGCGGGAGGTTGCGGATCACCTCGACGTACCAGCGCGCGCTGCCGGCCACGAGGATGTTCTTCGACAACCGCGCGACGCCGACGACGAAGCCGAGCAGCGTCGCCAGGATGATGCCGATGAAGGCGACCAGAAGCGTGTTCAGCAGGCCGACCCAGAACGCCTGCCCGTAGGTGCTCGTCGCCTCGGAATAGGCGATCAGCGACTGGCTGATGGGAAAGCCGGCGGTGTTGTCCCAGAACCCGAGGCCCGACGCGATCTTCTGCCGCTCGAGGTTCTCGCGGGCGTTGACGAACGCCTCGTAGAACATGAACCCGATCACGGAGACCAGGACGGCCTGGAAGACGAAACTGCGGACACGCGGGTCGTTGATCGGCGAAACGCGAGGCTTTTCGTCCGGCACGCCCGACTGCACTTGGCTCATGAGCCCAATCCCCACCCTCTTTCGGCGACAGGCAATTGTGATGCCAGCTTATGGTGTCGCCGTAGAAACCGGGGCGCGGCTCGCGCCGCGCCCCGAAGTCGTCCCGATCAGCGGATCGGCGGGGCGTACTGAAGGCCGCCCTTGGTCCACTGCGCGTTCTGGCCGCGCGAGATCTTCAGCGGCGAGCCGTTGCCCACGGTGCGCTCGAAGACTTCGCCGTAGTTTCCGACGTGCTTGATGATCCGGTAGGCCCAGTCATTGGTGAGGCCCATCGGCTCGCCGAACTTGCCCTCGGTGCCGAGCAGGCGCTTCACGTCCGGGTTCTCGGACTTGAGCATCGTGTCGACATTGGCCTTGGTGACGCCGAGTTCCTCGGCGGTCAGCATGGCGTAGTGCGTCCACTGCACGATGTCGCGCCACGTGTCGTCACCGTGGCGGACGGCGGAGCCGAGCGGCTCCTTCGAGATGATTTCCGGGAGCACCATGTGCTCGTCGGCCTTGGCAAGGCGCAGGCGCTCGGCGTAGAGGCCCGACGCGTCGGTCGTGAAGGCGTCGCAACGGCCGGCCTCATAGGCCTTGATCGTCTCGTCCGAGGTCGCGAACGTCACCGACTTCAGCTCGAGCTTGTTGGCCCGGAAATAGTCGGCGAGGTTGAGCTCGGTCGTCGTGCCCTGCTGCACGCAGACGGACGCGCCGTTGAGCTCGAGCGCCGAGGCGATCTTCAGGCTCTTGCGGACCAGGAAGCCCTGGCCGTCGTAGTAGTTGATCGCGCCGAAGTTCAGGCCGAGCGACGTGTCGCGCGAGATCGTCCAGGTGGTGTTGCGGACGAGGACGTCGACCTCACCCGACTGGAGCGCCGTGAAGCGGTCCTTGGCGGACAGGGGAACGAACTTGACCTTGGTCGGATCGTTGAAGATCGCAGCGGCAATCGCGCGGCAATAGTCGACGTCGAGGCCGGTCCAGTTGCCCTGCGCATCCGGCTGGCCGAAGCCGGCGAGACCGGTGTTGGCGCCGCACTGCAGAAAACCCTTCTGCTTGACGTTGTTCAGGGTCTGCGCCGAGGCAGCGCCAGCCCCGAAAGCGACCGCAGCGCCGAACGCTGCAGCAATGACGACTTTTTTCATGGTGAAACAGCTCCCACTCTGAATGGTTGTCTCCGTTGAGGAGATCAGCCCTAACCCGCCCGCCCATCATAACGACGATGGCGGCAGACTTGGCATTTTCACATAGGATTGAACTTTCGCAGGACGGTCAAGCCCGCGCGGCGCCGCCCGTTCATCGGTTGACCGCTTCGCCCACGCGTTTCAAAACCATCGAGACCTCAAGAACAACGCCCGGCCGCGAGTCGCATCCCATGAAAAAGATCACACCGCAGGACGCCGCCCGCTTCGGGATGCGCACGAAACTGGTCCATGCCGGGCGCGATCCGTCCGAACAGCACGGCTTCGTCAACACGCCGATCTACCGCGGTTCGACGGTGCTCTATCCCTCCTACGACGCGATCAAGAACCGCCGGAACCGCTACACCTACGGAACCAAGGGAACGCCGACGACCGAAGCCCTCGAAACCGCCTGGACGCAGATCGCCAACGCGGCGGGGACCATCGTGACGTCCTCCGGCCTCGCGGCGGTCACGGTGGCGCTCCTGTCGTGCCTGAAGGCGGGGGATCACCTGCTCGTCACCGACAGCGCCTACCAGCCGACGCGGACCCTCTGCAACGGACTGCTGAAGCGTTTCGGCGTCGAAACGACCTACTACGACCCGTTGGTCGGCGGCGACATCGCCGCCCTCATCCGCCCGAACACGGCGGCCGTGCTGACGGAGGCGCCGGGATCCCAGTCCTTCGAGATGCAGGACATTCCCGCCATCGCGGACGCTGCTCTCCGCCGCGGCGCGCTGGTCGTGTTGGTCATCTCCTGGGCGACGGCGGTGTTGTT
>CAZJCW010000399.1:0-2939 GCA_964544365.1 uncultured Alsobacter sp.
GGATATGGGCATCAAGGACACCCTCATCGAGATCTTCACGTGGTGGAACGGCCAGACCATGGGCACGCGCTTCCACACCTGGCGGCATGGCGAACTGGTCGGCAAGGACGAGTTCGGCAACCACTACTACCAGACGCGCGGCGGCCGGAAGGATCCCGCCATCGGGATCGTGCGTCGCTGGATGACCTTCGCGGGCGACATCGAGGCGACCAAGGTCCCGCCGGGCTGGCACGCATGGCTGCGCCACACGACGGACACGCCGCCCACCAAGGACGGCTACGCGCCGCGCGAGTGGCAGATGGGCTGGCGCCCGAACCCGACCGGCACGCCGGCGGCCTATCGCCCGAAGGGCTCGATCCTGTCGGGCGGAGAGCGGCCGAAGGCAACGGGCGACTACGAGGCCTGGACCCCCGGAAGCTGAGCGCAGGCCAGCGCCGGATCGGCTCCGGCAGCGGCGGCCCGGCCGGGCCGCCGGCCCGCTTCGCCGCCCTTTCTCCGCCCCACTTCGCGTGTTAATCGTCCGCCGCCGGCGGATGACGACTCATGCGAGACGACGCCGGCCAACAGGATCGCCGTGTCGACCATGCGCAGCACCCGCCGTCCCGCCAGCACCGCCCTCCCGGCCATCCTCGCCGCGGCCGTCCTGACGGCGGCAGGGACCGGGCCAGCCCTGGCCGACAAGATCAAGAACCCGGTCGCGATCTTCGCCGGACTGGACAAGATCACGGGGCGGATCATCTCCTTCGAGGTGACGGTCGACGAGACGGTGCAGTTCGGCGCGCTGCAGCTCACGCCGCGGCTGTGCTACACGCGCCCGCCCACGGAGCCGGCGAACACCACCGCCTTCATCGAGGTGGACGAGGTCACCTTCACCAACGAGTACCGCCGGATCTTCGGCGGCTGGGTGTTCGCCTCCAGCCCAGGCCTGCACGGCATCGAGCATCCGATCTACGACGTGTGGCTGACCGGCTGCAAGGGCGGCACGGTGGTGATCCCCGACGCGCCCGATCCCGACCGGGTGGCCGATCCGCTGCGCGGGACCGACCAGCAGCGCGCCGCCGAGCGCCGCCGCAACCAGGGGCTCGACGCGCCGGTCACCGGCGACGCGGCCCTGCCGCCGGGCCAGGCGGCGCCGCCGGTCCCCGGCCGTGCGCCGCAGCTGCCGCCGGGCGTTCCCGTCCCGCCCGGCACGGTGCCGGGAGGGCAGATCGGCGTCGCGGGCCCCGTCGGCACGCCGACCGCGCCGCGCCAGCCCACGCAGCGCTTCTTCCCCGCGACGAGCGCCACGCCGACGCCGAACCGCGACCCGTTCAACAACTCGAACCGCTAGGCCGCCCGCCACCACGCGGCCCGGGCCACGGCTCGCCTCCGGAAGATGTCCGACGCCAACGAAAAACCCGCGGCCTTGCAGCCGCGGGTTTCGTCGTTGCGGGTCCTGCCGGGGATCAGGCGTGCGCGAGCACGGCGAGCAGCAGCAGGGCCACGATGTTGGTGATCTTGATCGCCGGGTTCACGGCCGGACCGGCCGTGTCCTTGTAGGGGTCGCCGACGGTATCGCCCGTCACCGACGCCTTGTGCGCCTCGGAGCCCTTGTAGTGCTTGACCCCGTCCTTGTCGACGAAGCCGTCCTCGAAGGACTTCTTCGCGTTGTCCCACGCGCCGCCGCCCGAGGTCATCGAGATCGCGACGAACAGGCCGTTGACGATGACGCCCAGCAGCGACGCGCCGAGCGCGGCGAAGGCGGAGGCCTTCGAGCCCGAGATCAGCAGGACGCCGAAATAGGCGACGAGCGGGGCCAGAACCGGCAGCATCGAGGGGATGATCATCTCCTTGATGGCCGACTTCGTCAGCATGTCGACGGCCCGGCCGTAGTCGGGACGCTGCGTGCCCTGCATGATGCCGGGCATCTCCTTGAACTGGCGGCGCACCTCCTCCACCACGGAGCCGGCCGCGCGGCCGACGGCCGTCATGGCGATGCCGCCGAACAGGTAGGGGATGAGGCCGCCGAAGATCAGGCCGGCGACGACGTAGGGGTTGGACAGGTCGAAGGACACCGTCCCCATGCCCTTGAAGTACGGGTACAGCGTCGAGCCCGCCTTGTTCGCCTCGGCGGCGAAGTACTGCAGGTCGTAGCTGTAGGCGGCGAAGAGCACGAGGGCGCCGAGGCCGGCCGAGCCGATCGCGTAGCCCTTGGTGACGGCCTTCGTCGTGTTGCCGACGGCGTCGAGCGCGTCCGTCGAGTGGCGGACCTCCTTGGGGAGGCCGGCCATCTCGGCGATGCCGCCGGCGTTGTCGGTGACGGGGCCGAAGGCGTCGAGGGCGACGATCATGCCGGCGATGCCGAGCATGGAGGTCACCGCGATGGCCGTGCCGAACAGGCCGGCCAGCTGGTAGGTGGAGATGATGCCGCCCACGATCACGAGGGCCGGCAGCGCCGTCGACTCGAGCGACACCGCGAGACCCTGGATCACGTTGGTGCCGTGGCCGGTCACCGACGCCTGGGCGATCGACACCACCGGCCGCTTGCCGGTGCCGGTGTAGTACTCGGTGATCCAGACGATCAGCCCGGTCACGACGAGGCCGATGACACCGCAGACGAACAGCGCCGAACCGGTGATGGTCTGGCCGCCGACGACGCCGACCGTGCCGAAGCCGACCGTGGCCCATGTGGCGAGGCCGAGGCCGACGATCGAGAGCAGCGAGGTCGCCCACAGGCCCTTGTAGAGCGCGCCCATGATCGAGTTGTTGGCGCCCAGCTTCACGAAGAAGGTGCCGACGATCGAGGTCAGGATGCAGGCCGAGCAGATGGCCAGCGGATAGAGCATGGCGGAGGTGAGAACCGCCTGGCCGCCGAAGAAGATGGCCGCGAGCACCATGGTGGCGACGACGGTCACCGCGTAGGTCTCGAACAGGTCGGCCGCCATGCCGGCGCAGTCGCC
>CAZJCW010000400.1:0-2882 GCA_964544365.1 uncultured Alsobacter sp.
GGAGGTCTTCGCCCGCGTCGAGCCGGTCATCGCGGCCTTCGCCCGCTCCTGCCGCCGCCTCGGCCCGAGCGGCTCCGGCCAGCTCACCAAGATGGTCAACCAGATCTGCATCGCCGGCCTCGTGCAGGCGCTGTCGGAAGGCATCCACTTCGCCCGCAAGGCCGGGCTGGATGTCGAGGCGGTCGTCGAGACCATCTCCAAGGGCGCGGCGCAGTCCTGGCAGATGGAAAACCGCTACAAGACCATGAACGCCGACAAGTTCGATTTCGGCTTCGCCGTCGACTGGATGCGCAAGGACCTGTCGATCTGCCTCGAGGAAGCCCGCCGCAACGGGGCCAACCTGCCGGTCACGGCGCTGGTCGACCAGTTCTACGCAGAGGTCCAGAAAATGGGCGGCCGCCGCTGGGACACTTCGAGCCTCTTCGCTCGCCTGGAGCGGTGACGAGACCGCATCGCGCCCACTGAGGCGCCACCGGATGCCGCCGGGCGGGTTCAGGAGTTCGGCGGATCCGGCGGTTGCGCATCGTGGTCCATCGCCGCGATGACGCACCGGCCGCAGGGGCTCCCGCAGGGAGCGCCTGCTGCGGTGATGGTCGCGCCGTTCCGCGCGGCGCTCCGCCGCGTCCCCGAGCTTGTCTGCGACCCAGCCGAGGGCGACGGCCCGGGGGCCGCCAGCCGTCCTAGGCCCCCACCCGCAGCCGCCTCTCCGCCTCGATCACCAGCGGGTCCAGCCCCGCCCCGCCTGCGGCGACGTGAGCGGCGAGCTGCTCGCGCATGCGACGCTCCCAGAACTGGCGGATGTGGCCGGCGATGCCCTCCACCGCCGTCTCGTGCGGGTAGGAGCGGAAGAAGGCCGCGATCTGGTTGGCCATGTGGACGAGGCGGTCGGCGGTCATGGCGTTCACTCGGCCGCGTCGGGCACGGGGTGGTTCGCGATGCGCGTGAGGATCTTCTCCTCGGCGTCGTGTCGTTCCTGCCAGCCGGACAGGTGGTTCGTGCGGCGGACCTGCACGGCGGTCACCTTGTATTCAGGGCAGTTGGTGGCCCAGTCGGAATAGTCGGTGGTGATGACGTTTGCGCCTGTCCGGGCGTGGTGGAACGTCGTGTAGACGACACCCGGCTGCATTCGCTCCGTCACGTGCGCCCGAAGCGACACCTCGCCGGAGCGCGACTGGACGGCGACGAGATCCCCGTCCCGGACGCCCCTGTTCTCGGCGTCGAACGGGTGGATCTCCAGCACGTCCTCGTCATGCCAGACGGTGTTCGCGGTCCGCCTCGTCTGGGCGCCCACATTGTACTGGCTCAGGATGCGTCCGGTGGTGAGGATCAGCGGGAAGCGAGGGCCGGTGCGCTCGTCGGTGGGCACATAGTCCGTGATCATGAACTTCCCGAGGCCGCGGACGAAGCGGTCGACGTGCATGATCGGCGTGCCGTGGGGCGCAGCATCGTTGCAGGGCCACTGGATCGATCCCATCTCCTCGAGCCGCGCGTAGCTGACGCCCGCGAAGGTCGGGGTGAGCGCGGCGATCTCGTCCATGATCCGGGAGGGATGGTCGTAGGCCATGGGATAGCCCAGCGCCTGCGCCAGCTTCAGCGTGATCTCCCAGTCGGCGAGGCCCGCCAGCGGCGCCATCACCTTGCGGACCCGGCTGATGCGGCGCTCGGCGTTGGGGAAGGTGCCGTCCTTCTCGAGGAAGGACGAGCCCGGCAGGAAGACATGGGCGTAGCGGGCCGTCTCGTTCAGGAACAGGTCCTGCACGACGACGCACTCCATCGCCTTCAGCCCGTCGACCACGTGCTGGGTGTTGGGATCGGACTGGGCGATGTCCTCTCCCTGGCAGTACAGACCCTTGAAGCCGCCGGCCACGGCCTCGTCGAGCATGTTCGGGATCCGCAAGCCCGGCTCGCCCGACAGCGGGCGGCCCCAGAGCGTCTCGAACATCTCGCGCGTCGCGTCGTCGGACACATGGCGGTAGCCGGAGAACTCGTGCGGGAAGGAGCCCATGTCGCAGGCGCCCTGCACGTTGTTCTGCCCGCGCAGCGGGTTCACGCCGACGCCGTCGCGCCCGATGTTGCCGGTGGCCATGGCGAGGTTCGCCATGCCCATCACCATTGTCGACCCCTGCGAGTGCTCGGTGACCCCGAGGCCGTAGTAGATCGCCGCGTTCCCGCCCGTCGCGTATAGCCGCGCAGCGGCGCGCACCTCGGCTGCAGGAACGCCGGTCAAGGTCTGGACGGCCTCGGGCGCATGCCGCTCGTCGGCGATGAAGCGCGCCCAGACCTCGAAGTCGGCGAGGTCGCAGCGCTCGCGCACGAACGCCTCGTTGACGAGGCCTTCCGTCACCACGACATGCGCGATGGCGTTGACGAGCGCCACGTTCGTGCCGGGCAGAAGCTGGAGATGATGCTCCGCCCTGATGTGAGGTGACTTCACGAGGTCGATGCGGCGCGGGTCGGCCACGATCAGCTTCGCCCCCGCCCGCAGGCGCTTCTTCAGCCGCGCGGCGAAGACGGGATGGCCGTCGGTCGGGTTCGCGCCGATCACGAGCACGACGTCCGCCTGCTCGACGGACTTGAAGTCCTGCGTGCCGGCCGACGTCCCGAAGGTCGTCTTCAGCCCATAGCCGGTGGGCGAATGGCAGACGCGGGCGCAGGTGTCGACGTTGTTGTTGCCGAAGCCGGCGCGGATGAGCTTCTGGACGAGGAACGTCTCCTCGTTGGTGCAGCGCGACGAGGTGATGCCGCCGATCGACTCGCTGCCGTACTGGGCCTGGATCCGGCGAAACTCGCTCGCGGCCCGCCCGATCGCCTCGTCCCAGCTCACCTCGCGCCATGGAGCGGTGATCTTCTCACGGCTCATCGGCGTCGGGATGCGGTCCCGA
>CAZJCW010000401.1:0-2876 GCA_964544365.1 uncultured Alsobacter sp.
CCACGGTGTAGCCTCGCGCATGCAGGCTGGCGCCGATGCGGCAGATCTCCTCGCGCAGGATCGATTCCGGCGTCATGAGTCAGTCCTTCCCTCCGGTGATGAAGACGGCCGCCAACCGCACCGCATCCTGGCCTCCTCGCGCGTCACCGTCACCGCCATCGTGGCCGGGGCCGGGCCATACACGGCTTAGCACCGCGAGAGCCAGCCGCCCAAGCCGTGGATGCTCGCGCCCGGCGCGGGCATGACGGTGGGACCATGCTCGCCATCCGGACAATGCCGTTCGCGCCGCAAACGCCACAGGCCCTGCGCCTCGTCAACGACCCCATCGCCCGTCATGGCCGGGCCTGGCCTCGCCATCCACGGCTTCGCATTGCGAGAGCCAGCCGCCCAGGCCGTGGATGCCGCGCCGGGCGCGGGCATGACGGAGCGATCGAAGCTCCCAAACACAGGCACTGACGCTTCCGCCCGTCATGGCCGGGCCTGGCCCGGCCATCCACGGCTTCACGCGGCGATGCAGGGCCGTCAGGCGAAGGTGAGCCAGGCGTGGTCGGGGGCCATGGTGAACTTCCACGAGCGGACCGGGCCGGCCATGACGTTGAGGTAGTAGAGGTCGAAGCCGTGCGGGGCGCCGACGGGGTGGTAGCCCTTCGGCACGAGGACCACGTCGCGGTCGGACACGGCCATGGTCTCGTCGAGCGAGCGGTCGTCGGTGTAGACGCGCTGGACGGCGAAGCCGGAGCCACGGGCGAGGCGGTGGTAGTAGGTTTCCTCCAGGTAGGTCTCGCGCGGCGGATCGTCGACGTCGTGCTTGTGGGGCGGGTAGCTCGACCAGTGGCCGCCCGGCGTGATCACCTCGACGACGAGCAGGCTCTCGGCGTGGGGCGACGTGTCGGGCAGGATGTTGCGGACATGGCGGGTGTTTGTGCCCTTGCCGCGCGTCTCCTGTCCGACGTCCTCGGGCGGAATGAGGCGCGGCGGAAGCTTGCCCTGCGCCGGGGCCGAGCACACGGCCAGTTCGACGGGCGATTGCGCGGTGACGCTCCACGACGACTTTGCCGGGACATAGACCGACGCGGGCGAGCCGTCGAACGGGTTCATTCGCCCGCCGACGATGCCGAAGTCCCGTTCGCAGGCCACGATATGGGCCGTACCCGAGACCAGCACGAGGCAGACCTCGGTGCCGGCGGTCTCCTGCGTGACGCGCTCGCCCGGGCCGAGCAGGTGGACGTCGAAGCCGACATGCCGCCAACCGGCGCTCTGCGGCGTGATGTGGTGTATCCGCCCGGTGGCACCCGAGGGGTGGACGAGGAGGCGTGACATGAACAGCTGCTCCTGGTTTCGAGAAGGCCGGCGGCCCCCCGCCGACGCTAGGCCAGGCCCGCGGCCGCCAGCGTCTTCTGCAGGTGTGCGACGCCCTTCTTGGCGTAAGGCAGCGCGGGGGCCTTCTTCGGGTCCTGCTCGGCCTCCACGACGACCCAGTCGGAGTAGCCGGTGAGCGCGTCGAACACGGCCTCGTAGTCGACGCAGCCGTCGCCGGGCACCGTGTAGACGCCCAGTTCGTCGCCCTTGCCGAGGATGGAATCGAGGAAGCTCCAGTCGCCGGCATCGGATTTCGCCTTGATGGCGGGACGGACGTCCTTGCAGTGGACGTGGCTGATGCGCTCCCGATAGCGATTCGCCAGCGCGGCGGGATCGGCGCCGCCCCAGGTGGCGTGGCCGGTGTCGAGGAGCAGGTGAACGGAGGGTCCGGTCGCCGCCATGAAGGCGTCGATGTCGGCCTCGCTCTGGACGACGGTCCCCATGTGGTGGTGGTAGACCACGCGCACGCCCTCGGCGAGCGTGGCATCGGCCACCTGCGTCATGCGTCGGCCGAACTCGGCCCACTCCGCGCCCTTCAGGTGGGGCCGGCGCGACAGCGGCATGGACCGGTCGCCGTGGATGGCGTTGGACGTCTCGGCGATGATGAAGACCGTCGAGCCAACCGCCTTCAGCAAGTCGAGATGGGCGCGCAGGGCCTTGATTTCCTCCTCGGCCGACCGCACCAGCAGTTCGCAGGAGTACCATCCGCCGATGCAGGCCATGCCGTAGGGCGCGAGCGCGGCCTTCAGCGCGTCGGGCTGGCGCGGGAACTTGTTGCCCAGTTCCATGCCGACGAATCCCGCCTCGCGGGCTTCGGCGAGGCAGGTTTCCAGCGGCGTGTCGCCGCCGATCTCGAGGAGGTCGTCGTTCGACCAGCCGATGGGGTTGGCGCCGATGCGGATGGGCATGTCAGGGTCCTTTGTCGGTCAGCAGGCGGGCGACGGCATGAAGGGCTTCGGCGGCTGGTGCGTCAATCGCCCAGCCTCTGGCCGGCCAGCGCCGCCTCGTATTTCCGGCGCGCCTCGAGCACCTCGGCCCGGTGCGACACCTCGGGAACGGCGACGTCCCACCAGTGGCCGCCGGCGTCGGTGGATTTCAGCGGGTCGGTGTCGATGACGATGACGGTGGTGCGATCGTTCGCGCGGGCGCGCTGCAGGGCCGCCTCGAGCCCGGCGATCCCGTCGACCTTCTCGGTGATGGCGCCCATCGAACCGGCGTGGGCCGCGAAGTCGATCTCAGGCAGCACCTCGTGGCGGGCATGCACCAGCAGGTTGTTGAAGCTCTCGCCGCCGGTGGCGCGCTGCAGGCGGTTGATGCAGCCGAAGCCACGGTTGTCGAGCAGCACGACGGTGAGCTTGAGGCCCAGCATCACCGAGGTGGCGATTTCGGAGTTCATCATGAGGTAGGAGCCGTCGCCGACCATGACGAACACGTCGCGCGTGGGGTCGGCCATCTTGATGCCCAGCCCGCCGGCGATCTCGTAGCCCATGGTCGAGTAGCCGTATTCCAGGTGGTAT
>CAZJCW010000402.1:0-2850 GCA_964544365.1 uncultured Alsobacter sp.
TCGGCCTCCTGCCGCATCCCCTTCACGACCTCGCCCAAGGCGAAGCGCGTCGAGGTGCGGTTCCCCGACCCGATGGCCAACCCGTACCTCGCCTTCGCGGCCATGCTCATGGCCGGCCTCGACGGCATCCAGAACAAGATCGACCCCGGCGCCGCGATGGACAAGGATCTCTACGATCTGCCGCCGCGCGAGCTGAAGAAGATCCCGACCGTCTGCGGCTCGCTGCGCGAGGCGCTGATGAACCTCGACAAGGACCGCGCCTTCCTCAAGGCCGGCGGCGTCTTCAACGACGACTTCATCGACAGCTACATCGAGCTGAAGATGCACGACGTCATGAAGTTCGAGATGACGCCTCACCCGGTCGAGTTCTCGATGTACTATTCCTACTGATCGAAGGGCCGGCGCAAACCGGCTCCGGACGTCGATTGCAACGGGGCGCCCATGGCGCCCCGTTCGCGTTGCGGGCCATGGTCCCGTCGGGCAAACGGAGAACATTTTCGCAGGCAACCTCTGGCCCGTGTCCGGCGTTGACTGGGCAGTTGCCCATCACGTCCGGAGCCTGCCATGCCGCGCAACGACATCGCCCTCATCGTCGGGCTCATTGTGACCGTCGTGGTCCTCCTGGCCGGCCCCGCCGGCATAAGGGGCCTGCCGCGCTCGCCCAAGGCGGTCGCGACGGCGCTCTTCATCTTCGTCGTCGCCTTCCTCGTCACATGGATCATCCTGCGGCTGCTCGGGATCTAGCCCCCGGGCGGACTGGGCCCTTGCGGAACCGGCAAGGTCCCACGCACAGTGTCGTCCGGCAGTCACGGCGTCCCGCTAGGCATGGGCTCGCCGATGACACGGGAGGCCCGCCGATGACCCGCTTCACCCAGATTCCTGTCTCCGTCGCCTACGAGAACTCCGAGAACGCGGGGACCAACCCCACCGCGAACGCGACCATGGGCGAGATCGTCGCCGAGCGCTTCAGCCGCCGCGACGTGCTGCGCGGGGCGCTCGCCGTCGCCGCCATCAGCGCCACCGCCTCGCCGCTTGCCATCGCCGCCGCGGATTCGGCGCGGGCGCAGGGCGCGGCGGTCACCCCGTCCTTCAACTTCAGGGAGGTCGTCGCCGGCGCGGACGAGAAGCACTACGTGGCCGAGGGCTACGACGCCGATGTCCTGATCCGCTGGGGCGACCCCGTGCTGCCGGGCGCGCCGCCCTTCGATCCGCTGAAGCAGACGGCGGCCGCGCAGGAGAAGCAGTTCGGCTACAACAACGACTATCTCGGCTTCGTCCCCCTCTCGGGGCCGGACCACGGCCTCCTCGTCGTCAACCACGAGTACACGAACGAGGAACTGATGTTCCCGGCGCTGGGCCGCCAGGACACGCGGGAGACCGCGTTTCGCGGCATGACGCGGGAACTCGTCGACATCGAGATGGCCGCCCACGGCGGATCCGTTCTGGAAGTCCGCCGCACGGCCGGCAAATGGGCGGTGGTGCCGGACTCGCGCTACGCGCGCCGCATCACGGCCAACACGCCGATGGCGATCTCCGGTCCCGCGGCGGGCCACGACCGGATGAAGACGTCCGCCGACCCCGAGGGGCGGCGTGTCCTCGGCATGCTCAACAACTGCGCCGGCGGACTGACGCCGTGGGGCACGTGGCTGACCTGCGAGGAGAACTTCAACGGCTATTTCTGGGGCAAGGCCGACGGCCATCCCGAGGAGCGCAACCTCAAGCGCTACGGCGCGCCGGGCGCGTTCTACAACTGGGGCGTCCATCACGCCCGCTTCGATGTCGCGAAGGAGCCGAACGAAGCCAACCGCTTCGGCTGGGTCGTCGAGATCGACCCGATGGACCCCGCCTCGACCCCGGTCAAGCGCACGTCCATGGGCCGCTTCAAGCACGAGGGGGCCGCCGGCATCGTCAATGCGGACGGCCGCTACGTGGTCTACCAGGGCGACGACGAGCGCTTCGACTACGTCTACCGCTTCGTGACGGAGGGTCGCGTCGACCCGCAGAACCGCGCGGCCAACCGCGACCTGCTCGACCGTGGCACGCTGTCGGTCGCGAAGTACGACGCCGACGGGACGATGCGGTGGCTGCCGCTGGTGTTCGGCCAGGGGCCGCTCACCGAGGCGAACGGCTTCCGCAGCCAGGCCGACGTGCTGATCGAGACCCGTCGGGCGGCGGACCTGCTCGGGGCCACCAAGATGGACCGGCCGGAGGACGTCGAGGCCAACCCGAAGACCGGCAAGGTCTACGTGATGCTGACCAACAACAACCGCCGCCGCGGCGAGCAGGTCGACCCCGCCAACCCGCGCGCCGACAACCGCTTCGGCCACATCATCGAGATGATCCCGCCGAACGGCGACCACGCCGCCGACGGCTTCCGCTGGGAGGTGCTCGTGCGGTGCGGCGACCCGTCCGTGGCCTCCGTGGGCGCGACCTTCAACCCGAACACCTCGAAGGATGGCTGGTTCGGCATGCCCGACAACTGCGCGGTCGACACGCAGGGCAGGCTCTGGATCAGCACGGACGGCAACTCGGCCTCGAAAACCGGCCGCAACGACGGCCTCTGGGCCATCGAGACGGAAGGCGCCGCCCGCGCGACGTCGAGGCTCTTCTTCCGCTGCCCCAACGGAGCGGAACTGTGCGGCCCCTACTTCACCGCCGACGACGAGACGCTGTTCGTGGCGATCCAGCACCCCGGCGAGGCGGACGACGACGACCCGAAGGCCGGCCCCGCCACCTTCGAGAACCCGTCCACCCGCTGGCCGGACTTCCAACCCGGCATGCCGCCGCGTCCGTCCGTGGTCGTCGTCACGAAGAAAGGCGGCGGCAAGATCGGCGTCTGACCCCCGCCCC
>CAZJCW010000403.1:0-2842 GCA_964544365.1 uncultured Alsobacter sp.
GTCCGGTCCTGGACCCATCTTGAGCGGCAGCGAGGCGGCTTCGGCTTCCTGGGAGGCCCCGGCGAGACCCAGATCGAAGCCGACAGACGGCTGATCCAGGAACGCATGGTGCGGATCGAGCGTGAACTCGAGAGCGTCAAGCGCACGCGATCGCTGCATCGGGAGAGCCGGCGCAAGGTTCCTTATCCGGTCGTGGCGTTGGTCGGATACACGAATGCGGGCAAGTCCACGCTCTTCAATCGGCTGACGTCGGCGGGAGTGTTCGCCGAGAACCTGCTCTTCGCGACGCTGGATCCGACGGCACGGGTCGTGAAGCTTCCGCACGGCGCGCCCGTCATCCTGTCCGATACGGTGGGCTTCATTTCGGACCTGCCGACCATGCTGGTGGCGGCATTCCGCGCGACGCTGGAGGACGTGATTTCCGCCGATGTCATCCTTCACGTTCGCGATGTCTCGCACGGCGATACGGAGGCGCAGTCGGCCGACGTCATCGCGATCCTGCGCGACCTCGGCGTGGATCCGGACGATCACCGTCGGATCATCGAAGTCTGGAACAAGCTCGACGTCGTCGCGGCAGAGGACCGGGAGCGTCTGGCGGGAATCGCCGCGCTCCGTCCGCCGTCGGCCCGGCCCGTGCTGGTTTCGGCGCTGAGCGGGGAAGGGATCGATGTCCTCAAGGCCGCGATCGAGAATCGATTGTCCGCGGACCGACCGGTTTTCCACCTGTCGCTCGATCCCGCCGACGGATCGGGTCTGCACTGGCTCTACCAGGAGGCCGAGGTTCTCGATCGCCGCGAGGATGACGAGGGCCGCATCCTGCTCGCCGCTCGCGTCGCGCCGGAGAAGGAACCACGCCTGTTGCGGAGATTCCCGGCGGCCCGGCGGATGCGCTAGGGCTGCCGTCGGCCGACCGTCAGCCCACCACGTCCTTGGCGGCGGTCCATAGCGCGTCCATCTCAGCCAGGCTGGATTGGGCCGGAACGCGTCCGCTCTTGGCGAGTTCCTGCTCGATGAAGCCGAAGCGACGCTCGAACTTGGCGTTCGTGCCCCTGATCGCCGCTTCCGGGTCGACGTCGAGGTGGCGGGCGAGGTTCGCGACGACGAATAGCAGGTCGCCGATTTCGTCCGCCGCCGCCGACTGGTCCCCTGCTGCCAGGGCCTCCTCGACTTCTGCGGTCTCCTCGCGCAACTTCGCGATGACGAGGCGTGCGTCTTTCCAGTCGAAGCCCACGCCGGAGGCCTTGGCCTGGAGCTTCACTGCGCGGGTAAGTCCCGGCAGCGCCGCAGGAATTCCGCCGAGCAGTCCGCTGTCGTCCTCCGCCGGCAGGCCGGATGCCGCCCTCGCCGCCCCCCGCTCGGCCTTCTCCCGCCGCTTGATCTCCCCCCAGAGGCCCTTCACGGCCTGCGGCGACAGATTTCGGGCATCGCCAAACACGTGCGGGTGACGCCGAATGAGCTTGGTGGTGATGGCTCGCACCACATCGGGGAAGGCGAAGCGGCCTTGTTCTTCGGCCATCCGGGCGTGGAAGACGACCTGAAGGAGCAGGTCGCCGAGTTCGTCGCACAGGTCGACCATGTCGCCGCGCGCGATGGCGTCGGCGACTTCGTAGGCCTCCTCGATCGTATAGGGCGCGATCGAGGTGAAATCCTGCTCAAGATCCCAGGGACAGCCTGTGCCGGGTGTTCGCAGGGCCGCCATGATGGCGATCAGATCGGCGATGTCTTCCGACGGGGCGGGAGGTTGGGAATGCGGGGCTTGACTGGACGATGTCACGGAAGGTCCGGGCTGAAAGCTCTGGGATCGGAACGATATCACGACCGAACCTGCCTGACGTCGACCGTGCGGTCCTCGTCCACATTGGAGTGATAGGCTGTCATGCGGTGGATGATGCGTCGACATGCGCGTGGCCGCCGATCGTGAGACAGACCGAGGCGTGGCCGAGACCAGCGGTCACGACGCGCGAAGACCGCAGCCGGGACGAGCAGGGCGCGGCCCAAGACCGTCCAGTCGAACAGTCCGGCCAGACTGGCAGGGGCGGCGCAGTCAAGACCGCCTGCGTGGCCGGCGCGCCGAAGGGATGAAGTACCTGTGCGCGAGACAATGCTCTCGACATGGGCGACGGGACAGGTCGCTGGCGATCCAGCCCCAGGCTGGGGAAGCCCTTCTCGGCAGGCAAGATGAGGGGGGCGCCGTGAGGCGCCCCCCTTTGCCGTCGTGATCCTCGGCACTGTCGTGGGGCGACGGCCCGAGGTCACGGCTTCCTGGCAGGAGCGGATCCCGATGAGTCGATCTGTTCGCCGTAGCGGTAGGACGGTGCGTTCTCGAGTTCCTGCTTGGTCATGTTGAGCAGGCCATAACTCGGATAGTCCATGCGGGCACCGGTCCTGACCGTCGACGCGGTGATGTCCGGGTTCGCGCTTCCGGTCGCCGGCGCTCCGGCCGTTCCGGTCCTCGACGCAGCCGAGGGCGTCCCGTCCGTCCGCGCTGCCGGCAAGGCGGCGGCGGACGGCGAACGGTCACCCACTCTCCACTCGATCTGGTCGAACGGGAGTGCGACCTGCTTTTCGCCGATGCCGAGGAATCCGCCGACGCCGATGACGACGGCTTCGACATTGCCCCGGCGATCGAGAATGACGTCGTCGACGTCACCGATCTTCTCGTTGCCGGCGCTGTAGATGTCGACGCCGGCGAACTTGGACGCGCGCCACTGGTCGGCTTCCATCGCGGTGAAGAACCGTGGGCCCGCGGCCGTCGAGGGGATGGCCGCGCCTGCGCCCACCGAGGGCTGGGCGGGCATCGATTGCATGGGTTGCGGGGACGACGGAGCGGACGGAGAGGGGC
>CAZJCW010000404.1:0-2838 GCA_964544365.1 uncultured Alsobacter sp.
CGCTCCGCCGATCCTCGGCCGCAGGGACGAGCAGACCGGGCTCCCGAGGAAGACCACATTCGGGCCCTGGATGCTGAAGGCGTTGGGCGTCCTGGCCCGGTTCAAGGGCCTGCGCGGAACCGTCTTCGATCTCTTCGGCTACAGCCACGAGCGCCGGATGGAGCGCCGCCTCGTCGGCGAGTTCGAGACGCTGCTCGAGGAGATCGCCGGCCGCCTCACCGCGCAGAACCTGCCCGTTGCCGTGGCTCTCGCGGAACTTCCGCTGTCCATTCGCGGCTTCGGGCACGTCAAGCAGCGCAACCTCGACGAAGCGCGGGCCAGGCAAGCGGAGCTCCTGACACGGTTCGCGATGGAACGCGACGTTCCGGCCATCGCCGCCGAGTAGGGCGGCGTCCAACGCCGCCTGGGCGGCGTTTTCTGCGACTATTGTCGGCCCTTGCAAACGAGGAGTGAGGAACTACCCTCAATATCGACGGCGGGGGCTTGTCGCTTCGACGGCGACATTCCATGTCTGCGATGACGGACTGCTTGAACCCGGGCAAGAAGACGGGGAGCGGTTTCCGGGTGTCACGCCCGGACAGGGAGGAGAGGGTCAGTGACAGCCACACCGGCTTCACGAGAGGATACGTTCCCGAAGCTGCTCGGCCGGAACGCGTCGATCCGCGGCGCGCGAACCGCGATCAGGCACAAGGATCTTGGGATATGGCAGGCCTGGACGTGGTCCCAGGTCGACGAGATCTGCCGTGGATTCGCGGCGGGGCTCTCGGCGATCGGCCTGCAGGCCGGCGAGACCGTCGCCATCGTCGGCCAGAACCGCCCCCGCCTGTACTGGTCGATGATGGCCGCCCAGATGCTGGGCGCCGTGCCGGTGCCGGTCTATGCCGACTCCGTTGCGGAGGAGATGGCCTACGTCCTGTCCCATGCCGAGGTGAAGCTCGCCGTGGTGCAGGACCAGGAGCAGGTCGACAAGCTGCTCTCCATCGCCGACCGTGTGCCGAGCCTGCGCCATGTGATCTATGACGAAAAGCGCGGCCTGCGCGACTACGACCACGCCCGCCTGCACGACCTCGACGCGATCATCGCCGATGGCGCGAAGCGGCTCAGGGACGACCCGGCCGCCAAGGCTGCCCTCGATGCCTCCATCGCGGCCGGTCGCGGATCCGATCTGGCGATCATCCTGTACACCTCGGGCACGACCGGGCGGCCGAAGGGCGTGATGCTGACCTACGACAACGTGGTCATCTCCGCGCGGAACGGCTGCACCTTCGACAAGCTCGACGAGACGGAGGAGGTGATCGCCTACCTCCCGCTCGCCTGGGTCGGCGACCACATCTTCTCCTACGCGCAGTCCATCGTCGCCGGCTTCTGCGTGAACTGTCCGGAGAGCCCGGAAACGGTGGTGGAGGACCGGCGCGAGGTCGGCACGACCTACGCGTTCGCGCCGCCGCGCGTCTACGAGAACCTCCTGACGCTCACCATGGTCCGCATGGAGGACGCCTCCGCGCTCAAGCGCAGGATGTTCCACTACTTCCTCGCGGTGGCGAAGCGCTGCGGCGAGCAGATCCTGGACCGCAAGCCCGTGTCTTTCGGCGACCGGGTGCTCTACGGCCTGGGCGAGGTCCTCGTCTACGGCCCGCTGAAGAACCGTTTCGGCCTGACCCGGGTCAAGGTGGCCTACACCGCCGGCGAGGCGATCGGCCCGGAGATCTTCCGCTTCTTCCGCTCGCTCGGCGTGAACCTGAAGCAGCTCTACGGCCAGACGGAGGCGTCGGTCTACGTGACGATGCAGCCGGACGGCGAGATCCGGCCGGACACGGTGGGCCGCCCGGGACCCGACGTCGAGGTGAAGATCGCCGACGACGGGGAGGTGCTGTTCCGGTCGCCCGGCGTGTTCCAGTCCTACTTCAAGGATCCCGAGGCCACGGCGAAGACCAAGACGCCGGACGGTTGGGTGCATTCCGGCGACGCAGGCTTCTTCGACGCCACCGGGCACCTCAAGATCATCGACCGTGCCAAGGATGTCGGGCGCATGCGCGACGGCGCGCTGTTCCCGCCGAAATACGTCGAGAACAAGCTCAAGTTCTACCCGAACATCAAGGAGGTCGTCGCCTTCGGCAACGGCGAGGACTTCGTGACGTGCTTCATCAACATCGACCTGACGGCGGTCGGCAACTGGGCGGAGCGCAACAACGTGGTCTACGCCTCCTACCAGGAGCTTGCCGGCCACCCGCAGGTCTACGACATGATCGCGGCCCATGTGGACGAGGTGAACCGTTCCCTGGCCGGCGAGCCGCGGATGGGCGGGGCGCAGGTCAAGCGCTTCCTGATCCTCCACAAGGAGCTGGATGCCGACGACGGCGAACTGACGCGAACGCAGAAGGTGCGCCGCAGCTTCATCGCCGAGCGCTACGGACCGCTCGTCAAGGCGCTCTATGACGGTTCGAAGGAGGCCGACATCCGGACCGAGGTGACCTTCGAGGATGGACGGAAGGGCGTGATCGCCGCGCGCGTGAAGATCCGCGACTGCGCTGTTCAGCCCGTGCCGACGGCGGCGCGCGACCTGGAGACGGCGGCATGAGGGCGCCCGGGTCCGACAAGGGAATTGCGGCCGGCGACGTGCTGCTGGCCGTCGACGGCGTGTCGCTGGCTTTCGGCGGCGTCAAGGCAATCACCGACGTGTCCTTCGACATCCGCAAGGGCGAGATCCGCGCCATCATCGGCCCGAACGGCGCCGGCAAGACGTCGATGCTCAACGTCATCAACGGCTTCTATCATCCGCAGCACGGCCGGATCACGTTTAAGGGTCAGACCCGTCAGCGCATGCGCCCGCACGTGGCG
>CAZJCW010000405.1:0-2828 GCA_964544365.1 uncultured Alsobacter sp.
AGCACGGTGATGTCGGTGCTCGACATCGGCACGAGCAAGGTCGTCTGCCTCGTCGCGCGGCTCGACCCCATTGCAGAGAGCGACATGTTGCGCGGTCGCACGCACCGCGTCCGCATCATCGGCATCGGCCACCAGCGCTCGCGCGGACTGAAGGGCGGAGCGATTGTCGATCTCGACGCTGCGGAACAGTCGATCCGGCTTGCCGTCGACGCGGCCGAGCGCATGGCCAAGGTCGAGATCCGGGCCGCCATCGTCAACATGACGGGTGGACGGCTTGGCTCGGAGAGCTACCACGCCGAGGTCGCGCTGCGCGGCTCGGGCGTCACCGATGGTGACATCCATCGCGTGCTGGAGGCGGCGAGCATGACCGGCTCGCGCCCCGGGCGCACGGTGCTGCACTCGCTGCCGACCGCCTTCGGCCTCGACTCCGTGAACGGTATCCATGATCCGCACGGCATGGTGGGCGAGCGGCTCGGCGTCGACATGCATGTCGTGTCGGCCGACCAGAACGCGATCCGCAACCTGATGCTCGCCGTGGAGCGCTGCCATCTGGACGTCGAGGCCGTCGTGGCGACCCCCTATGCGGCGGGGCTGGCGACGCTCGTGGACGACGAGGCCGAGATGGGCGTGGTCGTCGTCGATCTCGGCGGCGGCACGACGAGCCTCGGCGTCTTTGCCGGCGGGCACATCGTCCATGCCGATGGCGTCGCCGTGGGCGGCAACCACGTCACGATGGACGTTGCGCGGGGACTTTCGACCAGCGTCGCCCATGCCGAGCGCCTCAAGACGCTCTACGGCTCGACCATCGCCACTGCTTCCGACGACCGCGAGACAGTCGCCGTTCCGTCCGTCGACGAAGACGAGCGCGACGCGGTCAGTCACGTGCCGAAGTCGCACCTCGTCCGGATCATGCGTCCGCGAGTCGAGGAGATCCTCGAACTCGTCCGCGACCGCCTCAAGGGGGCGGGGTTCTCGTCCGAAACGGGCCGGCGCGTCGTCCTCACAGGCGGTGGCGCACAGTTGACCGGCCTGCCCGAACTGGCACGCCGGATCCTGTCCAAGCAGGTGCGGATCGGACGACCGCTCGGTGTGCAGGGGCTCCCGGAGTCGGCGAAGGGTCCGTCCTTCGCGGCGCCGATCGGCCTCCTCATCTATCCGCAGGTGGCCGCGCTCGAGCATTTCGTGCCGCGCCACTCCGGGTCTTTCCTGGGCACGGGGACGGACGGCTACCTGTCGCGCATGGGGCGTTGGATCAAGGACAGTTTCTAGACGAGCAGCAACCGGCGGTGTGGCGGCATCCGACGGTCAAGGGACAATAAGCGGCGCGGCCGGGCGCCCACATCGAGAGGCCAAAGTCATGACGATCAATCTCCAGGTTCCGGACATCCGCGAACTCAAGCCCAGGATCACGGTGTTCGGAGTCGGCGGTGCCGGCGGCAACGCGGTCAACAACATGATCGAGCTCGGGCTGCAGGGCTGCGAGTTCGTGGTCGGCAACACCGATGCCCAGGCACTGACCTCGTCCAAGGCCGACCGCGTCATCCAGATGGGCGTGCAGGTCACCGAAGGCCTCGGCGCCGGTTCGCAGCCTGAAGTCGGCCGCGCGGCCGCCGAAGAGGTGATCGACGAGATCCGCGATCACCTCGCAGGGGCCCACATGGTGTTCGTCACCGCCGGCATGGGCGGCGGCACCGGCACCGGCTCCGCCCCCGTCGTCGCCCGCGCGGCGCGCGACATGGGCATCCTGACGGTCGGCGTCGTGACGAAGCCGTTCCAGTTCGAGGGCCAGCGCCGCATGCGGCTCGCCGACAGCGGCATCCTCGAGCTGCAGCAGGCCGTCGACACGCTGATCGTCATCCCGAACCAGAACCTGTTCCGGGTTGCCAACGAACAGACGACGTTTGCCGACGCCTTCGCGATGGCTGACCGGGTGCTCTACTCCGGCGTCGCTTGCATCACCGACCTGATGGTCAAGGAAGGCCTGATCAACCTCGACTTTGCCGACGTCCGCGCCGTGATGCGGGAGATGGGCAAGGCCATGATGGGCACCGGCGAGGCCACCGGCGAGAAGCGCGCCCTGCGCGCCGCCGAGGCGGCGATCGCGAACCCGCTGCTGGACGACGTGTGCATGAAGGGTGCGCGCGGGCTGCTGATCTCGATCACGGGCGGCAACGACCTGACCCTCTACGAGGTCGACGAGGCCGCCACCCGCATCCGCGAGGAGGTCGACCAGGACGCCAACGTGATCTTCGGCGCCACCCGTGACGACTCGCTCGAGGGCATCGTCCGCGTGTCCGTGGTCGCCACCGGCATCGACCAGGAAATCGGCCGCGACGCCACGCCCAAGATGGACCCGCGCATCGCCGACGTGACCGAGCGGCTGCGCAACGAGCGCGCGGCGCTCGCCCAGGCCCGCCAGCAGGCGCCGATCCGCATCGAGACGGAAGCGCCGGCTCCCGCTCCCGCGCCGGTCTACGCCCAGCCCGCCCCGGCCCCCGAGCCCGTCGTTCAGCACCATGCCGACGTCGCGATCCGGCCGGCTCAGCCGCGTCAGGCCTATGCGGAGCCGATGGTCGAGGCGCCGCGCATGCAGCAGCCCGAGCCGCAGCCGCAGCCGGCGGCCTTCATTCCGCCGCGCGCGGAGGAGGTCGTGCGTCCGCCCCGCATGCCGCGCGTCGACGAGCTTCCGGTTCCGGGCCAGCGAATCGTCGAGCAGCACCAGCGCACGCAGCCCCAGCCGCAGCAGCATGCCCCGGCCCCCGAGAAGAAGCGCGTGACGCTGATGGAGCGCCTCGCCAATGCGGGCCTGGTGCGCCGCCACGATGAGC
>CAZJCW010000406.1:0-2796 GCA_964544365.1 uncultured Alsobacter sp.
CCCGCGTTGATCTCGCGGGCCGACTCGGCGACGTCGATGGTGGTCGACTGGATGGTCGAGACGGTTTCGGCGAGGCGGCCGACCGTTTCGTTCACGGCGTCCTTGAGTTCGCCGAACCTGCCGGCATAGGGCGACGTGATCTGGCGCGTAAGGTCGCCTTCCGTGACACCGCTCAGAACGCGCAGGACGTCCTGCGTCGCCTGATCGACCGCGGCGTTGACCTCGTTCAACCCTTCGACCAGCACGCCGAGCCGACCCAGATCCGATGAGGCGGCCGGGCGGACCGAAAAGTCGCCCGCCTTCGCGGAAGCAACGATGCCTCCGACGATTTCGATGATGCGGTTCTCCGTTTCGGCACGGGTCCCCTCAACCTTGGCGCCCAAGGCGAGGCGCTCGGCCTCCGCGGCACCGCGTGCTTCGAGCGAGTCCTGCGCCCGAATGGTGGCCGCATCGGCGGACGTGAATGCCGCGACCACCCGAAGGCACAGGAAAACCAGGGCGCCCGCCTCGGCCAGCAGGATCACGGCGTGGAGGACGACCCGCAGAAAATCGGCGCCTTCAGGAAAGACGGCGAGAGGATAGACGAAGTTCAGCAGCAGATGGTGGACAGCGACAAAGCCGGTGCCCAGCAGGATGGACACGGCGCAGCACCAGCCCGCGGCAATCGCGAGGGCGGCGAAGAAGGCCATGTGCATGTCGATCTGCAGGTTCGTGCCCTCTGCCGACAAGACCAGCAAGGAGACCTGGAGTCCGAAGGCAACGGTCGAGGACCAGCGCGTGACGTCGCCAGTGGGCGAGGAGCGCCATGCTACCGTGGGCACGGCGGCGGCGGCGGCTGCCAGGGCGACGATCGGGATCGCCAGACGGTGCGCCATCAGGATCGCAGTCGCGGCAACAATGCCCGCCATGATCCACAAGAGCGTGATGAAGGGTCCCGCGAACGAACCACGGACGCGTTCGAGACTGCTGATCATGTTGGCTTCCGTTTCCCCGTCCCGGGCGGAAGGCATCCGGGGACGGCCTCCGCGTCGAGGATGATCCAATATCCCTGGTCGCGCATGCGACCGGCAAAACCAGTGTTGTCAGGCACGACCACGGTGATGCGCGGGCTGACCGCCGTCAGGACGCTGCCGCCGGACGCGCCGATGGCGGCGATTCGTCCTGCCTCGTCGTCCGCTATGCCGATGACCGCCACCGGCCGCACGCCACGCGGCGAAGCCGCGAGTGCCGCCGGCACCGCCGCAAGCGCAAGGGTCGCTGCGGCCATGATGGCCAGCAGACCGTGCGAGGCAGGTGCTGGGGCAGCGTTGCGATCGCTTGTCATTTCGTCAGTCGGGCCTGTTCGTCAATTCGAAGACGTCGAAACATTATGCAACCGCAAGCGTTACAATTTTGCTTCGACTGCCGGGCGGCCCTGGCGACCTTGTGACCTTCGGCCTCGTCGGCGGGACTTTCCGGGGTCGTACACCCTCCGTAATGTTCATCGCTCCTGTCGCACATGGATCGAACTCATGGCTCCCCGCTCGCTTTGCCGCCGCGATGCGCTGCTCGTCCTTGCCTTCCTTCCGCTTTCGACAACGAGATCTTCCGGTCAGACGTCCGCCGGGTCTTCGTTCTGCCAGGCCCCGGCTCGACCGACGCGAGCCCAGACGGAAGGGCCCTATTTCAAGCGCAACGCACCGTCCCGCGCCAACCTCGCTGCGGACGACCCACGTGGCGAGCGCTTCCGCCTGCAGGGAACGGTGGTCGGGGCGGACTGCGCCCCGATAGCGGGTGCCGTCGTCGATCTGTGGCAAACCGACAGCGCCGGAGCCTATGACAACAGCGGCTACAGGCTGCGCGGCAATCAGGTCACGGCGTCGAACGGCGCGTTCGCCTTCGACACGGTCGTACCGGGGCTGTACCCCGGTCGGACGCGCCATCTCCACATCAAGATCGCAGCACCCGGACGACGTGTCCTGACGACGCAGCTCTACTTCCCGGACGAGGCGGGAAACGCCACCGACAGGATCTTCGATGCGTCGCTGGTGATGGCGATCACGCGGGCGCAGGGCGGAAAGGTGGGGAGTTTCACCTTTGTTCTTGCTTGAAAACAGGCCCGCTAGCTTGGAGAAGAACTTCCCTTCGCCGGATCCAAGGCCTCGGGCAACGTCCGCCCCGTCGGCAGAGACGCCGGAAGACAGGCAGCCTCGTTCGTCCGGCCGGGATGGACGACATGGGTCGAAACCTCCTGCCCACTTCGGGGCGACGATCCAATGCATCCTGCCTGATGCCGAAAGGATGAATGACGCAGTCATCACAAGGTGACGCGCTCGCCCCGAGCGAGGCGCCGCACTCAACGTGGCAATGCCGTCAACCTTCGGGGATCACGACATTCGCGTAAACTCCCGACCGAACCGGACGCGGGCTCCACTTGGCGCCAAACAATGGCGTCGAGCCAACTAGCGCCTATCCGTTCTGGCTATGGATACCGGCGCGAAACAAACCACCTTGTTGGCGAGCGCCACCTCCGGGTCTCGGTCATAGAGGCGGCTCTCCGGCCAATAGCCGAGGCCGGTCAGCGACGTTTCATCCCATGGGGCATGCAGCGGGTCACCGACAAGGACGAGTGCGACGTCATCGTTCAGCACCTTGCTCCAAGCAGACAGCGCAGACGACGTCTTGATCAACGTTCGACACCGCGAGAGGATCAGGCAATCCAGCATGGCTCCCCGGCCCTTTTCGTAGTTCCTTTCCTGCTGCTCGAGATGGCTGCGTCCGTCGGGCCGCGTGAAATGCGCCACGGCAGCGCCATAT
>CAZJCW010000407.1:0-2780 GCA_964544365.1 uncultured Alsobacter sp.
GCTAGAAGCTGCCGCCGGTTCTGAAGCCGTCGCCGCCGCCGGACGATCCGGAGCTTCCGCCGCTTCCGCTTCCCCCGCCCCAGCCTCCGCCGCCGCCGCCGAAGTCGGGGAGGGTGAAGCCGCCGGAACCGCCGAAGCCGCTGTCGGCGCGGGGCGAACGGCGGCGGGCATTGTCCTTGAGGACGCCGCCCAGCACGGCGCCCTCGACGGCGCCCTTGACGATGCCGGTGAGGACGGTGGCGAGCAGGTTGTCGTCGCTCACCTGCCCGAGCGGGCCGTCATGGCCCTGGCGGCGGAAGCCGTCGCGCTGGCGCTCGATCTCGCTGCGGCGAACGGCGAGGTCCTGCGCCTGCCTGCGCAGGTCGGCGCTTTCCTGCTCGGCGGCGGCAAGCCGTCCATCCACCTGCTCGATGCGGCGGACGATGTCGTCGTCGGCGCGGTCCTGCGTCCGCGCGGCCTCGGCGTAGAGCTGCCGCAGGTCCTGCTGGCTGTCGGCCTCGGCGAGCAGCGCGACGGCGCGGGCGAAGGCGGAGCCGCCGCCATCCCCGTGCGCCGCCTGCCGCTCGGCATCCGCCGCCGCGACGGCGGCCGAAGCGGTCGTGAGGCGGGCTTCCGCGGCGGCGAGAGCCGCCTTCGCCCGGGCGAGGCTTTCCTCCAGCGGGGTGCTGCCGGCGCGTGCCAGGCCGGCCCGCTCGATGGCGACGAGCTTCTCCTTCTCGGTGTCCACCGCGACCCGGCGGTCCTCGGCATGCTGGCGCAGCCGCGCCGGGATCTCGAGGAGCATGGCGTAGTTGGCCCGCGCATCGGCGTAGCGCACCAGATCGGCCACCTTGCGGTCGAAGTAGCGCACGAAGAAGCCGGAGCGGTACTCGGACGTGCCGAACTTGCGCTGCCACAGATACATGAACAGCGGATCGGCCTCGTAGGGCTTGCGCTTGGCGTCGCGGTCGGCCTCGGCGTCGTCGGCCTTGGCGTCCGCGGCGGCGGCGACGGCGGCGGCATCGGCGACGGCGCGCTCCTGCGCCTTCCAGGCGTCGCTCGCGCGGACGTCCGGCTCGACGGCGGCCTGCAGCGTCTCCAGCGCCTCGGTGGCGGCGGTGACGGCCTGCATGGCCTGGTGGCGCTGCGTCTCGGCCTCGTGCACCTCGGCCTCGGCCTTGCGGACACGCTCCGCGAGGGAGTCCAGCGCCGCCTTGTCGGCCTCGAGCATGCGCAGGGCCTCCCGCTCCGCCCGGTCGAGGGCGGGCAGGACGCGCTCGCGCTGCAGCACGTCGAGACGCGTTTCCGCCAGCTGCCGGAAGAGCAGGCTGCGGTCGTGCCGCAGGCGCACGATGGTTTCCTCGGCGGAGCGCAGCGCGGCGTCGAGCGCGCCCTCCTGCTGGCGAAGCTGCGCCGTCGCCTGCTCGATCGCCCGGAGGGCCTGCTGACCGCTGATCATGCCGCTACCATGTCGTGATCGCGCCGCCGGTGCCGGCCGGCATGGGGACGGCCCAGTCGACGCCGAGCGAGCCGCGCGCCTTCGTGGCGAGGCGACGGTTCTGGATGATGCCGTCGTCCTGCTTGTCGCGGACGACCGCGTCGTAGACCTGCTGCGACACGCGCACGCCCCATTTCGACACGGTGGACCGCTTGCCGTCCTCCTCGCTGACGACGGGCAGCGGCACCGGCTGGCCGTTGGGGCCGATGGCCTCGACGATGAGGTAGTGGTTGCGGGCGCTGCGGTTCCGGTCGGGGACGCGGAACACGCCCGACGGCTCACCGGGGCGCGACACGATCATCAGGTCGTAGGTGCGCAGGAGATCCGTGCGCAGCGTCTCGATGGCGGCGGCGGCCTCCCTCGCGGCGGCGGTGTCGCCGCGTTTCAGGGCAGCTTCGCCATCCGCGACGAGCTGGGCGAGCTTCTGCCGCGCTTCGGGCGTGCGCGCCTCGGCCGCGACGTCAGTGCGAGCCGATGCGATGGCGGCCTGCGCGAGCCGGGCCGGGCGCTGGACGGAGTAGTCGTACGCTCCCCAGGCCACGACCGCGAGCACGGCGAGGGCGGCGAGGCCCATGCCGACCTTGCCCCGCCGGACCCACAGCTTCGCCAGCGTGACCGCGGTGGAGGGAGGCGGGGGCGTGTAGACGAAGCGGCTCTCCTTGAGCCCCTTCACGCCCTCCTTGAGGATGCGGTCGGGCACGTCGATGCCCTGGCCGCGGTAGATGCTGCGCAGCCGCTCCAGCAACTCCTCCTCGCGCCGCGACTCGTCGAGCTCGCGCAGGACGAAGGCCTCGTCGTGGCGCAGGGTGTCGACGACGTCCATGGCCAGCATGAGGTCGTCGAGCGTTCCCGACTGCGCCGGCACGGGCGTGCCGGCGGGCGGCGCGGCGGCGGCGTCAGACATTGATGCCGAAGGCCTTGCCCTCGCTCACCAGCCGGGCGACGCGCTTCTTGCCGTCCTCGACGGCATCGCGGATCTCGGCGGAGTTCTTCGTCGACATCTCGCGCATCTCGGCGACGATGCCGAGCGAACGCTCCTGGAAGCCGACGACGCTGTCGACGAGCTTCTTGACGGCATCGGCGCGGATGGTGGGGCCGTAGCCGGCGCGCACGGCCGCCTCCTGCACCTTGCCGCCCATGTCGGCCAGCACCTCGATGCTCTTCGACATGCCCTCCTTCATGACCTCGAGGGTCTGGGTCGACTCGTGCAGGCCGAACATGCCGGTGAACGAGGCCTTCAGCGCGGTGAGCACGCTCTCGTTGGTGGAGAAGAAGCTGACCGACTGGGAGTAGACCCGCTCCT
>CAZJCW010000408.1:0-2753 GCA_964544365.1 uncultured Alsobacter sp.
CGGGGAATGGCAGGTCGGCAAGATCGCCGGGTCGTTCGCGCTCGACAACCCGCTCACCCTGCAGCGGCAGGTCATCTCGGAATCCGTGGCGCGGATGGGTCTCGGCAACAGCACGAACCTCGCGCTGCGCGCGGCGGAGCGCGCCGGCGTGATGCGCACCCTGGCCGAGCCGACGCTCACCGCCATCTCCGGCGAGAGCGCCAAGTTCACGGCCGGCGGCGACATCCCGGTTCCCTCGGGCGAATCCTGCACGACCAACATCATCGGCCAGCAGCAATGCGTGATCAGCGTCACGTACCGGCCGATCGGCGTCGCGCTGAACTTCACGCCCATCGTCCAGTCCGAGGGCCGGATCAGCCTGCACGTCTCCACCGAGGTCACCGACCTCGACTACGAGAACCAGTTGCGCGCGCAGGCGTCCAACGCGCCGGCCTTCAAGACCCGCAAGATGGAGACGACGGTCGAGCTTCCCTCGGGCGCCTCGCTCATGTCCGCCGGCCTCATGCAGACGCAGAGCGGCCAGGTCCTGAACGGCTTCCCGGGTCTGATGAACGTGCCGATCATCGGCACGCTGTTCCGCTCGCGCGACTACGAACGCCGCGAGACGGAACTGCTCATCATCGTCACGCCCTACATCGCCAAGGCGAACGCCTCCTCCGCGCTGGCGCGTCCGGACGACGGCTATGCCGACTCCAGCGATCCCCAGGCCGTGCTCCTCGGCCGCCTGAACCGCATCTACGGCAGTTCGTCCGCCCCGGCCGCCTCGGCCTACCGCGGCCGCGCCGGCTTCGTGATCGATTGAACGCAAGACAGGGACTGAACGCGATGGTTTCTCGCTCCAGGGTTCGCCAATCGCCCGCCACGTCCCGGGGCCGCGCGGCGCGCCGGCTCGCGGCGCTTGCGGTGCTCGCGCTTCCGCTCGCCGCCTGCCAGTCCGACGTCACCGGCACGACCTACCCGAACGACTTCCGGGTCCGTCACCCCATCGCCCTCGTCAACGGTCCGACCGACCTCGACCTGTTCGTCGGGCGCAACGCGCCGGGCCTCGACACGCGCCAGGCGCAGGACCTGCGCCAGTTCGTCCAGGACTATCGCGCCAACGGCCGCGGGCCGATGATCATGCTGGTCCCGACCAGCGAGCGGCAGGCCCGCAACCATTACGGCGTCAAGGCCGTCCGCGAAGGACTTGCCGCCAACGGCATCCCATCGGGCCTGATCCAGACGACCAGCTACCAGGCTCCCGCGGGGGAGATCGCATCCCCGGTGCGGCTGTCCTTCACCAAGCTGAAGGCGAAGGTGATGAGCCAGTGCGGCGACTTCAACCAGGACATCACGGGCACCGGCGCCACCCTGCAGGGCTGGCAGAACAAGCCCTACTTCAACGCAGGCTGCGCCTACCAGACGGCCATCGCCGCGCAGGTCGACGATCCGCTGGACCTGCAGCGTCCCCGGGCGGAAGGCCGCGCCGATGTCATGCGCCGCATGAAGGTGTTCGACGACGCCCGCAAGGGTGTCGATCCGTCCACGGAGTGGAAGACCGGCGAGGCAAGCGTCTCGGGCGCCGTGAGCACCAGCGGGGGAGAGTGACGCCATGACAACGTCGCCCCTCACCGGCAAGCTCGACGGGCCCGAGGCCGCGGGCATCCACGTCGCCCCGGTGCCGCGGATCTCGATCCAGGCCTTCTGCGAGACGCCGGACGTCGCGACGGTGATCGAGCAGGCCAGCGCCGACCGGCGCATGAACAAGGCCTTCCTCAAGGTCCAGATGGGCGGCGCCCCGGCCGCCGTGGAGATGTACCGGTCGGCGCCCACGCCGAACGTCATCGTGCTCGAATTCGCCGCCGGCGACGGCCCGCAGCTGCTGGCCTCCCTCGACGCCCTGTCGGAGAGCTGCGACGCGGGCACCAAGGTCGTGATCATCGGGCACGTGAACGACGTGTCGCTCTATCGCGAGCTGATTCGCCGCGGCATCAGCGAATACATGATCACGCCCATCGACCCGCTCGCCTTCATCGGCGCGCTGGCGGACCTCTACCACGCGCCCGGCGCCGAACCCGTCGGCCGCACCATCGCCATCACGGGGACGAAGGGGGGCGTCGGCGCCTCGACCATCGCCCACAATGTCGGGTGGTCGGTGGCCAAGACGCTCACGACCGCGACCGTCATCGCCGACATGGATCTCGGGTTCGGCACCGCCGGCCTCGACTTCAACCAGGATCCGCCGCAGGGCATCGCGGAGGCCGTGTTCGCGCCAGACCGGCTCGACGCGAACTTCCTCGACCGCCTGCTCTCGAAGTGCTCCGAAACGCTGAGCCTGCTGGCCGCGCCGGCGACGCTCGACCGCCTCTACGACTTCCAGGAAACGAGCTTCGACGCCGTCGTCGAGATCCTGCGCGCCTCCACCCCCTGCGTCGTCCTCGACATCCCGCATGTCTGGACCGCCTGGTCGCGGCGGATGATGGTCGGAGCCGACGACATCGTGCTGGTGGCCGCGCCCGACCTCGCCAACCTGCGCAATGCCAAGGTCATGATGGACGTTCTGCGGGCGGCGCGCCCCAACGACCGCAAGCCCAAGCTCGTCCTCAACATGGTGGGCGTGCCCAAGCGACCGGAAATCTCGGCGGCGGACTTCTCCAAGGCGATCGACTGCGAGATCTCGGCTGTGATCCCGTTCGATCCGCAGCTGTTCGGCACGGCCGCCAACAACGGCCAGATGATTGCCGAGGTCCAGGCGAACGGGAAGATCAACGAGG
>CAZJCW010000409.1:0-2735 GCA_964544365.1 uncultured Alsobacter sp.
CGGGAAGATGGGGCTGCCGGGCGCCAAGAAGACTGCGACAGGCGCCTGGTCGACCTCGGCCGGCGTGCTGGAAGACCTTGCAGAACAGGGCCACGAACTGCCGGCGCGGATCATCGCCTGGCGCCAGCTGTCGAAGCTGAAGTCGACCTACACCGACGCCCTTCCCGGCTACGTGCATCCGGAGACGAAGCGGGTGCATACGTGCTTCTCGATGGCCTCGACGACGACGGGACGGCTGTCGTCCTCGGAGCCGAACCTGCAGAACATCCCGGTCAGGACGGAGGAGGGGCGGCGCATCCGGACGGCCTTCGTGGCGGCACCGGGGCACCGGCTCGTCTCGGCCGACTATTCGCAGATCGAGCTGCGCGTGCTGGCGCACATCGCGGACATCCCGCAGCTGCGGCAGGCTTTCGCCGAGGGGATCGACATCCACGCCATGACGGCGTCGGAGATGTTCGGCGTGCCGGTGAAGGGCATGGACCCGCAGGTCCGGCGGCGCGCCAAGGCGATCAACTTCGGGATCATCTACGGCATCTCCGCCTTCGGCCTCGCCAACCAGCTCGGCATCGGCCGCGAGGAGGCCGGCGCCTATATTCGCAAGTATTTCGAACGGTTTCCGGGAATCCGGGACTACATGGAGGCGACGAAGCGCTTCGCGCGGTCGAACGGCTACGTCACCACCATCTTCGGCCGGCGCGCGCACTACCCGCAGATCAACGCGAAGAATCCGTCGGAGCGCGCCTTCATGGAGAGAGCCGCGATCAACGCGCCCATCCAGGGCTCGGCGGCCGACATCATCCGCCGCGCCATGGTGCGGATGGAGCCGGCCCTGGAGCAGGCCGGGCTCGGCGCGCGCATGCTGCTGCAGGTGCACGACGAACTGGTGTTCGAGGTGGCCGAGGACGAGGTCGAGGCGACGCTCCCGGTGGTGCGTTCGGTCATGGTCGACGCACCCCATCCCGCCGTCACCCTGTCGGTCCCCCTTCAGGTTGATGCCCGGGCGGCGAACAACTGGGAGGAGGCGCACTGAGCGCCTCATCCCTCCGGCACGCAGCCAAAACGCGGCCTCCGCCGAGCGCGCTGCAAAAAAATATAGTTTCCTGGCGCTACGACGGCAGCCGGTAGAACTGCGCCGCGTTGCCGCCGAAGATGGCGAGCTTCTCGCCGGCCGAGCAGCTGCCGACGAGCGTCTCCGCCGCCTCCACCCACCGCGCGTACGATGACGCGAGCGTGCACACCGGCCAGTCCGAACCGAACATCAGGCGGCCCGCGCCGAAGCTGGCGAGCAGGTGGTCGACATAGGGACGCAGATCGGCGACCGACCAGTCGGGCTTCGCCTCGGTGACCAGCCCCGAGAGCTTGCACAGCGCATTGGTGCCGTCGGCGATGAGGCCGATGTCGGACGCCCACGGCTCGAAGGCGCGGTCGCGGATCGACGGCTTGGAGGCGTGGTCGATGACGATCCGCAAGTCGGGCCAGCGCAGCAGGATCTGCATCAGGTTGGGCAGGTGCCTCGGATGGGTCAACGCATCGAAGGTGAGGTCGAGGTCGATGAGCGCGGCGAAGGCCCAGTCGAGTTCGCGACGCATCATCCAGTCGACGTCGGCGATGTCCTGGATCATCGGCCGCACGCCGCGGAACTTCGGATGCCGGGCGAAGCGCTCGAGGTGCCGGCGATGATCGGGGTCGGCGAAGTCGATCCAGCCGACGACCGCGCGCACGGCATCGGTGCCTTCGGCGATCGAGAGCATGTAGTCGGTCTCGGCGACGGTGGGGGCGGCCTGCACCAGCACCGTGCCCTGGATCCCGGCCGCCTGGAGAAGCGGCGCGAGATCGTCCGGGCCGAAGGGCCTGTAGAGCGCGGTCATCTCCGGCTTCATCCAGCCATAGTCACCCCTGGCCGGATCCCAGAAATGCTGGTGGGCGTCGATCCTCTCGGACATCGGTCTTCCTTCGCGGGCTGCGTCACTCGGGGCGGACGATGCCCTTTTTCAGGATGATGTTGCCATAGAGGCGGCGCTCGCCGCTGACGACGATGGCATAGGCGTTGCGCGCCTTCTCGTAGAAGGCGAACCGCTCGAGCGACGCGAGTCCGAACCGGCTTCCCTCCCGCGCGGCGATCACCGCACGGAACTCGTCGAAGATCGGCATCTCGGCGGCCGGGTCGCCCACGACCTGCATCCGCCACGCCGCTTCCGGCACGAAATCGTCCAGCGGCATCACCGACAGCACGGCATCGAGGATGCGGGGCGCGGGAATGCCGTCGAGCCGGATCACGGGCAGCCCGGACGAGGCGGCAGGGTAGTTCGTGTCGACAATCACGATGTCGTCGCCGTGGCCCATCTCCCGCAGGGTGGACAGCAGTTCAGGACCGAGAATGGGATCGAGACCCTTGAGCATGGCGAACCTCAGGCCGGAACGGGAGCGTCGTGACGCAGCAGGCCCTCGGCCTTCAGGTCCGACCACAGGGAGGCGGGGATGCTGACCTTCAGGTTGGCGGCGTTGCGGCGCACCTCGTCCGGGCGCTGGCCGCCGGGAATGACGCTCACCACCGCGGGATGCGCCAGCGGGAAGTTCAGCGCGGCCTCGGGCAGGGTGACGCCGTGCGAGCGGCAGACACGCTGGATCCTTTCGACCCGCTCCAGGATCGCGGGCGGCGCGGGATCGTAGTTGTAGAAGGCGCCGGGCTTCGGGCCCGTGGCGAGGATGCCGGAATTGTAGGGCCCGCCGAGCGC
>CAZJCW010000410.1:0-2717 GCA_964544365.1 uncultured Alsobacter sp.
GTAGCGCAGCTGCAGGGCGCGCTCCGCGGCAAGAGGCGTTCGGCTCGGAATTATCGTTACTCCACCTGGCCTGGACTGCGGTCATCACAGAGGAGAACGATCGGGCCGGCAAGGGCCCCACGTTTCGATGGCCCAACGTCCGCGACGGTCGCAAGGCAGGCCATAGGCCCGCATCTCAGGCCCCGATCCCCATTGCTGGTCAATTGCGGGTTCCAACGAGAGCGAAACGGGACGCGATGAGCGGCTTTTTCGCAGGCCGTTCCCGGCGGTTTCGGAGCCATCGTGCGAGAGCAGGGCGAGAGACGTGGCGTGCCGACCGGCACGGCCACCGGGCTGGTGCCTCGTCCGCCGATCGACGCTAAGCTTGCGCTCGAGGAGATCGACCTTCCGGTTGCAGGGAGCACCACGACATGGACTACGCCCAGATCCTGGCCCTGATCGCCGCCCTCGGCGGCGAGCCGCAGGACGATCCCTTTGCGCGGCTGAAGGCGGATGCCGCACGGCAGGGCGCGGTCGTCAGCATCGAGGCCTGTCCGCGCCCGCTGCCGCCCGGCGAAATCGAGGGGGTGAGCCTCATCTGCGGGCGCGTGAAGGTTCCGGAAGACCGCACCCGGCCCGATGGCCGGATGCTGCCCCTCGCCTTCGCGATCTACAAGGCGACGTCGCGCTATCCGGAGCCCGATCCCCTCGTCTACCTGCAGGGCGGGCCGGGCGGCAGTGCCTTCGACATCCTGGAGAAGCTGCAGACGGCCTTTCGCCCCTGGCGGGACCGCCGCGACCTCGTGGTCTACGACCAGCGCTCGGCGGGCATCTCGGGGGCCTCGGTGCAGTGCTCCCAGGCGCTGTCGCAGAACCTCGTCGAGATCGCGCGGCCCGGCAGCAAGGCGAACGTGGACGGCATCCCGACGCCCGACCTGATGAAGCAGTGCGTCGCCGAGCTCGAGAAGCAGGGCGTTCCCCTCCCCCTCTACAATACCACCCAGAACGCGCTCGACCTGCCGCTGATCGTCAAGGCGCTGGGCTATGGCGACTACAACATCTACGGCATTTCCTACGGCTCCAAGCTGGCGCTCGAGGTGATGCGCGCGGCGCCGCAGGGGGTTCGCTCCGTCATTATCGACGGGGTCGCCCCGCCCTGGCTGAACCTCTACACGCTGCAGAGCCAGAAGATCGACGAGGCCATCCAGCACGTCGTCGACCAGTGCGCCGCGGACCGGGCCTGCAACCAGGCCTATCCGGACCTGGGGCGGATCTTCATCGAGACGATGAACAAGGCCGCCCGGGGCGAGGTGCTGTTCCGCGGCGAGAAGCTATCGGTCGAAAACGTCCTGGATCCGGTGGGCGCCCGCAACGGCAACGCCGACGGCGTGCCCATCACCCGCTACATCCCCGCCTTCCTCTACGAACTGTGGCGCGGCAAGGAGATGCCGACCGTGGAGATGCTGGTCTCGGCCGGCTACAGGATCTCCAGGGACGACGCGCTGGTGATGAAGGCGGCGAGCGTCCTCAACGCCGAGCAGAAGGCCCTGGTGCAGCAGATCCTCGACAACACGGCGATCGCGGAGCGCGCCAACGCGGGCACCGCGCGGGCCGAAGCGGCCCTGCGCAACGCCACCGAGATGGCGCGCGACTTCGGGCCGCTGGCCCGCGAGTTCGACAACGAGCTCGACGCCGCAATGAAGGACCTGGCGCAGGCCGACAAGGCAAAGCTCACGGCAGCCCTGACCGACTACGGCGCGCTGCGCCTGCAGAAGCCCGACAAGTCCGCCCTCAAGGCCTTCGTCGCGCGCCATCTCGGCGAACCGGCGAAATCCCGGCTCGAGGCGCTCGTCGAGGCCATGACCCCGCGCGAGGTGGAGGGATCCTTCGCCATCATCCGGCGCGACAGCGGTCGGGCGCTGGCCCCGTTCCTCTCCGGCCTCTACCTCGACGTCTATGCCTGCCAGGAGGACGTGCCCTTCGCCACCTTCGAGGGACACCGGGCCGTCGTGTCGGCCCGCAAATATCCGCACCTGGGTTCGGTCTCCGACGCCACGGCCAAGCTGTTCTTCGACAGCTGCGCGGCGCTGAAGCCCCAGCCGCGCGAGAACTGGCACGTGCCGGTCGTCTCGGACATCCCGACCCTGTCCTTCGGCGGCCTGTACGACGTCCAGACATCGGCGAGCTGGGCCAAGGCCGCCATCGAGAAGCTTTCCAACGCCCAGGCCTTCCTGATCCCCGAGGCGGGACACGGGGCCGTGCTGTACCAGCCATGCGTCGCGCAGATGGGCGTGGCCTTCACCGACAACCCGAAGCGCAAGTTCGACGATTCATGCGCCCGGAGCATCAAGGTGGACTGGTACATCGCGCCTTGGACCTGGCAGCCGGCGAAATGACGATGACTGCCGCGGGGGCCCGACGAGTCTCCCGCCCGTCGACGGCATGGGCTCACGGCTTCAGGACGAGCTGGATCCAGGTGTCGAGGAAGCGGCCGCGCTTGCGCTGGTCGCTGTAGCTCAGCATCGCCACGCCGAGCGGGACGGTGGTGACCGGCGCGCCGGCGCGGCGCGAGCGCGGCGCGTCCCGGCCGATCAAGGCTGCCGCGCCGAATGCCGCCTGTCCCTCCGGCGACAGGGCGAACTCGAGGAAGAGTCGCGCGGCGGCGGGTGAGCGGGCCGCGCGCGGGATCAGCGCGGTGCGCGTGGTGACGATCTGGTAGTCCTCGGTCTCGACCAGCG
>CAZJCW010000411.1:0-2685 GCA_964544365.1 uncultured Alsobacter sp.
CCGGACAAGACGAAGATCCGCCGCGGCGGGCTGATGGACTGGACCTACGAGGAGATGGGCATCATCTCGTTCGGCACCGAGTTGTGGGACCTCGAGCGGGAAGCCGGCGTCCAGAAGGTCGGCTACATGAACCTCTATCCGCGCACGGAGGAGATCCAGACCAAGGTGTTCTCATGGGTGCTGGAGCACGTGGGCGAGAAGGGGTTCCGCGAGTGGACCGCCTTCGACCACCCGCAGCTCGGCCCGGTCGAGATCGGCGGCATGGTCAACATCTGGTCGTACCGGAACCCGCCCGGCAAGCTGCTGGAAGACATCTGCCGGAAGAACGTCCTGTTCAACCTCCGCCACGCCGCCTGCGCCCCGCGGGTGCGGGTCGACGACGTGTCGCTGGAGCCGCTCGGCGCAGACCTCTTCAGGGTCCGCGCCATCGTCGGCAACCACGGCTACCTGCCGACCAACCTGTCCGACGTGGCTCTGGCGAACAAGGTCGCTAAACCGGTGCGCGCCAGCATCGCCGTGACCGGCGGGGAGGTGGTGATGAACCCCTCCGTCGCCGATCTCGGCCACCTGGCCGGCCGCAACGAGCGGCAGTATCCGTGGTCGCCCTGGGGCCAGCAGTGGAGCGCGACGACGAAGCCGGTGGAATGGCTCGTGCGCCTTCCGGGCGGGAAGGGTACGGTCGAGGTCACGGCCGTCTCAGAGAAGGGCGGCACCCACCGCGTCACCGTCGCGCCCTGACGAAACGGACGGGGCGGCCCGGCCGGGCGATGATGCAAGCGGTCGTTTACGTCTCGTGCTATAGTGTGAGCCGTCGTTCCTCCCTTCGGCCGCGCCACGGAGGTTGCCATGGATCGCCGGACATTCCTCCTCGGTTCGACCGCCGCCCTCGTCATGGGGGCGGGGCTCTCGCCGGCCCTTGCGGGCTCCGGCGCGTACATCCTGATCGTGATGGCGCGCGACTGCCCGTGGTGCATCGACTGGAACGCGCATGACCGGCCGACTTTCGCGCGGCTGACGAAGGCACAGGGCGTGCCCGTGCGCGAGGTCGAGGTGATGCGCTACAGCGACATCCGCGAGGACGCCGCCTGGCCCGCGGATCTCAAGCCCGTCCTGGCGCAGATCCGGCAGACGAACGGCACGCCGCGCTTCATCATCGTCCAGAACGGTCGCATCGTGCAGCACGCCGTGGGTCGCCGGCAGTACCAGCTGGGCATCCTTCCGCTGCTGGGCTGAACCGCGCGGGTCCGGCTTGGCAGCCGGGGCTGTCCGTGGCACGTCTGGCCTCGTTGCGCAAAGAGGCCCGCCCATGACTGCTGCGTCTCCCGTCAGGCTCGTCGTCGACGATGGGCTGGCCTGGATTCTCATCGACAATCCGCCGGTCAACGCGACCTCGCATGCGGTGCGTGCGGGTGTCGCCGACGCGATGGCGCGCGCCATGGCCGACGCGGGCGTCGGTGCCGTCGTGATCGCCTGCGAGGGGACGACCTTCGTGGCGGGAGCCGATATCCGGGAATTCGGGAAGCCACCCGTCCCGCCGATCCTGCCGGATCTCTACCGCTCCATCGAGGACGCGCCCAAGCCGGTCGTCGCCGCGCTGCACGGGACGGCGCTCGGTGGCGGCTTCGAACTCGCCCTGGCCTGCCATGCCCGCATTGCCGCCTCCGGCGCCGCCATGGGACTTCCGGAGGTCAAGCTCGGCCTGATCCCGGGAGCGGGCGGCACGCAGCGCCTTCCCCGCCTCGCCGGAATGCTGCCGGCCCTCGACATGATCACGACGGGGCGGATCGTGAAGGCTCCGGAGGCTCTTTCGCTCGGGCTCGTCGACGCGATCGCAAACGACGATCTTCGCGCGGCAGCTGCCGCCCATGCCCGGTCCCTCATCGGCAAGCCGCCGCAGCGGACGCTGGCGCGCGCCGTGCCGCCGGTCGATCCGGCCTCCTTCGAGGCCGCCGTCGCCAAGGTCGCGGCGCGGGCCCGGGGCCAGGCGGCGCCCCTGCGCGCGGCCGAGGCGGTCGGCTTCTCTATGTCCGTGGACGCCGATCAGGGACTGGCGCAGGAGCGGACGATCTTCCTCGAACTTCTCGCTTCGCCGCAGTCTGCCGCTCTGCGCCACCTGTTCTTCGCGGAGCGCGAGGTCGCCCGTGTTCCGTTGCTCGAGGGCGTGAAGGGGCAAGCCGTCAGCCGCGCCGGTGTCATTGGCGGCGGCACGATGGGGGCGGGCATCGCCGCGTGCTTCGCCGATGCCGGGATCCCCGTGACGGTCATCGAGACCGGCGAGGCGGCGACCGCTGCGGCCCGCGAACGGGTCGCCGGCCTGTACGCACGCCAGGTCGCGTCCGGCCGCATCAGCCAGGCCCAACGGGACGAGCGGCTCGGCCGGATTGTCGTGACGGACACCTATGACGTCCTGCGCGAGGCCGATCTCGTCGTCGAGGCTGCCTTCGAGGACCTCGCGGTGAAGGCGGATATCTTCGGTCGTCTCGCCGCGGTGGCGAAGCCCGGCGCGGTGCTCGCCACCAACACCTCGGCGCTCGACGTCGATGCCATCGCCTCCGCCTCCGGGCGGCCGGCCGACGTCATCGGCCTGCATTTCTTCTCGCCTGCCCAGGTCATGCGGCTCGTCGAGGTGGGGCGGGGTGGAGCCAGCAGCCGGGAAGCGCTGGCCACCGGAGTGGCTGTCGCCAG
>CAZJCW010000412.1:0-2659 GCA_964544365.1 uncultured Alsobacter sp.
GGATCGGGATCAGCGCGCCGAAAACGATCGCGTCCTTCAGCGTGCTGGACCAGAAGGACGCGAAGCTCTCCAGCACGCCGACGGCGATCGCGCCGACGGCCGTCAGCGGATAGCTCATGAGGCCGCCGATGATGGCGCCGACGAAGGCCTTCAGGCCGATGAGGAACCCTGAATCGTAGTAGAGCGTCGCCACCGGCCCGATCAGCAGCCCGGAAACGCCCCCGAGGACCGACGCCAGGAGATACGCTATGGCCCCCGTGCGGCGCGGCTTGATGCCGACGAGGCGCGCCCCGGTGCGGTTGATCGCGGTGGCGCGGAGCGCCTTCCCGCCCACGGTCTTCTCGAAATAGAGGAAGAGCAGGCCTGAAAAGGCCATCGCGGCGATGACCATCAGCATGGTCTGCGCGCTGACGATGACGCCTCCGAAATCGTAGACGGCGCGCGAGATCGGCTCGGTGCGGAACCCTTCCGGCCCGAAGAAGAGGAGCGCGAGACCCGAAATGGCGAAGTGCACGGCGACGGCGACGATCAGCAGCACCAGCACGGACGCATCCGCCAGCGGCCTGAAGGCGATCCGGTCCAGCAGCGGCGCGATGGGCAGCACGAGCAGCAGGGCGAGCAGCATCTGGCCGCCGAGCGGAAGCGTCACGCCATCGAGAAGCCATGCGAGCGCCGCAGGCAGGCAGGGTAGAACGCCGTAGTAGAACAACGCCTTGTGCGCATCGCGCAGCCGCTCCTGCCGGGCCAGCGCGAACAGCTCCATGGCCAGCGCAACGGCGGCAAGCACGACGACCAGCATGACGGTGCCGGGAAGGCGGCCCATCTGCAGCATGGCCAGCGTCAGCGCCGCAAAGGCGGCGATGTCACCGAACGGGACGAAGATGACGCGCGTGACCGAGAAGATCAGAACGGTTCCCAGTGCGATCAGCACGTAGATCGCGCCGTTCGCGATGCCGTCGACGCCGAGGATGGCTGCGATCTGGAGGTCCATTCCGCCATGGGGAGGCAAGCGGCCACGCCCTGTCAAGGCGACTCGGGAGCCGCCAACAAATTACTTTACGTCTTAAATATTCCCGGCTTACGCTGACCCCCGGATGGTCACCTGGATGCCGCTTCTGGCGGCCGGAGGGCACGGTGCGCCTATGACGAAACCGATCCGGATCTGGTACCAGAGCTTCGTCGACGAGCCCAACGGCAAGACATACTGGGACCGCTTGCGCGCGCATCTGGCCGACATCGTCGATCCAGGGACGACGGTCGAGATCCACGGCATCACCCCCTACGACAGCTATGCGCATGCGCTCGTCGAGTATCGGTGCGGGCGCGAGGCGATCTGCAACGCGATCCGCGCGGAGCGCGCGGGCTACGACGCCTTCGTGATCGGCCATTTCCAGGATGCCGGCCTCTACGAGGCGCGCGCGTCGGTGGATATCCCGGTCGTGGCGCTGGGCGAGGCTTCGATGCTCCACGCCTGCCAGCTTGGCCAGCGCATCGGCATCGTCACGATCAATCCGCGCTTCATTCCGTGGTTTCATCACCAGATCCGGAAGTACGGTCTGGAGCATCGCGTCACCGGCGTCCACGCGATGACATTCGAGCCGGGGCAGCTCCTCAAGGCTTACGAGTCCGAAGCGCTCGCCCGCGAGGTCGAGGGCCTCTTTGCCGAGCAGGCCGCACCGCTCGTGAAGCACGGGGTGGACGTTCTGGTGCCCGGCGGCGGCATTCCGATGCTGCTCTTCGCCGGCATCCACGGCCACGTCATCGACGGCGCCCCCGTTCTGAACGGCATTCCGGTCGCGGTGAAGAACGCCGAGATGGCGGTGAAGCTTCGCCGGCTCACCGGCCTGGGCCCGAGCCGCGTCTCCGATTTCGTCAAGCCGCCCGTCGAGGTTCTCGACGAGTTCCTGGCACACCCGAAGGGCCTCTAGGTTCAAGCGGCCGCTTGCGCACGCCGCTTCGAAGAGACACGCTGCACCCAATCCCCATAACGGGGGCATCAATCCGCTGGCCGGACTTTGGAGGGAAGGTTCATGCTGAGACGCACACTGAATTCGGCGGCCGTCGGCGCGCTGATGACTGCCATGGCCGTCGCGACGGCCCAGGCCGAGATCAAGGTCGGCGTCATCACGTCGATGTCGGGGCCGGTCTCGTCGATCGGTATTCCCTATGCCCGCGGCGTCGCCGCCGGGCTCGCCCACATCGGCGAGGTCAACGGGCAGGCCTTCAAGGTCATCCAGCTCGATGACGCATCCGACGTGTCGAACGCCTCGAAGCTCGCCCGCAAGTTGATCGAGGAGGACAAGGTCGACGTCCTCATCGGCACCGCCGGCGCGCCGGGTTCCGCCGCGATCATCGCGGTGGCGACCGAGATGAAGGTGCCGATGATCGGCATCACCCCCGTGACCGGCGTGCCGAAGAACGACGGCCAGCCCTGGGCGATGACCGTCGTCCAGCCGGCGAACGACATGGTGGGTGCCGTTGTCCAGGAGATGAAGGCCCAGAACATCAAGAATGTCGGCTTCATCGGCTTTTCGGACAGCTGGGGCGACCTCGTCTACAACAACGGCAAGGCGGCCGCCGACAAGCTGGGCATCAACATCGTCACCAACGAGCGCTATGCCCGCGCTGACACGTCCGTCAGCGCGCAGATCCTCAAGGT
>CAZJCW010000413.1:0-2657 GCA_964544365.1 uncultured Alsobacter sp.
GGCGAGCAGCATCTCCACCGCTTCCCGCACGAGTTCTCCGGCGGCCAGCGCCAGCGGATCGGCATCGCGCGCGCCCTCTCGGTCAATCCCGAACTGCTTGTTCTCGACGAGCCGACCTCGGCGCTCGATGTGTCGGTTCAGGCGCAGGTGCTCAACCTGCTCCATGCGCTGCAGGAGCGGCTGCACCTCACCTATCTCTTCATCTCCCACGATCTCGGCGTCATCCGCTACGTGTGCGACCGGGTGGCGCTTATCTACCGGGGGGAAATCGTCGAGCAGGGACCCGCCGGCGAGATCTTCGACCGGCCCGGCTCCGACTACGCGAAGATGCTCATCGCCGCGATGCCGGAGCCCGACCCGGACCGGTCACCGTTTCGCGCGGGGGGCTGATGCTCGGCGTCGGCCTGGTCCAGGTGACGCAGGGCGCGGCGGTCGGCTGCCTTGCCCGCAACGGCGGCGCTCGCTAAATCGAAGATGCGGTCCGCGTATCGGACCCGGCCGGAGAAGCGGGCGTGTCCAGGACCTACGACATTGCGATCATCGGCGGCGGCGTGAACGGCTGCGGCATCGCGCGCGACGCCGCAGGTCGCGGCGCGTCGGTTGCGCTGTTCGAGCAGGGCGACCTTGCGAGTGCGACCTCGTCCGCCTCGACCAAGCTCATCCACGGCGGCCTGCGCTATCTCGAGCACTACGAGTTCCGCCTCGTCCGCGAGGCCCTTCAGGAGCGCGAAGTGGTGTGGGCGATGGCGCCGCACATCGTCTGGCCGTTGCGCTTCGTGCTGCCGCACCACGATGGGTTGCGCCCGTGGTGGCTGCTGCGCCTCGGCCTCTTCCTCTATGACAATCTCGGGGGCCGCCGGCTCCTGCCGGCAACCAAGAGCCTCGATCTCGCTCGCGATCCCGCCGGCGCGCCGCTGCGCGAGCAGTTCCGTCGCGCTTTCGAGTACTCGGACTGCTGGGTGGAGGACAGCCGGCTCGTCGCGCTCAACGCGCGCGATGCCGCCGAGCGCGGGGCCACGGTCCGCACGCGCTGTCCCGTTGTCGCGGCCCGTCGCGGCGACGGACTGTGGCATGTCACGAGCCGCGACGCCGAGGGGCGGGAGGACACGATCGCGGCGCGCGTCCTCGTCAACGCCGCCGGCCCGTGGGTTGCCGACGTGCTGCGCGGCGTTGTCCGCGCCAATACGCCGGCCGGTGTGCGCCTCGTCCAGGGCAGTCACATCGTCGTGCGGCGGCTGTTCGATCACGACCGCTGCTACATCTTCCAGAACGCCGACGGCCGCATCATCTTCGCCATCCCCTATGAGGGCGACCTGACCCTCATCGGGACGACCGACACCGACTACAAGGGCGATCCCAAGGCCGTCGCCGCGAGCGAGGAGGAGATCGCCTATCTCTGCGCCGCGGCCGGCGAGTACTTCAAGCGGCCCATCGCCCGCGACGACGTGGTGTGGACCTATTCCGGCGTGCGGCCGCTCTATGACGACGGCGCCTCGAAGGCGCAGGAAGCCACGCGGGACTACGTGCTCACGCTGGACGCGCCGGGCGAAGGCGCTCCGCTCCTGTCCGTGTTCGGCGGCAAGATCACAACCTATCGCCGGCTCGCGGAAGCGGCGCTCGGCAAGCTGGCGCCGTTTCTTCCGACGCTCGAGAAGCCGTCCTGGACAGGCGGGTCGCCGCTTCCGGGCGGCGACTTTCCCGTGCAGGGCTACGACGCGCTCGTCGCCAGGATCGCAGCGGCGCATTCCTACGCCCCCGGGCCGCTCGTCCGGCGTCTTGTCCGCGCCTACGGGACGGATGCGGAGGCGATCCTCGCGGGAGCGACCTCCCTCGCCGATCTCGGTCGTTTCTTCGGTGCGACGCTGTACGAACGCGAGGTCCGCTGGCTGATGGACCACGAGTTCGCGACGGCCGCCGACGACATCCTCTGGCGCCGCAGCAAGCTCGGCCTGCGCCTCACGCCCGAGGAACGCGCCGAACTCGCAGGCTACATGCAGGCGGCGCCCAAGGGACCGGTCTCGGCCGCGGCCTGAGGCCTTCGCACAGGCCGGGCAAGTGACCACGCGCCTCACGCGACGCCATGTCGACCCGTCATGGCCGGGCCTCGGGATGCCGCAGTTCACGCGACGCGATCTCCTCGCGTCATGGCCGGGCCTGTCCCGGCCATCCACGACTTCTGAGTGCCGGGCGCAGCGGCTGAACTTGCAGCAATCCGCTGCGACGACGATCCGGCGCGTTCGGGCGGGGACGTGGCCGGTCGGACCCCGCCCTACCGCTCGCCCTTCCTGGGTGCGAGCCCGTAGCGCTCCACCAGGGCCCAGACGTGGGCAGGAACCATGTGCTTCATCCGGCGTGGTTCGCGCCGCCGCAGGTGGAGCACGGTTTCGACCGCCTTCATCTCGACGCGGGCCCTCGCGAATTCGAGCCCGCGCGGGCCGATCCGGGGCATCAGCCAGCCGACGACGGGGCGAAGCCAGTCCGGCATGGAGCGCAGCGGGAGGCCGCCGGCGGCCAGTTCGGTGTTCTTGAGGAAGCCCTTGACCGCCCCTGTCCGGTTGCCGGCGCTGGAGGGCTCCTGGGTCACCACCTCGTCGCCCAGCAGCGCCAGCATCGCCGCGCCGCGCTCGTTGCGCACGAGGATCCACTGGTCGCCCGAG
>CAZJCW010000414.1:0-2646 GCA_964544365.1 uncultured Alsobacter sp.
AGCTGGATCTTCTTGCCGGCGACGGTGTCGCCCTTCTGCTGCATGTACAGCTTGGCCGCGGCCTCGATCTGGCGGCCTGTCGACGAGAACGGCCCGGTCAGGGGCAGGACGAGCCCGATCTTGACGGTCTCCTGCGCTTGCGCGGCGGAGCCGAGGCCGAGCGAAAGCACGGCGGCGCCGGCCATGGCGATGATGCTTCTGCGTTTCATGTGGAGTCCTCCCGGTGGTTGTTGGTGTGAGGCGTGGTTCAGGGCGCGGATCGTCGCTTGATGAGCGCCGAACCGGGTACGAGGTCCATCATGCCCTGGCTGCTCAAGGCGAGCTCCAGGTTGCGATGGGCAATGCGGGCGTGCTCGCGCATGATCGCCTCCGCGCGCGATCCCTCGCGGCGTTCGATGGCCGCCAGCACGCAACGGTGCTGGTCCTGTGCGATGGCGAGGATGTGGCGCCCGCCGGTTGCGCTCGACTGCACGGGCACGAGCGCGCTCGGCGAGGCGAAGGGCAGGGCGCAGGCGCGCTGGATCTGCCGCCCCAGCGCCTCGCTGCCTGCGAGGCCGATCAGGAGATCGTGGAACTGGGCGTTGAGCGCGACGTAGCGGGACAGGTCGACATCGCCGGACGCCGTGCGGAGCACGTCGTCGAGGGCATCGAGGCAGCGTGAAGCGCGCTCGATCTCGCCCCGGCCGACCCCGCGCTCCGCCGCGAGCCGGGCAGCAAGCCCTTCCAGCGTCCCGCGAATTTCGATCGCCTCGAGGACTTCGCGTTCCGTGAAGGCCTTCACCGCAAAGCCGCCGGACGGTATCGCCTCGAGCAGGCCTTCTTCCTCGAGCCGCACCAGCGCCATGCGGACCGGCGTGCGGGACACGCCCAGCCGATCCACCATCTGCAACTCGGAGACCCGGTCGCCCGGCGCCAGCTCGCCGCTGAGCACCAGCTTCCGAAGCTCGAGCTGGGCCTTCACCGTCTGCGTCACGGAGCGTTCGTTCGCACCGCGGGAGTGGCCGATATCGACCGGGGGATGAGCCACGAAGGTCATTCAGGCCGTCCTGTCCGCGGTGTCGACGCTGATGCTTCCGCCCGCCATCCGTGACACGCACGTGCACAACTTGGCATTGGCGGACTTCTCGTCGTCGCTGAAGAAGACGTCCCGGTGGTCGACCGCCCCAGCCGTCTCCAGGATCGGCAGCGCGCACAGCCCGCATTCGCCGCGCTTGCAGTCGTGGATCATGGCGACGCCGGCCTCCTCGATCGCTTCCAGCATCGTCCGGTTCGCCGGAACCTCGATCTCCAGCCCGAGCCGCGGGATTTTCACCGTGAAGGGCTGCGTCGCATAGCGGCCGCTGTTGCCGAACGTCTCGAACCGCAGGTGGTCGAGCGGCCGGCCGGCCGCCGCCCAGGCATTCTTGACCGCCTCCATCATCCCGATCGGGCCGCACATGTAGAGTTCACCCGCGGGCGAGAGCGCCGCGATCTCCCGCTCCGGATCGAAGCGCCGGCCCTCGTCGTCGACGAACACCTCCAGCCGTTCGCCCAGGAGCCCGGCGAGCGTGTCGGCGAAGGCGAGGTCGTCGCGGCTGCGCGCGCCGTAGACCAGCCGCACGGACGCCCCGGTCTCGACGAGCGCGGTCGCCATCGCGTGGATCGGCGTGATGCCGATCCCTCCGGCGACCAGGAGGTACTCCGGCCTGCCGCGCCGCAACTCGAAGTGGTTGCCCGGCGTGGAGACCGAGAGGCGCGCCCCCGGCGACAGGCTCCACATGTAGCGCGACCCGCCCCGCGACTGCGGCAGCAGCTTCACCGCGATCCGGTAGAGCCCGTCTCGCCCGGCATCGACGACGGAATAGGATCGCGTGTCGGCGCGCCCGTCGACATGGACGGTGACATTGACGTGGCATCCCGGCGTCGGCGGCACGAAATCCCCCGCAACGGCGATCTCGAACAGCCTGACGTCCGGCGTCAGGTCGCGCGTCGCGACGAGCCTCGCCTGGCGCCATTCCAGGGGTGCCGGCATCGCGCTTACTCCGCCGCCTGGCTGTGGACCGGGCCGGGGCTGCCGTGCTCCCGGTCGATCAGTCCGTCGATGAGTCGGCGCGCCCACAGGGCGCCGGCATCGATGTTCAGATTGTAGAACGGCAGGCGCGGATGGCGTGTGATCGCCTTCTGCTGCGCCTCGAGAACGGCATGGTCCTGGTCGTAGACACCCTTGCCGTCGTTGACGTGGGCGCGCTGGATGTCGCGCGTGAGTTGGTCGTCGTCCTTGCGGAACGTCCGCACGAAGTTCCAGAAATAGTGGCAGCTCGTGTCCGTCGCAGGCGTGACAGCCGCCAGGAAGGCGCCGTTGACGCCCTGCGAGCGGTCGCCCTGCGGAGCGCCGGTGCCGGTCACCGCGACGCCGACGTCCCCCACGATGACGGAGGGGGCCTGGAAGTAGATGATCTGCCACCGGTCGGCGTGCGCGCCCGGCCGGTCGAGATGCTTCTTCCAGAACGGCGGGGGATCGATGTCGATCATCCAGCGCGTCACCGTCGCGGTGCGGTCCGTGTGGGTCACCTCGAACGGCGCGCTGGTGATGGCCTCGTCGCCGATGCTGCCCGCGTGCACGTAGGTCTCGTGCGTGAGGTCCATCAGGTTGTCGATGACGAGGCG
>CAZJCW010000415.1:0-1350 GCA_964544365.1 uncultured Alsobacter sp.
CCTAGTCCGCCAGCGCCTGGACTTCCCTGACGATGGCATCGCCCATCTCGGCCGTGCCCACGGCGTTCTGGCCGGGGGATGCGATGTCCTTCGTGCGCAGCCCCTGCTCCAGGACGTTGGAGATCGCCTTCTCGACGAGGTCGGCCGCCTCGAGCAGGCCGAAGGAGTAGCGCAGGGTCATCGCGAAGGATCCGAACATGGCGATCGGATTGGCGAGACCCTTGCCGGCGATGTCCGGCGCGGAGCCGTGAACGGGCTCGTAGAGCGCCTTGCGCTGGCCGGTGCGCGGATCCTCGGCGCCCAGAGAGGCGGAGGGCAGCATCCCGAGCGAACCCGTGAGCATCGCCGCGACGTCGGACAGCATGTCGCCGAAGAGGTTGTCGGTGACGATGACGTCGAACTGCTTGGGCCAGCGCACCAGCTGCATGCCGAGGGCGTCGGCGAGCTGGTGCTCGAGGTTGACGTCCTGATACTCGGCCTTGTGCAGGGCGGTGACGGTCTGGTTCCAGAGCACGCCCGACTTCATGACGTTGCGCTTCTCGGAGGACGTCACCTTGTTGCGGCGCTTGCGGGCCAGCTCGAACGCGACGCGGGCGATCCGCTCGATCTCATGGGTCGTGTAGACCTGCGTGTCGACGCCGCGCTTCTCGCCGTTCTCCAGGGTCACGATCTCCTTCGGCTCGCCGAAATAGACGCCGCCGGTGAGCTCGCGCACGATGACGATGTCGAGGCCCTCGATGATCTCGCGCTTCAGCGACGAGGCGTCGGCCAGCGCCGGGTAGCAGATCGCCGGGCGCAGGTTGGCGAACAGTCCCAGATCCTTGCGCAGGCGGAGCAGGCCCGCCTCCGGGCGCGCCTCATAGGGCACGGCGTCCCACTTGGGGCCGCCCACCGCGCCCAGCAGCACGGCGTCGGCGGCCATGGCGCGGGCCATCGCGGCGTCGGTGATCGACTGGCCGGTCGCGTCGTAGGAGGCGCCGCCGACGAGGTCGGTCTCGGTCTCGAAGCGGGCCACGCCCTGCTTGGTCAGCCAGGCGACCAGCTTCCCGACCTCGGCCATCACCTCGGGGCCGATGCCGTCGCCCGGCAGGAGAAGCAGGTTGTAGGACGCCATCGGAAACTCCCGTGAGCCAGTGTCGGTCGCGCGACGGTTTAGGCGGCGCGGCTGCGGGTGGCAAGGGCGATCCGACGCATCCGGCCCTAGCGGCCGGCCCGCAGGCCGTCCAGCACCTTGCCGGAGGCGCGGCCGGTGCGCTCCAGGCCCGCCTTGACCTCCCCGCCGGCGAGGGCTGGCCGGGGGTGGGTGCGGTTGGGGCCGGCGGGCGCGCGGTGGGCGGTGCCGCGTTACTG
>CAZJCW010000415.1:1360-2621 GCA_964544365.1 uncultured Alsobacter sp.
GCCGTCCGGCGCGCCGATGTCGTAGCCGCGCTTCAGCAGCAGCGTCTGGACTTCGCGGCGCTCGGCGCGCGAGAGGCCGCGGTCGTCGGTCGGCCACGGCGTCGCGAAGGGGCCGCCGCCGCGCAGGCGGTCCGACAGGTGGGCGATGGCCAGCGCGTAGCTTTCGGCGGCGTTGTAGGCGTAGATCGCGTCGAAGTTCCGCGTGACGAGGAAGGCCGGGCCGTTGCGGCCGGCGGGCAGCAGCAGCCCGGCGGAGCCGTCCGCCGGGAGGCCGCCTCCGCCGACGCGGCGCACGCCCAGCGCCGCCCAGGACGAGAACGGCCGTTTCTTCGTGCGGCCGGCGACGCTGGCGTCGAAGCCCGAGGGCAGGACCACCTCGAAGCCCCAGGTCGACCCCTGCGTCCACCCGCTCTTGTCGAGGTAATTGGCGGTGGAGCCGAGCGCATCCGGGATCGAGTCCACCACGTCGCGCCGCCCGTCGCCATCGAGGTCGACGGCGAGGCGCAGGAAGGTCGACGGCATGAACTGGGTGTGGCCGAAGGCTCCCGCCCACGATCCGGTCAGGTGGGAGGGATCGACGTCGCCGCGGTCGAGGATCTTCAGCGTCGCCGCGAACTCGGTGCGGAAATAGGCCTGCCGTCGACCGTAGCAGGACAGCGTGGCGAGCGACTGCACCAGCGGCCGCTTGCCGATCGACCGGCCGAAATCCGACTCGACGCCCCACACGGCGACGATGGTGAAGCGATCGACGCCATAGCGGCTCTCCGCCGTCGCCAGCGCCTGCGACCACTGCCGCAGCATGGCCCGCCCGTCGGCCACGCGCTCCTCGTCGACGAGGGCGGCAAGGTAGTCCCAGATCGGGGTGCGGAACTCGGGCTGGTCATTGAGGAACTCGATGACCTTCATGTCGGGCTCGAGCCCGCGGGTCGCGGCGTCCCATGTCGCGGCGGACACGCCCTGCCCGACGCTGCCGCGCAGGCCCGCGAGGCAGGAGCGGAAGTCGGATTGCGAGACCGCGGGGCTCGCGGCGATGACGGCCGCGAGGGCCAGGGCGGGGGCGATTCGGCGCATGGCGCGATCCTACAGGACGGCGCGGTCCGGGTGAATCGCCGGCACGGCCATTGTCCGTTGCCGGAGCGCCGGAGCATTTCCGGCAGGTCCTTCACCGGCACGCGGGGCGCGGCCCCTGGGTCCCCTTCCCGCGCCTTCGGCGCGCCGGGGACGACGGGGAGGGGCGGTGGCGAATGCGATGCGAGGTGGA
>CAZJCW010000416.1:0-2618 GCA_964544365.1 uncultured Alsobacter sp.
TCTTCGGCGCCCTGAAGGACCATACGATCCTCGGCCGGCTGGCCGAGGAGCCGGAGGACGACGCCGGCTTCGCGCGCGGGCTCGCGGCGGCGCGGCGACCGGGCGGCCTGACGCACCAGCTGTTCGCCGCCCGCTCGTCGGTGCTCCTCGGCGACATGACCGGCCGCGAGGTCGCGCCCTTCCTGTCGGGATTGCTCATCGGGACCGAGGTCGACCACGGTCTCGCCCTGGTCTCGCCGGAGACGGACCTCGTGGTCGTCGCGGAAGGCCGGTACGCGAGCGCCTACGCCACCGCCCTGCGCGACCGGGGCCGCGCGCACCGCATCCTCGCGCCGGACACGGTGTTCGTCGCGGGATTGCGCGCCATCGCAGCGGCGACCCGCCGGCAGGCCTGAGGAGGACTTCATGTCGCATCTCGCGGCCTTCGACGACGCCTTCGCCCGCTGTCCGATGATCGCCATCCTGCGCGGCGTGGCTCCCGACGAGGCTGTGCCCGTGGGCGAGGCGCTGGTCGATGCCGGCTTCACCATCATCGAGGTGCCCCTCAACTCGCCCTCGCCGCTCGACAGCATCGCCCGTCTGGCAAAGTCGTTGGCCGGACGCGCCGTCGTCGGCGCGGGCACGGTCTACCGCTCCCGCGAGGTCGACGACGTGGCGGCGGCCGGCGGGCAGATCATCGTCTCCCCGAACGCCAGCCCCAGCGTCATCGCGCAGACCAAGGCACTCGGGCTCGTCTCGGCACCAGGCGTCATGACGCCGACGGAAGCGATGCTCGCGCTCGACGCAGGCGCGGACATGCTGAAGCTGTTTCCCGGCGAGGTCATCGGCCTTGCCGGGGCGAAGGCCATGGCAGCCGTGCTGCCAGCCGGCACCCGGCTGGTGATGGTCGGCGGCGTGACCCCGCAGTCCCTGTCCGAATATCGGGGCGGCCCGGTGCACGGCTTCGGCATCGGCTCCGCGCTGTACAAGCCGGGCCTCGACGCCGCCGCCGTCCGCGCGCGGGCCGACGCCTTCATCGCGGCATGGACGCACGGCTGAGGAGCGCCCGGTGATCGTCGTCTTCGGTTCGGTGAACGTCGATTTCGTCACCCGCGTTCCCCGCATCCCGCGCCCCGGCGAGACCATTCTCGGCCCGGGCTACGATGTCATTCCCGGCGGCAAGGGCGCGAACCAGGCCCTGGCCGCACGCCGCGCCGGCGCCGCCGTCGTGATGGCAGGCGCCGTGGGGCGCGATCCGTTCGCCGACATCGGCCTCTCGATGCTGCTGCAGGACGGCGTCGACTGCTCCCGCGTCGCCCGCGTCGAGGCGCCCACCGGCGCCGCCTTCATCAGTGTCGACGAGGCCGGGGAGAACGCCATCGTCGTCGCCGCAGGGGCCAATGCAGCCGCGTCGGCCGATGCGCTGGAGGGCCTCGCCCTGTCGCCGCGCGACACGCTGCTGCTGCAGCGCGAGGTGCCGGAGGATCAGGCCGGGCGCGCCGCGCGCCTCGCCAGGGCCGCGGGCGCACGCATCATGCTCAACGCCGCCCCGGCGGGCCCGGTCTCGCCGGACCTCCTGGCCCTGCTCGACATCCTGGTCGTCAACGAACACGAGGCTTCGGTTGTGGGGGGCGCGCTCGGCCTCGCGGGTGACCCGGAGGCGATCGCGCAGGGGATCGATGCGCGGCACGGGGTCTCGACGGTCGTCACCCTCGGCGCGGCCGGCGCCATCGGCTGGACCGGCGGCGTGCGCCGGGCGGTGCCTGCCATGGCGGTGAGCGTCGTCGACACCACCGCCGCGGGCGACACGTTCTGCGGCGCCTTCGCCGCCGCGCTCGACGGCGGCTTCGGCTTCACGCTTGCGCTTGCCCGTGCCGCCGCCGCCGGCAGCCTGGCCTGCACCCGTGCCGGCGCCCAGCCGAGCATCCCGTGGCGCGACGCCATCGACGCAGCGGTGGCCGACTTTCGCGCCTGACGCGGCGAACCGGCGTCGGGAGCGCGCCGGCGCGCGGTGAACGGACCGTTGCGGCGGCACGCGCAATTGTCCCGATAGCTCGCACGCGGTTTCAATCGCCGGCGTTCACAGTGGTCGGATCCTCCGTCCGGGCCCCGCCGATGCTGAAGATCGCCTTCGCCGCCGCCACGCTCGTCATCGCCGGCTATGCCGGCGCCCATCTGGCGCGGGGCGTGGCGACGGACGACGGAACCGCCCAGGCCCGGCCGCAGGCGGCTACCGTGCCGACGGCTCAGCCCGTGGCATCGTCCGGGATCGTGGTCGCGCTCGCGCAGGACGGCCGTGGCCACTTCACGGCCGAGCCGCAGATCAACGGCGTCCGCCTGCCCATGCTGGTCGACACCGGGGCATCCGTGATCGCGCTGTCCGCCGAGGACGCCTCGCGCGCCGGCATCTTCCCGAATGCCAACGACTTCAGGATCACCGTGAACACCGCCAACGGCTCCATCAAGGCCGCGCCCGTGCGCCTGCGGGAGGTGCAGCTGGGCCGGATCGTCGTGCGCGACGTCGAGGCCGTGGTGATGCCGCAGGGCCGGCTGGGCGGGAGCCTCCTGGGCATGTCCTTCCTGCGCCGCCTGTCGAGCTTCAACGTGAGCGGCGGGACGCTGGTCCTGAAGCAGTAGGC
>CAZJCW010000417.1:0-2610 GCA_964544365.1 uncultured Alsobacter sp.
ACGTGTTCGAGGGCTATCGCTGCACCGGCGCGCCCGTCGCGACCCTGTCGGGCGGGCGCATCGCCTGGATGGACGGCGACTTGCGCGCCCGGGCCGGCGACGGCCGCTACGTGGAGCGTCCCGCCTTCCCGGCGGTGCATGTCGCCAACAGCACGTGGCGCGAGATCACCGCGCCGAAGAGGGTCGACCGGCTCGAGGTGACACCGTGACGGCCCTTCCCAATCTCCGGATCAATCCGCAGCGCCTGTGGGACGCGCTGATGGAGACGGCGCGCTTCGGCGGCACCGCCAAGGGGGGAATCCGCCGGCTGACACTGTCCGACGACGACAAAAAGGTCCGCGACTGGTTCAAGACCCAGTGCGAGGCGTTGGGCTGCACCGTCACCGTGGACGAGGTCGGCAACATGTTCGCCCGGCGGCCGGGGCGCGACAATGCGCGGGATCCCATCTGCATGGGCTCGCATCTCGACACGCAGCCGACCGGCGGCAAGTTCGACGGCGTGCTCGGCGTCCTGGGCGGCCTCGAGGTGCTGCGGACCCTGCACGAAACAGGTTACGAGACGACTGCCCCGCTGGAACTGGTCAACTGGACCAACGAGGAGGGCAGCCGCTTCGCCCCGGCGATGCTGGCATCGGGTGTCTTCGCGGGGGCCTTCGACACCGACTACGCCTACACCCGCGCGGATCGCGACGGGAAGCTCTTCAGGGACGAACTCGAGCGCATCGGCTATCGCGGCGACGAGAAGGCGGGTGGCCACCGGCTCGGGGCGATGTTCGAGCTGCACATCGAACAGGGGCCGATCCTCGAGGCGGAAAGCCGCATGATCGGCATCGTCACCGGCGTGCAGGGGATGCGGTGGTACGAGGTGACCGTGACAGGCCAGGATGCGCATACCGGCGCCACGCCGATGCACCTGCGCCGCAACGCCCTGCTCGGAGCCGCCCGCGCGATCGAGGCCGTCCATCGCATCGCCCTCGAGCACGCTCCGGCTGCGGTCGGTACCGTCGGACTGATCGAGAACCGGCCGAATTCTCGCAACGTCGTGCCGGGCGAAGTGTTCTTCTGCGTCGATTTCCGCCACCCCGAGGAAGGCGTTCTCGATGTGATGGAGGCAAAGTTCCGGGCCGCGCTGCCCGAGATCATGACGCCGCTCGACCTCGGCTTCGAGGAAAGGCGGATCTGGATGTCGCCGGCGGTCAAGTTCCATCCGGACCTGATCGATTGTGTCCGCGAGGGCGCCAGAAAGGCCGGTCATCCGGCCCGGGAGATGGTCTCGGGCGCTGGACACGACGCGGCCTATATCGCCCGCGTCGCCCCGACGACGATGATCTTCGTGCCCTGCCTCGGCGGCATCAGCCACAACGAGGCGGAATCGACCACCTTCGATGAATGCGCGGCGGGCGCTCAAGTGCTGCTTGAAGCTGTGATCGAGTACGACCGACGTCAGGCCTGACGTTCAAGACACAGGCCAAATCACTGAAAGACTTGATGATCCCGGGCCTGAAGGTCCGGGATCATCGTTGTCGGTGGCTCGGTCGGCTTCAGCCGGTCAAGGCGAGGCGAACCCGCGCAGTGCTGGGAATATCGACTTCGACTTCCAGCGTGCTCATCTGCTCGCCCCGCTCCATCCGCACGCGAAGGTGCTCCGGATCCAGCGTGACGTGGCGTGCGATGACGGCGAGTATCTCCTCGCGCAACACGGCGACGAGGTCGGTGCGGCCGATCGAGGCGCGCTCGTGGGCGAGAAGGACCTGCAGCCTCTCGCGAGCGACGGGGGCCGAGGCCTTCCGGCGGAAGAGGTTGAAGATCGTCATGCGGCCCTCCGGCCGAAAAGGCGACCGAGGAATCCCGTCTTTTCTCCGGGAATGGTCATCGGGACCGGATCGCCCTTCAGGCGGCGAGCGGCATCGGCATAGGCCCGGCCGGCCGCCGTGTCGGGGCCGGAGACCGTCACCGGCTGTCCGATGTTGGAGGCACGAAGGACATCCTGGCTCTCGGGCACGATCCCGAGCAGCGGGATCGAGAGGATCTCGAGGACATCCTCCGTCTTGAGCATGTCGCCGCGGGCCGCGCGCAAGCTGTCGTAGCGGGTCAGCAGGAGGTGTTTCTCCATCCGCTCGCCCCGCTCCGCCCGGAGCGTCTTTGAATCGAGGAGGCCGATGATCCTGTCGCTGTCGCGCACCGACGAGACTTCGGGATTCGTCACCACCACCGCAACGTCGGCATGCCGCATGGCAAGCGAAGCGCCGCGCTCGATTCCGGCAGGACTGTCACAGATGACCCAGTCGAACTTCTCGCGAAGCTCGTCCATCACCCGCGCGACGCCTTCCTCGGTCAGGGCGTCCTTGTCCCGCGTCTGGGACGCAGGCAGCAGCGCGAGGGTTTCGATCCGCTTGTCGCGGATGAGCGCCTGGGCGAGTTTCGCCTCGCCCTGGATGACATTGACGAAATCGTAGACGACGCGCCGCTCGGCGCCCATCACGAGATCGAGGTTCCGAAGCCCGACGTCGAAGTCGACGACGACGACGCTTTGGCCCATCTGGGCGAGCGCTGCTCCGAGCGCGGCGGTCGAGGTCGTCTTGCCGACCCCTCCCTTGCCCGATGTGACCA
>CAZJCW010000418.1:0-2546 GCA_964544365.1 uncultured Alsobacter sp.
CCGAGCGCGGCGGTCGAGGTCGTCTTGCCGACCCCTCCCTTGCCCGATGTGACCACCAGAACTTTGGCCATGCCTGTAACCCTCCCTTGTCGCCGTCAGTCGAGTGGTGAGACGACGAGTGCGTCGTCCACGATCCGGGCCGTGACGGCCCTTCCATGCATCGCCGGGTCGATGTCATCGGCGGACTTGTAGAGCCCGTCGATCGCCAGCAACTCGGCTTCGAACTTTCTGCAGAAGATGCGGGCGCCGGGCTGGGCGGCGATTCCCGCGATGGCGCGGCCGCGCAGGGCGCCATAGACGTGGATGGATCCGCCGGCGACGATTTCGGCGCCGGACGAGACCGCGCCCTGGACAACGACGTCGCCCCTGGGGTGGAAGACGGACTGCCCGGACCTGATGTGATCCTCGATCACGAGGGTTGTCGGTTCGGGCGGAGCCATCTTTCCGCGAGGTTGCGGAGCAGCAGCAGGAAGCTGCGCGTCACGGCCGTTGGCGATGGCAGGCGGAAGGCCAAGGCCGAGGCATCCCGCCTCGACCCCCTCGACTGCCATGATGCGAATTCCCCGGTTCGCCAGATCGGCGATGAAGCGGCCGAGCGCAGCAACGTCGGCTCCGGGAAGACCGGCCGCATCGAGGATGACGGCGCGCCCCTGGAAGAAACCCGGTGACCTCTCGAGCCAAGCATCGAGGTCCGCAAGCCAGGGATCGAGGGGCTCCTGGGGGCTCAATGAGAGGGCGAGGAACGACCGTCCACGAAAGCGGAGCGCGGGTCGTTGTGGGGGCTTTTCCTGGGGTTGCGCTGACACGGTGTGGATTCTCCTGCGCCCCTTTTGTCGCGCGAAGAAGGTTAACGACCGGTAAATCCACTGGATCGTTACGGGACAGATGGCTGCGGCTCCGCATCAATTCTTGCCGAACGTTAAGGCCCGGAATGGCTGGCGGCCGCGAGACGCCGTCTTCGAAAAACGGTCTTTGGCACTCGAATCATTCGCGATTTGTCGAAATTAACGCTGTCAAGCCCTCGATTGCGATTCGATTGGATAAAAGATGAAAGTTTTGTTAAAAAAGTTCAATTCCAGGTTGTGTTCATCGCCTGCGCGGGTGCGTTCATGCCCATCAAAACTCTGTCCCGACTGTCCCTGCTCGCCCTTGCCGGCGTGGTGCTTCCGGCGATTGCGGGTGCGCAGGAACCCAGCGGCAAGGCCGTGTCCGTGATCCCGGACGCCGAAGCCCTTCGGACGGCAGCGCAAGTTCGCATCCTGCTGCCGGACCAGCCGGTCTTCATGGGCGATCGCGTCAAGACGGGCCCGCGCGGAGAGGCCCAATTGCTCTTCAGCGACGAGACCCGGCTGGTCGTGGGGCCGGAATCGAGCCTGCTCGTCGAGCGTTATCTGCTCAAGGGCGAGAACACGGTCAGCAACTTCACGGTCAATGCGCTGCGGGGCTCGTTCAGGTTCATCACCGGCGACAGTCCGAAGAACGCCTACGCGATCAAGACGCCGACCGCGACGATCGGCGTCCGCGGCACACAGTTCGACCTCGCCATCGGTGCACGCGGCGAGACCCATCTGGTGCTGTTCGACGGCTCGGCCGACGTGTGCAGCGGCGGAAGCTGTGTCCGCGCAAGCGATAGTTGCAGCATGGTGCAGGTCTCACCGGGGTCTCGTCCGCAAGCCGTCCAGGACGTCGGCCAGCGTACCCAGACCCTTCGGGACCTGTTCCCCTATGTCGCGGAGCGCGCCAACGTGCTTCGGGCGGATTTCCAGGTCGACGCAAGGGCCTGCGGTCTCTTCACGCAACCTCCGCTGGAGCCCGGTCAGCCGGTCGCTCTTCCTCCGCCGGTTGTCCCCGTGCTGTTCCGCGCGGCAGCGCCGCCGCCGCCTCCCCCACCGCCGAAGCCGCCGAAGGAGTATCACCACAAGCCCAAGCATGAGCATGTGGGGCATCACCATCGCGACGACGACAGGCATCGGCATGGGCCACGGCGCGACGGCTATGAGAGGCCCGAATCGCGTCATGGCTACACGCAGCATCATGGCGGCCTGTCGGACCGCAGGGGCAGCCGCGGCCGTGACCGCGACCGCGATCGCCCTGACGTGCAGCGCGAGGAACGCCAGCATGCCGGACGGCACGCGGGCGGCGGGTTCGACTGGACTGCGCCTTCCGATCATCGGAGCGAAGACCGGTCCACCCGCGGCGAGCGTGGCAATCGGGATCGCGGAGGCCGGGATCGGGACGGTCGCGACGGCGATACACGCGAGAGGGACGGCCGGGATCGCACGCAGGGCAGCCAGGGCCACCAGGGCTATTCGAAGCAGGCCGGCGGCGGCGTCGACTGGAGCGGTGCGCACCAGGGCGCGGCGAACGGTCCGCGCGGACGAGACGGCCGCGACGGAAAGGACGGGCGCGACGGCCGTCGGGACAATGATCGCCATGACGGACCCGGTGCGGCCGTAGCGGAGGTCCGGGGCGGTGATCGCGATGGCGGGCATTCCGGATCGCGTGGCGGCGATGGCGGCGGCGCGTCCGGTGGAGGCGCCGGTGGA
>CAZJCW010000419.1:0-2542 GCA_964544365.1 uncultured Alsobacter sp.
GCCGGCAGCTTCGGCGAGATGGCGATCCGGGAGGGCGACGAGATCGTCATCTCGATCATGGAGCATCATTCCAACATCGTGCCGTGGCACTTTCACCGCGAGCGCAAGGGCGCGGTGATCCGCTGGGCGAAAGTCGACGAGGACGGCACCTTCCTGCTGGACGACTTCGCCAAGCTGCTCAACGAGAACACCAAGATCGTCGCGATCACCCACATGTCGAACGTGCTGGGCACGGTGACGCCGATCAAGGAGATCATCCGGCTCGCGCACGAGCGCGGCATCCCGGTGATGGTCGACGGCAGCCAGGGGGCCGTGCACCTGGATGTCGACGTCCGCGACCTCGACGCCGACTTCTATGTCTTCACCGGCCACAAGGTGTACGGGCCGACGGGCATCGGCGTGCTGTACGGCAAGCGGAAGTGGCTCGAGCGGATGCCGCCCTACAGCGGCGGCGGCGAGATGATCCGCGACGTCACCCTCGACGACGTGACCTACGGGGCGCCTCCCCACCGGTTCGAGGCGGGGACGCCCCCGATCGTCCAGGCGATCGGGCTGGGCGCGGCCATCGACTACATGAACGCCATCGGCCGGCCGGCGATCCTGGCGCATGAGCACCGACTCCGCGACTACGCCATGGAGCGGCTCGGCGCGATGAATTCGCTTCGGCTCTTCGGCCGGGCGAAGGACAAGGGCGCCATCGTGGCCTTCGAGATGAAGGGGGCGCACGCGCACGACGTGGCGACGGTCATCGACCGCTCAGGCGTCGCGGTCCGTGCCGGCACGCATTGCGCCCAGCCGCTTCTCGCGACATATGGCGTGACATCGACGTGCCGGGCGTCCTTCGCGGTCTACAACACCCTCGAGGAGGTGGACCGGCTTGTCGAGGCGCTGCAAAAGGCCGAAGCTCTGTTCGGCTGAGCGAAAGTGATGGCAATGACCGAAGTCTCGACGGACACCCCCAACCGGCCCGACATCGCCCCGGCGCCCGCGCTGCCGGCGGAGGAGATCGACCGCCTCACGGACGACATCATCGCCGCGCTGAAGACGGTCTACGACCCCGAGATCCCCGTCGACATCTACGAACTGGGGCTCGTCTACCGGGTCGAGATCGACGACGACCGCAAGGTGGCGATCGACATGACGCTGACGGCCCCCGGATGCCCGGTGGCCGGCGAGATGCCGGGCTGGGTCGAGAATGCGGTCTCGGCGGTGCAGGGCGTCCAGTCCGCGAAGGTGTCGATGGTGTTCGATCCGCCGTGGGACCAGAGCCGCATGTCGGACGAGGCCCGTGTCGCCCTCGACATGTGGTAGTGCGCGGCAGAATTCATCCGTGACCTCGCGGACCTTCACAGGTTCGAAATCGTTGTTAGATTGAGATCGCACTCCGCATCCTGCCCGGGCCTTGAACCCGGCTGTCCAGGAAGGGACGACGATGGCACTACCCAGGTTCAAGGTGATGAGCGTCACGGACGCGGCGGCGGAGCGCGTGCGCTCCATCGTGGAGGCGTCGGACAAGCCGCTCGTCGGTGTCCGGGTCGGCGTGAGGAACGGCGGCTGCGCCGGCATGTCCTACACGCTCGAGATGGCCGAGGACATCCGCCCCGGCGACGAGGTCGTCGAGGAGAAGGGCGTGACCGTGCTGGTCGACCCCAAGGCGGTGCTGTTCCTGCTGGGAACGGTGATGGACTTCAAGACGACCAAGCTGGCGGCGCAGTTCGTGTTCGAGAACCCGAACCAGACGTCGGCCTGCGGCTGCGGCGAGTCCGTCGCGCTCACGCCGGCCAAGCCCGAGACCCTCGCGGCGCTCGGCGGCTAGGGACGGTGAACCGCGAGGCCATCGAGGATCTCTTCGCCCCGGTGGCCCACGTGGCGGTGCGTCGCATGTTCGGCGGCCAGGGCATCTTCGTCGACGGCGTCATGGTGGCCCTGGAGGCCGACGGAACGCTCTACCTCAAGGCCGACGACGAGACGGCCGCACGCTTCGATGCCGAGGGGTGCGAGGCCTTCGCCTATGGCGCCGGTGAGAAGCGTGTCCTGACGAGCTACCGCCGCATGCCCGAGGCGGCGTTCGAAGATCCCGACGAACTGCGGAGCTGGTATGCCCTGGCGCGCGATGCGGCCTTCCGCAAGGCGCGGGCCAAGCCAGCCAAGGGGCGCACCGGGCGCTGAACCGCCGTGCCAAAGCACGCGCGTGGCGCGTTCTTCGGTCCTGCCATCGAACCTTCCAACTGCCTGTCGCCTGGCTAATTCCCGGAGCCGTTCCCGGCGACTGGTTGTGCCGGCCCGCAGCAGGACCGAGGACACTGGCACGGCGTCATGCGGGCGGGCGTTCGCCCCGGGGGATTGGTTCGGGTGTCGAGGGGAGGGCGAGGCGCGGCCCCTGGGTCCCCTTCCCCTGCGCGGCTTCGCCGCTCCGGCCGGGGACGACGGCCGAGGGGACGTGATTGGGTGACTGCAGGGAGACGCGGTTCGGGTATCGATCGAGGGCGAGGGGAGGGCGAGGCGCGGCCCCTGGGTCCCCTTCCCCTGCGCGGCTTCGCCG
>CAZJCW010000420.1:0-2531 GCA_964544365.1 uncultured Alsobacter sp.
GCATCCCCAGCAGGAGTTCCTGCAGGTGGACACGACCAACATCCTGTTCATCTGCGGCGGCGCCTTCGCTGGCCTCGAGCGGATCATCTCGGCGCGCGGCAAGGGCACGTCCATCGGCTTCGGCGCCCGCGTCGAGGCGCCGGACGACCGTCGGACGGGCGCGATCTTCCGCGAAGTCGAGCCGGAGGACCTGCTCAAGTTCGGGCTGATCCCCGAATTCGTCGGCCGCCTGCCGGTGATCGCGACGCTCGAGGACCTGGACGAGCCCGCGCTCAAGAAGATCCTGACGGAGCCGAAGAACGCGCTGGTGAAGCAGTACCAGCGGCTGTTCGAGATGGAGGACGTCGAGCTCACCTTCGCCGACGAGGCGGTGTCGCTGATCGCCAAGAAGGCGATCGAGCGCAAGACCGGCGCGCGCGGGCTGCGCTCCATCATGGAAGGCATCCTGCTGGAGACGATGTACGACCTGCCGAGCCTCGAGGGCTGCGAGCAGGTGGTGATCGGCCCGGAGGTCATCGAGGGCAAGGCGCGTCCGCTGTACATCTACTCGGACAAGGCAGGCGAGACGGCGTCCAGCGCCTGATCACGGGAATTTGGCCGCGCGCCGTGGGGCGCGTGGCCGCGAGCTCGACTTGAAGTCGGGTCCGGAAGGGGCCATTTGAGCCTCAGTGTAGCCGGTTCGCTCATCCCAACAGGTCTCTCCCGGGCCTGGAGGAGCCGGGTGCGTCGCGGCGGTCCTTGCCGTCGCAACTCGTTCGCAGGGTGGCCCATTCCGGGCATCCAAGCGGGCGCACCAGAAAGGACAGTCATTCGATGACGACCACTAGACAGCGTCCCCAGCTGCAGCCCGGCGCCGTGGATACGTATCCCGTGCTGCCGCTGCGCGACATCGTCGTCTTCCCCCACATGATCGTCCCGCTCTTCGTCGGGCGTGAGAAGTCGATCAAGGCGCTCGAGGAAGTCGTGAAGAGCGAGAAGCTGATCCTTCTCGCGACGCAGAAGAACGCTGCGGACGACGATCCGGCCACGGATGCGATCTTCACCATCGGTACGCTCGCCAGCGTGCTGCAGCTGCTCAAGCTGCCCGACGGCACCGTCAAGGTGCTGGTCGAGGGCGTCGGCCGGGCGCGGGTGAAGGAGTATGTCCGGTCCGAGGACTTCTACGAGGCGACCGCCGAGGCGCTGCCGGATGCCATCCCGAACCGCATCGAGGCGGAGGCGCTGGCGCGCTCGGTCGTGACCGAGTTCGAGAGCTATGTGAAGCTCAACAAGAAGGTCTCCGCCGAGGTCGTGGCCGCGGTCGGCCAGATCGACGACTACTCCAAGCTCGCCGACACGATTGCCTCGCACCTTGCGGTGAAGATCACCGACAAGCAGGACGTGCTCGAGATCACCGACGTCACCAAGCGCCTCGAGAAGGTGCTCGGCTTCATGGAGAGCGAAATCTCCGTGCTGCAGGTGGAGAAGCGCATCCGCTCGCGCGTCAAGCGCCAGATGGAGAAGACCCAGCGCGAGTACTACCTGAACGAGCAGATGAAGGCGATCCAGAAGGAGCTGGGCGACGAGGACGGCAAGGACGAGGTCGCCGAGATCGAGGAGCGGATCAACAAGACGAAGCTCTCCAAGGAAGCCCGCGACAAGGCGCTGGCCGAGGTGAAGAAGCTGCGCCAGATGTCGCCGATGTCGGCGGAGGCGACCGTCGTCCGCAACTACCTGGACTGGATGCTGTCGCTGCCGTGGGGCAAGCGCTCCAAGGTCAAGAAGGACCTGGTGCACGCCCAGCAGCTGCTCGACGACGAGCATTACGGCCTGGACAAGGTCAAGGAGCGGATCGTCGAGTATCTCGCGGTGCAGAGCCGTGCGAACAAGCTCACAGGACCGATCCTGTGCCTCGTCGGCCCGCCCGGCGTCGGCAAGACCTCGCTCGGCAAGTCGATCGCCAAGGCGACGGGACGCGAGTTCGTGCGCATGTCGCTCGGCGGCGTGCGTGACGAGGCCGAGATCCGCGGCCACCGGCGCACCTATATCGGCTCGATGCCCGGCAAGATCGTGCAGTCGATGCGCAAGGCGAAGACCAACAACCCGCTCTTCCTGCTCGACGAGATCGACAAGATGGGCATGGACTTCCGCGGCGACCCGTCGTCGGCGCTCCTCGAGGTGCTGGATCCCGAGCAGAACTCCTCGTTCAACGACCATTACCTCGAGGTCGACTACGACCTGTCGAACGTGATGTTCGTGACGACGGCGAACACGCTCAACATCCCGCCGCCCTTGCTGGACCGCATGGAGGTGATCCGCATCGCCGGATACACCGAGGAGGAGAAGGTCGAGATCGCCCGTCGCCACCTGATCCCGGAGGCCGTGAAGAAGCACGGCCTGCAGGAGAAGGAGTGGTCGATCGACGACGAAGCCCTGCAGATGCTGATCCGGCGCTATACCCGGGAAGCCGGCGTCCGCAACCTTGCCCGCGAACTCTCCAACCTCGCCCGCAAGGCGGTGAAGGAGATCCTGCTGTCGAAGAAGAAGAAGGT
>CAZJCW010000421.1:0-2512 GCA_964544365.1 uncultured Alsobacter sp.
CGCCGAACATGAGGACGGCCGCCGCCATCGCGGTCAGGATTGGCCGGATCGTCGCGATCGGTTCGAATCTCACCCGTTTCTCCTGGTTTGACGCCGCATAGAGTTCCATCCGCTGCCGCCGCTTGCAAACGCTACGATCACGTCCCGACTGCCGCGCCGGCGCCGTCCACATCCTCCACCATGTAGGGCCGTTTCGTGGCAGATCAGCGCCACTGCGCCACCTTGCCGAAATTTAACCCGCCGGCCGCCCGGCTCGCTCACGTGCGCGCCCCTCCGGGAAGCCCCTTGCCTGTTGCGCCGCGAGCCTCGATATGTGGGCCGGGAGGTTGGCGGTGGACGTTCCACTCGCCAACCGGGTCAGGTCCGGAAGGAAGCAGCCCTAACGAGATCGGGCGGGTCTCTGTCCAGCCTCCCACCGTGCGCCCCCACCGTTCGCCCTTCCGGCGCGCGCAGGGCTCGCGGAACCCGCACCGACCGCGGCCCCGGCCCGGGTCGGAGCGCGGGGCCCGGATAGCGGGTCCACCGGCGACGGACCTTTGAGCGGCGGGCGAATGAACGACGACAGCGCACTCTTCCCGCAGATTCCGGACGCCGCGCCGCCCTCCGGCAGCGGCGTTGCGCCTGTCGGGTCGCCGGCTGGCGGCTCCGGCTACCGTGTCCTGGCGCGCAAGTACCGGCCGCAGACCTTCGACGACCTCATCGGCCAGGACGCGATGGTGCGCACGCTGCGCAACGCCTTCACGTCGGGCCGGATCCCGCAGGCCTGGATCCTGACCGGCGTCCGCGGCGTGGGCAAGACGACCACGGCGCGCATCCTCGCGCGCGGGCTGAACTACCTGCTGCCCGACGGCTCCGGGGGCCCCACGGTCGACATGGCGGCGGAAGGCGTGCACTGCCGCGCCATCATGGAATCCCGTCATGTCGACGTGCTGGAGATGGACGCCGCGTCCCATACCGGCATCGACGACGTGAAGCAGATCACGGACGGCGTGCGCTACGCCCCCGCCTCGGCGCGGTACAAGGTGTACATCATCGACGAGGTCCACATGCTCTCGGAGAAGGCGTTCAACGCCTTCCTCAAGACGCTGGAGGAGCCGCCGCCCCACGCCAAGTTCGTCTTCGCGACCACCGAGATCCGCAAGGTTCCGGTGACGATCCTGTCGCGCTGCCAGCGGTTCGACCTGCGTCGCATCGATGCGGCGCTGCTGGTGAGCCACCTCGGCCGGATCTGCGACCGCGAAGGCGTCGTCATCGAGCCTGAGGCCCTGGCGATGATCGCACGCGCGGCCGAGGGATCGGCGCGCGATTCGCTGTCGCTCCTCGACCAGGCGATCGCGCACGGCGCGGGGCGGATCGACGCCGACACCGTGCGCGGAATGCTGGGCCTCGCGGACCGGGCCCGCGTGGTCGACCTGTTCGACCTCGTCGTGCGCGGCGACGTCGCGGCGGCGCTGAAGGAACTGCGCGACCAGTACGACTCGGGCGCGGACCCCGCCGTCATCCTGACCGACCTCGCGGAGTTCGCGCATCTCGTCACGCGCCTCAAGATCGTGCCCGGTGCCGCCGCGGACGCGACGTTGACCGAGACGGAGCGGCGGCGCGGCCAGGACTTCGCGTCGCTGCCGATCCGCGTGCTGTCGCGCTTCTGGCAGATGCTGACGCGCGGCATCGGCGAGGTGCAGGCCTCCCCCAAGCCCGTCGCGGCGGCCGAGATGGTGCTGATCCGCCTCGCCTACGCCGCGGACCTGCCGACGCCGGACGACCTCATCCGCCAGCTTCAGGCAAACCCTCACGCCGCGACGCCTTCGCCCTCCGGCCCGGGCGCCGGGCCCTCTGGAGGCGGCGGCGCCCCCCGCGGGTCCGGAGCCGCATTGCAGGTGGCCGCCCGGAGCGAGCCGCGGCCGATGCCGCAGGCGGAACCGGCGGCGGCGCCGGCCGTCCCCGCGATGCGGCTGGCCCGGTTCGAGGATCTCGTCGCGCTGGCGGCCGAGAAGCGCGACATCGCCATGAAGCTGGCGCTGGAACGCGACGTCAGGCTGGTGCGCTTCGAGGACGGCCGGCTGGAGTTTTCCGCCGTCGAGGGCGCCTCGCCCCAGCTCGCGGCCGACCTGTCGAAGCGCCTGGGGGAATGGACCGGGCGCCGCTGGATCGTCGCGCTGTCCTCGGAGAGCGGGCAGCCCACGCTGCGCGAGACGCTGGAGGCGAGGGAACGCGACCGCAAGAGCGGCATCCGTTCCGATCCTCTGGTGCGCGCCGTTCTCGAACGCTTCCCGGGGGCCGAGATCGTCGCCGTGCGCGACGTGAACGCCGCCGCCGCGGACTCCGACGACGAGGACGCGCCGCCCGCCGACGGCGGTGTGCCCTACGAGACAGCCGACGACGAGTTCGACGACTTCGAGCCCCTTCCCTGAGACCGCCTGCAGGAGCGACGCGTGAAAGACATCATGGGCATGATGAAGAAGGTCCAGGAGATGCAGGCCAAGATGGCCTCGCTCCAGGACGAACTCGAGAC
>CAZJCW010000422.1:0-2504 GCA_964544365.1 uncultured Alsobacter sp.
GCGCCGACGAATCCGCAGGCGCCGGTAACGAGGATTGTCATACAGTATTACATAGCTCAAACTCGGAGCCGGTGTCATCCGCTGCGGTCGAGCATGCAGGGACGCGGCACGAGCGGCGCGCGTGAGGGCGGTCTGAGGCTGTCCGACTGCGTTGGCCGACGGAGGACGGGCGGTCGTGGAGACTGGGATGGATCTTGCGGGACGAATCGCCGTCATCACCGGCGCCGCGACGGGTATCGGCGCGGCGACGGCGCGGCTGATGGCGTCGCGCGGCGCGACCGTCGTGGGCGTGGACCGCAATGCCGCCGCGCTCGAGGACCTCTGCGCGTCGCTACCGACTGCTCTCGCGCTGTCCGGCGACGTCGGCGACGAGGCCGTCGTCGCGGCGCATGCGTCCGCCATCCAGGCCCGCTTCGGCGCCGCCGACATTCTCGTCACGGCGGCGGGCTGGTCCACGGGAAAGAGCGTGGTCGACACGACGCTCGACGACTGGAACGCCGTGCTGAACACCAACCTGACGGGCACTTTCCTGTGGTGCCGCGCGCTTCTGCCGGGAATGGTGGCGCGCGGGCGCGGCGCGATCGTGCTCGTCGGATCGCAACTGGCATTTGCCGGCGGGAGGTCGAACGCGCCCTATCTCGCCTCCAAGGGCGCGGTGGCGAGTCTGGCCCGGTCCATGGCGCTCGATCATGCCGATGACGGCGTGCGCGTGAATGTCGTGGTGCCGGGCGCCATCGACACGCCGCTGCTCGCGCGGGCGTTCGCGCGCAGCGGCGATCCGGAGGCCGCCCGGGCCCGTTCCGTGTCTCGCCATCCGCTCGGCCGCCTCGGCCGCGCCGAGGAGGTGGCCCGCGCCATCCTGTTCCTGGCCGGCGACGATGCCAGCTTCACCACTGGCAGTTGCCTGATGGTGGACGGCGGCTGGCTTGCCGCCTGATCCTTCCGTGGAGAGACCCGTGATCGACGCAGCCGCCCTCGACCGAATTCGCAGCCTGCTGGACGGCGTCGCCGTGCCGACCGTGGTCTCGCTCCTCTATCGCAAGGGACTCAAGGGCATGATGATGCAGGCGCCGCGACCGTTGAACCCGGCCGCGTCCCGGTTCGTCGGGCGTGCCTTCACCGTGCGCACGATCCCCGTGCGCGAGGATCTCGTCGAGGCGACCGCTCGCGGCGAGCGACCGAACCTGCAGGGCGAAGCGACCGCGCGACTCGGCGAAGGCGACGTGCTGGTCGTCGCGATGGACGGGGAGACCCGCACCGCCTTCATGGGCGACATCATGACCACCCATTTCATGGCGAAGGGTGCGGCCGGCGCCGTCCTCGACGGCGGCGTGTCGGACGCCGCGGCCATCGCGACGATTCCATTCCCGGTGTTCTGCTGCGGCACGGCGGGAACGCCGGTGACCTCGCATCGCCTCGTGGTCGAGTTGCAGGCGCCCGTCGGCTGCGCCGGGGTGCCCGTTTTCCCCGGTGACGTGGTCTTCGGCGACCCCAACGGCATCGTCGTCGTTCCTGCGCATCTCGCCGAGGAGATTGCGCAGGCCGCGGCCGAACGCGAGGCGTTCGAAGCGTGGGTCATCGCCCAGGCGAGGACGGGCCGACCCCTGAAGGGTCTCTATCCCGCCGGCGAAGAGACGATGAAGGAATATGCGGCGTGGAAGGCCTCGCAGGGCTGAGCGATCAGCCGCGCGCCCGGTACGCGGCCATCGTCGCTGCATCGGGCGGGTAGGTGCCTTCGAGCGGCGCGCCGGCCTGCAGGCGTTCGAGCAGGAAGGCCTCGAGCTTTTCCTTCTCGAGCGCATTCCTGGCGACAGTCTCGGCCAGGTGAACCGGCACGACGACCACCCCAGCTCCGTCGCCAACGACGATATCGCCGTCATAGACGGGAACCCCCCGGCAGGAGATGGGCTGCCGGATGTCGACCACGACGACCCGGCCTGAGGCCGGCACCGGCGCCGAACCCGCCGAGAAGACGGGGAGGGGAACGGCCGCCAGCGCGGCCAGGTCGGCGACCCCGCCGTCCGTGACGATTGCCGCGATCCCGCGGTTGGCGAGATGCGTGCCGATGAGGTCGCCGAAGAGCGAGATCCGCGGGATGTCGCCGATGTCCGTGATGATCACCTCGCCGGCCTTGACCCCCGCCAGCGCCTGCCGGTGCGGGTTCGGAACCTTGCCTTCCGCGATCGCGGTGCGGATGTCCTCGCGCATCGGTATGGCACGCAACGTGCAGGCCGGACCCGCGAAGCGACAGTGCTGCAAATTGGCGGGAGCGAGCCCCGGAATGAAGGCATTCATGATGCCGAGGCCGAACAGGGTCTGGCTGATCGCCGGGACTCCGGCGGCCATCAGCATGTCGAGCGTGTCCTGTGCGACGGGCATGGCAGCCGGTTCCTTCCCACGACATTCCGGACCGGGGTCCGATCTCCACCCGGACAGCGTTGCGCATCGCCGTGTTCAAGTCCAGACTGTATGACAAGCTAACAACCGGACCCGCTGATGACGCT
>CAZJCW010000423.1:0-2481 GCA_964544365.1 uncultured Alsobacter sp.
CGGTTCTATGCCGGCGCGACCCAGCGGTTGGGCATGGCGCCGTCGTCCTACCGGAAGGGCGGCGAGGGTGAGGCGATCCGGTTCGCCGTCGGTCAGTGCTCGCTTGGCGCCATCCTCGTCGCCGCGACGAAGGCCGGGGTCTGCGCGATCACCATGGGCGACGACCCGCAGGCCCTCGTGCGCGACCTGCAGGACCGCTTCCCGCGGGCGACGCTGACCGGCGCTGACGAGGACTTCGAGGCCACGGTCGCGGCCGTTGTCGCGCTGGTCGAGAATCCGTCCATCGGCCGCGACATTCCGCTCGATGTTCGCGGGACCGCGTTCCAGGAGCGCGTCTGGCGGGCCCTGCGCGACATCCCGCCGGGCCGCACGGCCTCTTACGCCGAAGTCGCAGCCGCCATCGGTGCCCCTGCAGCCGTGCGCGCGGTGGCACAGGCGTGCGGGGCAAACCCGACAGCGGTCGCCATTCCGTGCCACAGGGTGGTGCGGACCGACGGGGCGCTGTCAGGCTATCGCTGGGGTGTCGAGCGCAAGCGCACACTGCTGGAGCGGGAGCGAGACTGAGATACCGGCTCGCGCCGCCCGTCAGCACGGCATCGCCGTCTTCGGGGCCGGCCGCCGTTAGCCTCAGGCCGCGGCGCGCCAGGCGGCGACATTCGCCGCCGCAAAGCTGTCGAAGCCGATGGGTTCACGGCCGAGCACCGCGCGGACGGTTTCGGTCGTCGCGGCGGTATAGCCGGCGCGAACGGCGGCGTAGAGCCCGCTCAGAAGCTCGATCTGGCTCTGCGGAACCCCGACCAGCGCCTGGCGCAGCGCCGCATCGTCGATGGGAACGTAGCGAACCGTCCGGCCGAGGGCGACCGAGAGTTTCTGAGCCACCTGCTGTCGTGTCAGCGCCTCGGCCCCGGTCAGCGCATAGGCCTGGCCGTGATGTCCGGCCTCGGTCAGCGCCTTCACGGCGACCGCGGCGATATCCCCGGTGTCGATGAACGCCGACGCACCGTCGCCGGCTGCCTCGTAGAAGGCTCCCTCGCGGATCGGATCCCGATGCAGCGTCGTGAAATTCTGGTTGAAGAAGGTCGGGCGGAGGATCGTCCACTCAAGGCCGCTCCTTTCGATCGCCTTCTCCGTGACACGGTGCCCGCCCTCCTCGTGCAGTTCGGCGCCGAGATAGGACAGCTTGACGATGCGCCGCACGCCACGCGCCTTGGCGGCGTCGAGCAGAGCCAACTCGGAATGGGGCACGAGCCACGAAGGCGCGGCCGTGAAGACGGCATCCGCTCCGTCGAGCGCGGACGCGCCGGCAGCGACGTCGTCGTAGTCGAAGGGCACCACGGGCGTTCCCGGGAAGGCGGCGCGGGCGCGGGCCACGTCACGGGCACCGATGCGGATGTCATGACCGCCGGCCTTCAGCGCGGCGATCAGGTCCTGGCCCACTTTTCCATTCGCGTTGGCGACGAAGATCGTCATGTCGGTCTCCTCGAACCGTGCCGGCGGCCCCACTGGCCGGCGGCCTGGAGCGAGGGGTAGACCGCAACGATCATGAGAGCTATTGAATTGGAATCATGTACGACATGAGCGATCTTCATGTTCGGCGGCTCGACGGCACATTGCTGCTGGTCTTCGTGGAGACCATGCAGTGCCGCAAGCTGTCACTGGTGGCGGAGAGGCTCGGCCTGACGGCTTCGGCGGTGAGCCATGCCGTGGCGCGATTGCGCGACATCTTCGAGGATCCGCTGTTCGTGCGGCGGCCGAACGGCGTTATGCCGACCGAACGCGCGGTCGCGCTCGCACCGGCCATGACCGGGGCACTGGAGCGCTTCCGCTCGGCGTTCGAGACGAGCGCACGCTTCGATCCGGGCTCCCTGCAACGCGTCTTCCGCATCGCCGCGCTCGACTATGCCGTAGGGCTGGTGGCGAACGGGGCCGTGGAGCGGGTGCTGCGCGACGCGCCCGGCGTCCGGCTGTCCTTCGTGAGCCTTGGTCGCGACGAAGCCCTGGCAGGATTGCTGGCGCGCGAGATCGACTGCGCGGTCGGGGTGTTCGAGGATATCCCCGACGGTGTGCAGCACCGGGTCGTTTCGCGCGAGACCTTCGTCACGGTCACGCGGAGACGCCACCCCGCGATCCGGACCATGCTCGACCTCGACACCTACCTGACGCTCAACCACCTCATCGTTTCGGGAGCCGGCGACATGCGCGGCACGGTCGATGCCGTGCTGGCGAAGCGAGGCCTGCAACGGCGCGTGGTCGCCGGGATGCCGCAGTTCCTGGCCACGCTGGCGACGGTGGCGAACTCCGACATGATCGCCACCGTTCCCGCCGGACTGGCCCGCGACCATGCGGCCCGCTTCGGCCTCGACGTCCATCCCTGCCCGCTCGACGTGCCTGGCTTCGACATCGTCGTCATTGCCGGGGGCGGCGGCGTGCCTGACCGCGGCGTGGCCTGGCTGCTGGACACCCTCGGAGCCGACTGTCCGG
>CAZJCW010000424.1:0-2461 GCA_964544365.1 uncultured Alsobacter sp.
TGCCAAGGACCTCACCAAGACGGCATCGAAGTCGGCCCTCCAGGTGGCCGACCTGAAGGCGCTCCTGAGACGGGGCGCTTTTTTTTCGGCAGTACGGAATGGGATCTCAGGAGGGTTCTTCGTCCTGACGGCGGGAATAGTCCGGCGAGGTGACGGTGGTCGTCCGCGAGGCTCTGGTGTGGGCAACCTCGTGGATGCGCGCGGCAATGTCGGGCCGCTGCGACATGAGGGCCCGCAGGTCGCTGGAATCCAGGACCAGGAGCTGGGTCCTGGACATCGCGCGAACGGTTGCGTTGCGCCGCGTGTTCTTGAGAACGGCGATCTCACCGAAGAACTGGCCCTCCCCCAACAGGTGCTGGCGGCCATGCGGCAGTTCGATTTCGACCTGGCCCGACGCGATGAAGTACATCGAGTGTCCCATCTCGCCGCGGCGCACGATGATCTCGCCCGGCTCGGCCGCGCGCGAGCGCAGCAGGCGCATGATCTGCGCCACCTCTTCGGCCGACAGGTCGGAGAACAGCGGAACGCGGGCAATCATGCCCCAGGTGACGACGAACTCGCGCCGATGGATCACCTCTGCGAACGCCGTTGCGATGATGCCGACCGGCAGAGCGAGCATGACGAGGCCGGTCACGGCAGTCATCGAGGCGACGACCTTGCCGAGCGGCGTTATCGGAACGACATCGCCATAGCCCACGGTCGTCAGGGTGATCATCGCCCACCACATGGCATCCGGGATGGTGCCGAATTTCTCCGGCTGCGCTTCGTTCTCGGCCAGATGCATGAGGGACGCGGCGGTGATGACCGCCCCCATCAGGATGACAAGGCACGCGGCCAGCGCGCGGCGCTCCTCGTAGACAGCCTCTCCCAGTGACCGCATGCCGGGCGAATAGCGGGCAAGCTTCAGGAAGCGCAGAAGGCGCAGGACGATGAAGGCCCGCAGGTCGGCCTCGAGGAACAGGCCGACATAGAAGGGCAGGACGGTGAGCAGATCGACCACCGCGCCGCCGGACCGGAGGAAAGCAAGCCGGGCCGCTTTCGACGGCAGGTGCCGGAATGGCGGATAGTCCACCGCGGCCCACAGGCGCAGCAGGAACTCCACGGTGAACACGACAATCGAAATGTATTCGACGACGATGAAGACGCGCCCGTAGCGATCGTGCAGCGAGGGCACCGATTCCAGCACCACGGACATGACACTGACGACAATGGCGATGATCAGGAACAGGTGCACGCGTGCCGCCCACCTGTCGGAGGGCTGCGCCTGTTCCAGGATCTCGTAGGCGCGCCGCCGCAGGCGCGCCAGGCGGCGGAGAAAGACCGGGGGCCGCGCCCCCGTCACGACGCCGCGAGCGCCGCCTCGATGGCGGCGAGAGCCTCGGGGGCCCGTGCGCCGTCCGGTCCTCCGGCCTGGGCCATGTCCGGACGACCGCCGCCCCCCTTGCCGCCGAGCGCGCCGGCGCCCAGCTTCACCAGGTCGACGGCGTTGAAGCGGCCGACGAGATCCGCCGTCACCCCGACGACGACGCCCGCCTTGCCGTCCTCGCCAACGCCGACGATGGCGATGATGCCTGAACCGATCTGCGCCTTGCCTTCGTCCGCGAGCCCCTTGAGGTCGCGCATGTCGATGCCCGTCACAGCCCGCGCGAGGAACTTGACCCCGCCGACCTCGCGCACCGCATCTCCTCCGCCCGAAACTCCGCCGCCCATGGCGAGCTTCTTGCGCGCCTCGGACAGTTCGCGCTCCAGCTTGCGCCGCTCGTCGACCAGCGCGGCAAGGCGCTCGGCCGCCTCGGACGCGGGCGCCTTGAGCAGGCCGGTCAGCTCCTTGAGCCGACGGCTCTCCTGCACGAGATGGAGGCGAGCGCCCTCGGCCGACATGGCCTCGAGGCGACGCACCCCGGCAGCCACCGCGCCCTCACCCACGATGCTGACCACGCCGATGTCGCCCGTGCGCGAAACATGTGTTCCGCCGCACAACTCCACCGAGTAGGACGTGCCCGAATTGTCGCCGCCATCGTTGAGGCCCATCGAGACGACACGCACCTCCTCGCCGTACTTTTCCCCGAACAGCGCGCGCGCGCCGGAGGCGACGGCATCGTCGACACCCATCAGGCGCGTCACGACGGGGCCGTTCTGGCGCACGACGCGGTTGACGATGGTTTCCACCCGCGCCAGCTCCTCGTCGGAGATCGGTTTCGGATGGGAAAAGTCGAAGCGAAGGCGCTCCGGCGAGACCAGCGAGCCCTTCTGCGCCACGTGATCGCCCAAGACCTGGCGAAGCGCCTCGTGCAGGAGATGGGTGGCCGAGTGGTTGGCGCGGATGGCCGCGCGACGCTCGGCATCGACCACAAGCTCGACGGCGTCGCCGACGGACAGCCTGCCGCTCTCGATCTTCACGACATGGGCGAAGACGTCGCCCAGCTTCTTCTGCGTGTCCTCGACACGGGCGAAGACGTCG
>CAZJCW010000425.1:0-2455 GCA_964544365.1 uncultured Alsobacter sp.
CCTCAGACGAATGGGCATCCGCTACTTTGACGTCGTCGTCCTGATGACCTCGACGGTTCAGCCTCGTGCGTTCAGGCACCAGACAGCACTGCAAGACCCAGCGCTTCGTCTTCGGCAGTACGAGAATGCGATCCGCTTCTGGCTCGCCTATGACGACGACCGCATTGCAGGTGTCGTGTTCTGCGACAATTCGGGGGTCGATTCCTCACTCTTCGAAGCCTTCGGGTCCACCCCGCGCCGCCCTTTCGAACTGCTGTCCTATTTCGACGAGCCTCCGCCGGACGGGGTTCACTATGGCTACGGCGAACTGGGGATTATCGACCATGCGCTCTCTCGCAGCCGGCTGATCCGAGAAACGCCTAGCGTTCTGAAAGTAACGGGCCGGTTCTCCTTTCCGGCGGCGCGGTTCCTTCTCGATGATATCCCGGGAGACTGCCGATTCGCGATCGACTGCTACAGGATCCGTACGCCGAACATCGGCTACCCGTTCCGGGCCCGAACGCAGATCTTCTATTTTGACGCTGCCTTCTATAGGGATCTGCTGTTTGAGCGCCGCAGGGAGATGGTCGGATTCTGCTCCCATATCGAAGAATTCATCCCCCGCAAGCTGGAGCGCAGCGGATTGCCGGACGGGCAGGGCCTCTATCGCTGGAAGCGTGAGTGTAATCCGGTGGGCACCGGATCGAACCGGCACGATTACCAGTCGTTGCGAAACACGATGAAGTACGCCGTCCGCGGGCTGGCGAGGCGTGTGGCTCCCAGATTGTGGATCTAAGGCAGGATGCCCGGCCGCCGGCGTGCCGGTCGGGCATCGGGGCGGGGCAGCCCGCACGGCCTGCCGCACGCGTCGCGGTGTTTCCCGGCCGAACGGGCCTAGGGCGCGGCCGTCAGCGTCACCGTGGTGATCCCGCCCGCGATGTTCACGCCCGTCTGTCCCTCGACGGACAAGGGCTGCAGGGAGAACGAGCGGCCCGTGCCGCCGACGAGCACGTTGGCGCCGACCCCGCCACCGGCGGAGGCCTGGACGCCGACACCGGCATAGGTTCCGGCCAGCGCTCCCTTGGGCACGCCCGTCGCCGGCGCGATGACGCCCCAGATCAGGTGCCCGGCGTTCACCTGCCCCAGCGCGATCCCGTATTCCGCGATCTGCCCGGTGTAGCGATCCGGCGGTCCGCCGGCATCGGCCTGGAACTGGCAGGTCAGGGTCTGCTTCTGGACGACGAAGAGGCCGACGCCTCGCGATACGTCGCAGGACAGGGTGCCGATCTTCATGCTCTGCGCAGAGGCGTCCGGCGCGGCCGCCAGCATGGCGAGAACCGCAAGGCCCGGGAGGATGGCATGGTGTGTCGCGTTCATCGATGTGTTCTCCATGAAGGGATCGCCCGACGCTCCGGTCCGCGTCGGGCACCATCCCAAGCCACAAGCCCAAGTTTCAAGTCAGATCCGGACTTACTCAAGCGCGAAGCTGGCATGCGGACATGTCCAGCCAGACACCCGTGACGTGTCGTGCCTCTGGCCGGGTTCCGCGAACGATGGCCGGCCCGCGATGGTTCCGCGTCCCTCGATGTCTCACTGCTTCACCTGAACCTGCACGATCACCTTTGAGGTCGCGCTGCCCGCGTTGCCGCGGCCGGTCAGGGACATGACGAACTGGTCCTTGCCCGAGAATCCCGCATTCGGGCGATAGCCGTAGCTGGTGCCCTGAACGAAGGCCGTGCCATTGGCCGGCGGCTGCGTCAGGGAGGAACTCGTCATCATCGCCCCGAACAGCTCGAGCGTGTCCGTGCAGCCGCCGGGTCCGACGATCATCAGCCAGTTCGACGTTTCCCCGAAGGCGAAGGGCGCGTATTCGGGCTGGCACTGGCCGTTGCTGGGCGGTGTGCTCACGCAGCCCGCCAGGCCGAGGGCGAGTGCTGCCGGGACGAACAGCTTCAACATGGGCTTGCTCCATCGATCGAAACGGGCTTTCGCGCCCGCGCGGCCGTCCCGTCGATGCGGCGGGCCGGCGGGTTGCAGATCCTCCTTGTCCCGGTTCCACCGGGCCTCCGGCGCTCTCGGGCGACGCTTGTGTGGGTTCGTCCCCGAGGCGTCGGCGCTTGCGTCCTGGCGTCAGGCAAACTGCCTCGCCGGTCGGGGGACGTGAAGGAACGCGACATGGGACAGCGCTTCCTCATATCGTCGGGAAAAGGGCCTGGACCTGAAAGCGGATCGTCCACGTGGAGCCATCCTGCGGCTTCACGACGTTGTAGAAGGCCTGGATCTGCGCGTTGATCGGCAGCCTGTCGACCTTGAACAGCCGCCCGAATCCCCCTCCGACGGGGACCGTCCAGCGGTCGCCGCTGGCGGCCAGCCAGTTCGACGTGATCGCCGGACTCGACGTCAGATACCAGCCGTGGGGACTGTTGTAGTTGACGAAGGGCTGGACCAGCAACTGGTTGACGCGGCGGTTTTCCGT
>CAZJCW010000426.1:0-2451 GCA_964544365.1 uncultured Alsobacter sp.
CGCTCCAGACACAAGGCCCACATAGCCCGAACCGATCATCGCAACACGCATTGGCAAGTCCCTTTCGCGCACGACCCGCGTGGCGTGTGGCGCCGGCGGGCCGTTCCGCTTAGCCCTCGCCGCCGGCCGGAGCAAGTCCACCCTACTGCTGGACTGCAGCGCGGGACTGGCCGCGGCGCAGGACTTCTGCCAAGGTCGCGGCCCGCTTTCTCCCGTCTTTCGTGGCCATCATGGACAATCCGGTACTCGTCGAGGCGACGCGCGGCAGCGTCGTGGAATCCCGCCACCGCGGCGCCGTCGCCGTCGTCGATGCGGCCGGCCGGCCGGTCCTGTCGCTCGGCGACGTCGAACAGCCGGTGTTTCCGCGCTCCGCGGTCAAGGCGCTGCAGGCCCTGCCGCTGGTGGAAGGCGGCGCCGCCGACCGTTACGGCCTGTCGGACGCCGAACTGGCGCTCGCCTGCTCGTCCCATTCCGGCGAGCCGGCGCACGCGATCACCGCCGCCGCCATGCTGGAAAAGGCCGGCCGCGCCCCCGGCTGCCTGGAATGCGGCGCCCACTGGCCGATGAACGAAGCCGCTGCGCGAGGCCTGGCCGCCCAGGGCGATACGCCGACGGCGCTGCACAACAACTGCTCCGGCAAGCACGCCGGATTCGTCTGCCTTGCCTGCGACCGCGACGCCGATCCCGCCGGCTATGTCCGCCCCGACCACGTCGTCCAGCAGGCCGTGAAGGCGGCCATGGAGGAGGTGGCGGGCGTCCGGCTCGACAAGAGCCTGCGCGGCATCGACGGCTGCTCCATTCCCACCTACGCGACCCCCATCGTGGCGCTGGCACGCGGCTTTGCGCGCTTCGGCACGGGCGAGGGCCTGCCGGCGACACGCGCGCAGGCGGCTGCCCGGCTGCGCCGCGCCGTCGCCGCCCACCCCTTCATGGTGGCGGGAACCGGGCGCTTCGACACGCGGCTGATGAGCCTGCTCGGAGACCGCGTCTTCGCCAAGACCGGCGCCGAAGGCGTCTATTGTGCCGCCCTGCCGGGGCAGGGACTCGGCATCGCCCTCAAGTGCGAGGACGGCCAGGGCCGTGCCGCGGAGGTCATGCTCGCATCGGTGGTAAAGCGGTTCCTGCCGCTCGGGCCAGAGGAGGCCGCCGCCCTCGACGACATGGTCACGCCGGCGCTGCGCAACTGGCGCGGCACCGAGGTGGGCCGGATCAGGCCGGCGGGGCCCCTGGTCGCCTGAGCGGGACGGCGAGCCCGTCGCGGACGGCCTGCCCCAGCGGGGACGGCAGGCCATCGAGCGGCCACCATGCCACGGCCGCGTGCTTGGACGGCTCCCGGTTCACCGGAACTCCGTCGATGATCGTCGCACGGAAGACAGGGGACACCCAGTGCTGCCCCTGGCCCATCATCTCGCTCAGGCAGAGCAGCGAGCCGACGGCGACACGCACGCCGAGTTCCTCCTCGACTTCCCGCGCCACCGCGTCGGCTGCCCGCTCGCCGAGGTCGACCTTGCCGCCCGGGAGATTCCAGCAATCGCGCTCGGGATCGCGCAGGCGGTGGACGAGAAGGACACGGTCGTCCTCCTCGATCCATGCGCCGCAGCCGACTCCCGGCGCCTGCATCACCGGGCCAGCGCCGCGAGGATCCGCGCCCACGAGCGCGTGCCCTTGTGGAAGCTCTGCAGGTCGTACTTCTCGTTGGGCGAGTGGACGCGGTCGTCGTCGAGCCCGAAGCCGACGAGGAGCGTGTCGACGCCCAGCGTCCGGGTGAAGTCGCCGACGATGGGGATCGAGCCGCCCGATCCGATGGTGACGGGCTGCACGCCCCACTCGTCCTGCAACGCCGCCTGCGCCTTGACGAGCGCTGGCATGTCATAGGGAAGCTGGATGGCGCGCGATCCCTTGTGGTGGATGAACTCCACCGAGCAATCGGCGGGAATGCGGGCGCGCACGTGCTCCTCGAAGGCCTTGCTGACCTTGGCCGGATCCTGCCGGCCGACGAGGCGGAAGGAGATCTTCGCGCTCGCCTGCGCGGCGATCACCGTCTTGGCCCCCTCGCCCGTGTAGCCGCCCCAGATGCCGTTGACGTCGCAGGTCGGCCGGGACTGGATCTGCTCGATGAGCATGCGGCCCTTCTCGCCCGAGGGGATCGACAGGCCGACCTGACCCAGGAACTCCTCCGCGGTCAGGCCGAGGCCCTTCCACTGCTCCAGCACCTGCGACGGCGTCTCCTGCACGCCCTCGTAGAAGTCCTTCAGCGTGATGCGGCCGTCCTCGTCGTGCAGGTCGGCGATGATGCGGGCCAGGACGCGGGCCGGGTTTGCCGCCGCGCCTCCGAAGATCCCGGAATGCAGGTCGCGGTCGGCGCAGCGAACCGTGATCTCCTCGTAGACCATGCCACGCAGCGAGGCCGTGATGGCCGGGGTGTTGCGGTCCCACATGCCGGTGTCGCAG
>CAZJCW010000427.1:0-2448 GCA_964544365.1 uncultured Alsobacter sp.
CCAGGCGATCGAGCGCGAGGAGATCGAGCGGCTCGCGAAGGACCGGGACGACGAGCTCGCGATCCTCGACCGCAACGTCTACGCCCGTCTGGCCGACACCCTGATCGGCAAGGTCGGCATTTCCGGGCCCAAGGGCTTCAAGAAGGACACCGAGATCGGCCGCGAGACGCTCGACGCGTCGCCGCGCTCGCAGTGGTGGACGTACGCGGTGTCCGATGACGCCCTGAACGCCGACCTCGAGGCGATGCGCAAGCAGTACGACGAGGCCAAGAAGGGCCTCGAGCAGCGGTTCCTCGACAAGGTCGAGAAGCTGCAGCGCGGCGACGAGCTGCCGCCCGGCGTGATGAAGATGGTCAAGGTCTTCGTCGCCGTGAAGCGCAAGATCCAGCCCGGCGACAAGATGGCCGGTCGTCACGGCAACAAGGGCGTCGTGTCTCGCATCGTTCCGATCGAGGACATGCCGTTCCTCGACGACGGGACGCATGTCGACATCGTGCTCAACCCGCTGGGCGTGCCCTCGCGCATGAACGTCGGGCAGATCCTCGAGACCCATCTCGGATGGGCCTGCGCGGGTCTCGGTCGCAAGATCGGCGCGGCGGTCGACGCCTACCGGAAGGCGAACGACATGGGCCTCCTGAAGGAGACGCTGTCCGACGTCTACGGCGACAACGAAACGGTGGCCTCGCTCGACGACGAAGGCCTTGTCACGCTCGGCGAGAACCTGCGCCGCGGCGTACCCATCGCGACGCCCGTGTTCGACGGCGCGAAGGAGCACGACATCGAGGAGATGCTGGAGAAGGCCGGTCTCGACCGGTCGGGCCAGGTCACGCTCTTCGACGGCCGGACCGGCGAGACTTTCGACCGCAAGGTGACCGTCGGCTACATCTACATGCTGAAGCTGCACCACCTCGTGGACGACAAGATCCACGCCCGCTCCATCGGCCCGTACTCGCTCGTCACCCAGCAGCCGCTGGGCGGAAAGGCGCAGTTCGGCGGACAGCGCTTCGGCGAGATGGAGGTGTGGGCCCTCGAAGCCTACGGCGCGGCCTACACGCTGCAGGAAATGCTGACGGTGAAGTCGGACGACGTCGCGGGCCGCACCAAGGTCTACGAGGCGATCGTGCGCGGCGACGACAACTTCGAGGCGGGCATTCCCGAGAGCTTCAACGTGCTCGTCAAGGAAATGCGGTCGCTGGGCCTCAATGTCGAGCTGACCTCGACCAAGAAGCCCGTCGTCGAACTGCCGCCTTCAGAGGCTGCCGAGTGACGGCCCCACGGGGGCGCGCCCATGGTGCGCCCCGCGACGAAGGCCGGGCGGGTCGTCCGTTCGGCAATCCCGTGACGATATTCAGCGAGAATGCGACCGCGGTGGCGGCGCTTCTCCGGAGAGCCAGGAGAAAGCCATGAATCAAGAGGTCATGAATCTCTTCAACCCCGTGGCTCAGCCCCAGACATTCGACCAGATCAAGATCTCGATCGCGAGCCCCGAGAAGATCCTGTCGTGGTCGTTCGGCGAGATCAAGAAGCCCGAGACCATCAACTACCGGACCTTCAAGCCGGAGCGTGACGGCCTGTTCTGCGCTCGGATCTTCGGCCCGATCAAGGACTACGAGTGCTTGTGCGGCAAGTACAAGCGCATGAAGTACAAGGGCGTCATCTGCGAGAAGTGCGGCGTCGAGGTCACGCTGTCGCGCGTGCGCCGTGAGCGCATGGGCCACATCGAGCTTGCTGCTCCCGTGGCTCACATCTGGTTCCTGAAGTCGCTGCCCTCGCGCATCGGCCTGCTGCTCGACATGCCGCTCAAGGATCTCGAGCGCATCCTGTACTTCGAGCACTACGTCGTCATCGAGCCGGGCCTCACCCCCCTCAAGGAGCGCCAGCTCCTGACGGAGGAGGAGTACCTGCGCGCCCAGGACGAGTACGGCGAGGATTCCTTCACGGCGCTCATCGGCGCCGAGGCAATCCGCGAGATCCTGCGCTCTCTCGACCTCGAGAAGACCGCCGCCGACCTTCGCGTCGAGATCGCCGCGTCCAAGACCGAGCTCAAGCCGAAGAAGCTCGCCAAGCGGCTCAAGATCATCGAGGCGTTCATCCAGTCGGGCAACAAGCCGGAGTGGATGATCCTGACGGTCGTCCCGGTCATCCCGCCGGACCTGCGCCCGCTCGTTCCGCTCGACGGCGGCCGCTTTGCCACGTCCGACCTGAACGACCTCTACCGCCGCGTCATCAACCGCAACAATCGCCTGAAGCGCCTGATCGAACTGCGTGCGCCCGACATCATCATCCGCAACGAGAAGCGGATGCTTCAGGAAGCGGTCGACGCCCTGTTCGACAACGGCCGCCGCGGCCGCGTCATCACGGGGGCGAACAAGCGCCCGCTGAAGTCGCTCGCGGACATGCTGAAGGGCAAGCAGGGCCGCTTCCGCCAGAACCTGCTCGGCAAGCGCG
>CAZJCW010000428.1:0-2431 GCA_964544365.1 uncultured Alsobacter sp.
CTATGTAATACTGTATGACAATCCTCGTTACCGGCGCCTGCGGATTCGTCGGCGCTCACGTCGTTGCAGCGCTGGCCCGAAATCGTCCCGGCGAGCCCGTGGTCGCGGCCGACCTCGCGCCGCCGCCTCCGTCGGTCGCCGCCTTCTGGGGGCAGGCCCCGGTCACCTACCGGGCGCTCGACGTCACCCGGCGCGCCGACGTCGCCGAGGTCATGGCGAGCGTTCGGCCACGCCACGTCGTGCACATGGCGGCGATCACCCCGTCGCCGGCGATGGAGGCCGCCGACCCGCTGCGGGTTGTCGACGTGAACATCGGCGGCGCCGCGAACGTGATCGACGCCGCTACGTCCTCATCCGGCATCGAACGCGTCGTCACGTTGTCGAGCACGATCGTCTACGGCTTCGGCAGCAACCTGCCCTCCCCCGTGACGGAAGACGTGCCGCCAAACGCCGTCGGTCTTTATGCCGTCTCGAAGGTCGCCTGCGAGGGACTGTCGCGTCGGTTCGGCAGTCTGCGCGGCGTCTCCACGGTCGCCGCGCGCATCGCGGCGGTCTACGGGCCCATGGAACGCCCAACCGCGCACCGCGAGACGATGAGCCAGCTCTACCCGCTGTTCGCCGCCCTGCGCGACCGCCGCCCCATCACGGTGAAGACGTCGGAGGCCATGCGGGACTGGACCCATGCCGACGACATCGGCGATGCGATCTGCGCCCTGATCGCCGCTCCCCGCCTGCGCCACGACGTCTACAACGTCTCGCGCGGCGTCGGCTGGACGTGGTCGCAGGTGATCGCGCTCTTCCGCGACGCCGGCCTCGAGGTGCATGAGGTGGACGATCCGGCCGAGGCGGAGGCTTCGTTCGACGCCGCGCTCGGGCGTCCGCCCCTCGGCGTCGACCGCCTGGCCGCAGACACCGGCTTTCGCGCGGCCAGGGATCTGAAGGACGCGATTTCTCGTGTCGCGGCAGGAGATTGGCGATGACGGAGTTCGGCCGGGGACTGCTGCCGCTGTGGGCCTTAGAGGACGGCATCACCTTCCTCAACCACGGTTCCTACGGTGCCACGCCGCGCGAGGTGACGGCGGAGGCGGACCGCTGGCGGGCCCGCCTCGAGAGCCAGCCGGTGCGCTTCTTCAACGAGGAGCTTCCCGGCGCGATCCGCACCGCTGCGGAGAGCCTGTCCGCCTTCGTCGGGGTGCCCGCCGAACGGCTCGGCTTCGTCGAGAACGCCTCGGATGGCACCAACGCCGTGCTGCGCTCCGTCCGCTGGCGCGAGGGCGACGAGATCCTCACGACGAGCCACGTCTACAATGCCGTTCGCAAGAACCTGGCCTGGCTGACCACGATGACCGGTGTCGTCTGCGTGGAAGCGCAGGTTCCTTTCCCGACGCCGGACGAGGCCTGCATCGTCGAGGCGATCGCCCGCGCGGTCACGCCGCGCACGCGCCTGATCCTCGTCGATCACATCGCCTCGGCCTCGGCCGTCGTGATGCCGCTGCCAGCCATCGTCGCGATGGCCAAGGCGCACGGCGTACCCGTCCTCGTCGACGGCGCGCACGGCCCGGGGATGCTCGACCTCGACGTCGATGCGCTGGGCGCCGACTGGTATGTCGGCAACTGCCACAAATGGCTCGCCTCGCCCAAGGGCTCTGCCTTCATCGCCGTGTCGTCCAGCCCCGCATGGGACGTCCATCCGACCGTCATCTCGCACAGCTACGGGATGGGGTTCGCCGCCGAATTCGACAAGATCGGCACGCGGGACTACGCGCCCTGGCTCGCGACGCCTGCCGCCATCGCCTTCCACAAGCGGCTGGGGGGCAGCGCCCTGCGCGCGCGAAACGTCGATCTTGCCCGGCGCAGTGCCGAGCACATCGCAGCGGACCTCGGAACCGAAACCGGTGCGCCCTCCGCATTGTTCGGTTCCATCGCCACCATCAGACTGCCCTGGGACGGCCCGGTCGACTGGGACGTCGCCCGCCTCCTGCGCCAGACGCTCTGGCATCACACGCGCATCGAGTTGCACGTGACGGCGCTTGCCGGCGCACTCTGGGCCCGCGTCTCCGCAGCCGCCTACAACGAGGAGGCCGACTATGCGGGCCTCGCTTCGGCGCTGAGGGACACCATCACCACCGCAAGGACCGGAACGAACGCATGAGCTGGCGGCGCACACGGGTCGGCATCGACGTCGGGGGAACCTTCACCGACTTCGTGCTGGCCGACATGGAGGCCGGTCGCCTCCTTTTTCACAAGGAGCCGAGCGTTCCATCCGACCCCTCCGCATCGGTGGAGCGCGGCATCGCCGCGCTCGTCGCCGAACATGGCGTGGATCCGGCCGGGCTCGAACTGGTCGTCCATGGCACGACCATCGGCCTGAACGCGATCATCCAGCGCCGCGGGGCGCGCATGGCGATGGTGGTCTCGCCAGGCAACCGCG
>CAZJCW010000429.1:0-2427 GCA_964544365.1 uncultured Alsobacter sp.
GACGACCGCATAACCTGCACGGGCAGCGGCGTGCAGCCGCAACCGAACTGCGCCGCCGCGATCGTCGGCGGTGGGTCGTTCGGGTACGTGCCGGTCGGCACGACGGTGGGACCACGGACGCTGCGCATCACCAATACGGGGCAGCTGCCGATCACCGTCTCGGTCGCGGCGAGCGCCGGCGGGCCTTTTTCCTGGCCGGCCGCCCCGCCCCAGGCGCTGTCGTGCGGACAGTCGCGCGACCTGCCGGTCAGCTTCACGCCCCCGGCCGACGGCCCGTTCACGGCGACGGTGACGGTCGATGCCGGCCTCGCCGGCCTCCGCACCGTCCCGCTCAGCGGCGAGGGGTGCCTGGCGCGACCGCGGATCGATGCGCCGGCTGCCTTCCCGGCCTTCGGCCAGGTCCGCCAGGGCTACCGGATGGTGCGCTTCGTCCGCGTCCGGAATCCCGGCAACGCGACGCTGCCGTTCGCCGCCCGGATCCAGGGGCCGGACGCCGCGCTGTTCGGGCTCGTGGCGGCCGGCGGCAGCATCGTCGCGCCGTCCGCGACACGCACCTACGAGGTCGCCCCGACGCGCAGCTGCGGGCCCGGCGCCACCGGCGATGCCGTGGAGGAGGTGGCCGTCGTCTTCTTCGCCGACGGCGCGCCGCCGCGCACCTGCAACGCCGAACTCGTCTTCGACAGCCACAATGACGTCGTGCTGGGCGTTCCCCCCGCCTTCACCTATCCCCTGGCCGGCGAGATCATCCCCGGCAACGTCGTCGATCTCGTGTCCGTGCTGGATCGCTCCGACAGCATGAACCAGCTCGTTCCCAACGGTCCGCGCAAGCTGGACGCAGCGGTCGAGGCCGGGCGGCTGCTGTTCCAGCTGCTCCCGGCGGACCGCGGCAACCGCGCCGCCGCCACGCGCTTCTCGGTGCAGGCCGACACCTTCGTCCCGATGACGGAGGTCACGGCGGCGACCCAGCCCGTCATGGTGGGCAGCATCAATGCCGCCAACCTGGCGACGCAGACGCTGACTGCGCTGGCCGCGGGCGTGATGGTCGGTTCGGAGCAGTTCGCCGCCCCCCGCGCATCGCCGCCGGCGGGTGAACTCGTCCGCGCCCTCGTCGCCCTGACCGATGGCATCGAGAACACCGCCTACAAGGCCCCTGGTGGGCAATTTTTCTCGATCATTCCAGGCAGTTACCGGGACCCGGACAATCTCGGTTCGTTCGTCGCCACGCAGGGCTTTGCCACCCCGCCCGGGGTGAAGGTCTATGCCGTCGGGCTCGGCACTAGCCAGGATGTGAGCATCGCCCAGCTCGACGCCCTCGCCAGCACCACGGGCGGGCGGCTGGCCGTGGTCGACACGCTGGCGCCGGATGTCCGGTTCCAGCTCATGAAGGCCTACACGCAGATCTACATGGACCTCGTCGACCGAGCGACGATCATCGATCCGCGTGCGACTGTCGCGGCCGGCGACCGCCACGAGATCCCGTTCCGCGTCCTCAACGGCGACGTGTCCCTGAGCGTCGTCCTCTACGACGTCGACGACGGCATCCGCTTGCCCTTCCACCTCGAGACGCCGGCCGGCGAGATCATCGACCCGAACCGCCTGCCGCCGGGCTTCCAGCTGCGGCCGGGCTGGACCGATGCCAGCCGCTTCCTCGAGCTGACGATCCCGGTCGGCGAGCCGGCGCGCTATGCCGGCGAGTGGCGCCTTGTCGTCTGGCACGACGGCAGGCTCTGCCGGGGCCTGCCCCGTGCCGCGCGGAAAGGACGCGAGAACGACCCGGCGAAGCTGCCGGATGCGTTCCGCGGCCTGAAATGCGCGGAGAGCAAGAAGCCTGTCAGCTATGGCTATGCGGTCGCCGTGGGGTCGAACTTCAGGCTCCACGCCTTCGTCTCGCCCGGCCCCGTTGCCGTCGGCGAGCCCATCCTTCTCACCGGCCTGCTCAGCGAGGCGGGGCTTCCCGTCACCGGTGGGTCCATCGACGTCGAAGCCGTGTCGCCCGGTGGAAGCAGGTGGTCCCTCGCGCTGAAGGACGACGGGGCACATGACGACGGCGCTGCCGCCGACGGCGAATATGCGCTGCCCTTCCGCCACACGCTGGAAGCGGGTTCCTACAGCTTCACGTTCCGCGCCACCGCCCGGACGCGCGAGGGAGAGCCCGTGCAGCGCGAGATCGTCGTCGGGAAATACGTGCACGGCCCCGTGACCGGGTACGGCCGGGATCCGGGCGGCGTCGGCCGGGGCAGCGGCCCCGGGCCGGGTCGCGGCAAGGACGACGACTGCTGCGTCAGGCTGCTGCGCGAAATGAAGGCGCAGAGGCGGCTGCTGGAGGCGCTCCTCGAGGATCGCTGAGGGCCTTCGAGGGGCGGCGTGTCAGGACGTCGTCGCGCCGCCCTACGAAGCCTCGAGGAAGCGCTCCGCCGTGTCGAGGTC
>CAZJCW010000430.1:0-2417 GCA_964544365.1 uncultured Alsobacter sp.
GAGCTGGAGGTCGACATGGGTGAACGGCTCCAGCCGCGAGCCCCAGCGCGAGGTTGGCCGCCGTCGTCGACTTCCCGACGCCGCCCTTCCCCGAAGCGACCGCGATGATGTGCCTGACGCCGGGGACCCCCGCCTTGGCGGTTCCGGCCTGGGCGCGCGGCCCCGGCGCCGCCGGTCCGGGAGCCTGCGTCGCCCCGCCCGGGCCGGGCGCCCGTTCCGCCGTGAGCGTCGCGATGACGCCGGCGACCCCCGGGATCGCCTTGACGGCCGCCTCGACGGCCTGCCGGACCGGTTCGGCCGCCTGCGGCTTGGCCGGGTCGGCGGCAATCGACACGTAGACCTTCCCCGCATTGACGGTCAGCCCGCTGACGACACCCGACTGGGTGACAGGACGCCCGTCCGGACCCTTCACGGAAGCAAGCGCGGCAAGGACGTCCTTTTCGGTGATCACGACGGCTCTCCGGTCTCGGCACATGGATCGCCGGGCTCGGCGTGTCCCGCCCGTGGCGAGGGGCCGCGGACGTGCGCTCTATGTAAAGGCGCGCCACCGGCGGTCAACCGCGGACGATGCCGTGCTCGCCGCGGGCCTCACGCCCATGGTAGTCTGTGTCCCAGTGGAGCCATGACCGGACACAGCGTGAACCGCCGCCCAGCCCTTGCCGCCGCGCTCGTCGCCCTGCTGGTCGTGCTCGCTGGCGCGGTCTCGCCCGCGGCGGCAGAGCAGCCGACGCTGCGCATCGCGACGGAGGGCAGCTATCCGCCCTTCAACTTCATCGACGCCGGCAACCAGTTGCAGGGCTTCGAGATCGATATCGGCAGGGCGCTGTGCGAGCGGATGGAGGTGTCGTGCACCTTCGTGACGGAGGATTGGGAACGCCTTCTGGCCGGCCTGAAGCATCGGCGCCATGACGCGGTGATGGCCTCGCTCGCCATCACCGACGAACGGCGCACGCGGATCGCGTTCAGCAAACCCTATTATCGCACGCCCGCAGTCTTCATGGGCCGGAAGGGTGAGACCTTCTCCAGCCTCGAACCCGAGGCGCTTGCGAAGCTGAGGCTCGGCGCGATGGCCGGCACGCCCTACGCCGAGTGGCTGGAGAACCGCGTCGGCAAGCAGGGCGACGTCCGCCTCTATGCCAACCAGGACGAGGCCAGCCTCGACCTCGCGCTCGGCCGGATCGACCTCGTACTCGGCGACAAGATCGCCCTGCAGGAGTGGCTGAAGCGCGGCAAGGAGGCGGACTGCTGCGCCTTCGCAGGCGACGCCCCCCGCGATCCCGAAGTCTTCGGCGAAGGCTACGGCGTTGGCCTGCGCAAGGACGACGACGCGCTGCGCCGTCGCTTCGACGCTGCGATCGACGCAATCGTGGCGGACGGGACCTACGACAGGATCCGGGCCGCCTACTTCCCGTTCGACGTGCGCTGAGAGGTTTCTCTCGCCCCGGACGACAGCTGGGCCTCGTCCGCGAAAAGTGGTTGCAGGGCAGCCTTTTCGGGCCCGTTCCCGGGGCAAATCCCGTTGCACTCGCGTCGCCGGCAGTGTCCAATGCTGGCATCGGACGACGGAGTACGGCCATTCGGAGCCGGCCGGTCCGGATCAACGGCCCGCCCCGGCGGGTTCAATGGAGGGATAACGACGTGAAGAAAACTGTCGGACTCATCGCTGCGACCGTGGCGGCGATGCTGGCCGGGGCGGGTCTCGCCCAGGCGCAGCAGAAGGAATGGAAGGAAGTCCGCATCGGCACCGAAGGTGCGTATCCTCCCTGGAACAACCTGAACTCGGCCGGAAAGCTCGAAGGCTTCGAGATCGACTACGGCAACGCGCTCTGCGAGAAGATGAAGGTCAAGTGCACCTGGGTGGCGCAGGACTGGGACGGCATCATCCCCGCGCTGCTGGCCGGCAAGTACGACATCATCATGGCCGGCATGAACGCCACCGAGGAGCGCGCCAAGCGCGTCAGCTTCACGACGACGTACAGCCGCACGCCCATCTCGATGATCGGCCCGAAGTCCCAGGCCTCGACGGACATCTCGCCGGCGGCCCTCAAGGGCAAGGCGATCGGCGCGCAGGGCTCGACCATCCACGCCAACTTCCTCGAGAAGTACTACAAGGACTCGCAGATCAAGCTCTACCCGACGCAGGAAGAGGTGAACCTCGACCTGAAGAACGGCCGGCTCGACTACGTGATCGCCGACAAGCTCGCGCTCACGGACTTCGTCGACGGCCAGGGCAAGGACTGCTGCAAGTTCATCGCCGACGTGAAGCGTGATCCCACGATCCACGGCCCGGGCGTCGCCGCCGCCACCCGCAAGGAGGATACGGCCCTTATTGCCCTGTTCAACAAGGCGATCGAGGAGTCGATCAAGGACGGCACGCACAAGAAGATCATGGACAAGTACTTCAAGGTGAACATCCT
>CAZJCW010000431.1:0-2405 GCA_964544365.1 uncultured Alsobacter sp.
GCCTCGCCATGCGTCTCGACGCAGAAGTCGTAGGCGAAGTCGTGCAGCAGCGCGACGACGACGGTCTCCTCGTCATGGCCGTCGCGCAGCATCAGCGACGCCGCCTGGAGCCCGTGCCGGAACATGTTGATCTCGTAGCCGAAGGACGGCTGGTCACGCAGGGTCTCGAACATGCGCAGGACCTGGTCGGCACGACGCTCGGCGAGATAGGCGTTGCGTTGCTGGCCGAGCAGCTCCCACTCCGGCGTGGTGACCGCGTCGAGCGTGCGGCGCTCGACATAGCGCCAGTCCTCGCGCATCAGCGGCGAACGGCGGCCTCCATCGTTGGATCCGGGATCGTGATCGCGTCCCACTGGCCCCATCCTCCGGTCAACGGCCCGATGAGGCTCATAGTGCATCGGAAATCCAGATTGTAAACCTATGCGCTCAGGCTATTCTCCTCCCACCCTTGGGCGGATCCCCTGCATGACCTACTCGGCGTTGACGCTGCTCAGGAACGCCCTGTCGCGCCACCGCGACTGGCCTGCGGCATGGCGCTCGCCCGAACCGCGACGCCGCTACGACACAGTCATCGTCGGGGCCGGCGGTCACGGGCTTGCCGCGGCCTACTACCTCGCATCGCGTCATGGCGTGCGCGATATCGCCGTTCTCGACAAGGGCTGGCTCGGCGGCGGAAACACCGGCCGCAACACGGCGGTGATCCGCGCCAACTATCTGCGCGAGGAGTCTGTGCGCTTCCAGGCGCGCTCGCTGGAGATGTGGCGGGAACTGTCCCAGGAGCTGAATTTCAACGTCATGTTCAGCCCGCGCGGGCAGATCGACCTGATCCGAACCTGGGGCAAGCTGCGCGACCTGCGCCGCCGCGCGGCGATCATGGCCCGCCATGGCGTCGCCTACGAAATCGTGCCTCCGGAGACGATCCGCCGCATGGTGCCGGAACTGGCGCTCGGCGAACCCGGCCACATTCAGCCCGGCGGCGGCGGGAAGCGCCTTCCGGTTCTCGCCGGAGCGTGGCAACCCCAGGCCGGCATCGCCCGGCATGACGCGGTGGCGTGGGGCTATGCGCGGGCCGCCGACGCGTTGGGCGTCGACATCGTGCAGGGTTGCGAGGTGACGGCCATCCATCGCGACGGTGCGCTTGCCACCGGCGTCGAGACGACGCGGGGGCCCATCCAGGCCCGGCGCATCGCCATCGCCGTCGCCGGCCACGCGGGACAACTCGCCGCGATGGCAGGGTTCCGCCTGCCCATCGAGACCTGGCCGCTCGTCGCATTCGTCTCCGAGCCGCTGAAGCCCTTTCTCCACACCTGCGTGAATTGCCCGGCAACGCAGGTCTACGTGAACCAGAGCGACAAGGGCGAGCTCGTCATAGGAGGAGGGCCGGACCGCTACCGCAGCTTTGCCCAGCGCGGCGACTGGGAGACCGTGGAGGCCGTGTCGCGTGCCCTGGTCGACCTGTTCCCGCGGCTTGGCCGGGTCAGCCTCATGCGCCAGTGGGCGGGCATGATCGATGTCGCGTTCGACACGAGCCCGATCCTCTCCCGTGCGCCTCTGGACAACGTGTTTCTCAGCGTGGGCTGGGGCTCGGGCGGGTTCAAGGCGATCCCCGCCGGCGGCGCGGCCCTGGCCTCTCTCATCGCAACCGGCGAGCCCGACGCGATCGCCGCGCCGTTTGGCCTCGCGCGGTTCGCGGAGGGACGCCCGCTGTTCGAGACGGCGTCGGCTTCGGCGAGGGGGTGAGAGGTGAGCGTGCTTCTGCCTTGCCCCCATTGCGGCCTGCGCCCCGTCAACGAATTCCGCTATGGCGGAGAGGCGGACGCCCTGCGTCCCCAGCCCGGCGACGAGGATTCGGTGCTCGCCGGCCGGCTCTACGATGCCGAAAACCCGAAAGGCCTTGCCGCCGAGTGGTGGCAGCATGGCGTCGGATGCCGGAGCTGGTTCGTCCTGCGCCGGGATACGGCATCGGATCGCGTGGAGCCAACGTCATGAGCGCCGTGCGGCTGCCCGGCCTCGGCAACGCCATAGACCGGACGCGGCCGCTGCCGTTCCGCTTCGACGGACGTCAGTTCACCGGCTTTGCCGGCGATACTCTGGCCTCGGCGCTCCTCGCGAATGGTGTCGGCATTGTCGGACGCAGCTTCAAGCTGCATAGACCGCGCGGGCTCATGGCCGACGGCCCCGAGGAGCCCAACGCCTTCGTCCGCCTCGTGGCTCCCGAGGACGAGCCGGCCGCGCTGGCAACCCGCGTTCCGCTGGTGGCCGGTCTCGAAGCCCGATCCTTGCACGGCTGGCCCCGAGCCGGCCTCGATCTTCTGGCCGGCCTGCAGGCGTTCGGTCGGATCCTGCCGGCGGGCTTCTACTACCCGACCTGCATGGGTCGCAGTGGCCCTCTGTGGCCCACCGTC
>CAZJCW010000432.1:0-2398 GCA_964544365.1 uncultured Alsobacter sp.
GGTTGACCATCTTTGTAAGCTGGCCTGCGCCTGAGGGACCGAGGCGGCGGCAGGCGCGGGCGAAGCTCATGATGACGGGCTCGGCGCGGGCAAAGGCCTCCTCGTCACCGCCGCACATCACGGTGAGCACGCCGTTCTCCGCACCGGCCTGTCCGCCCGATACCGGCGCGTCGATGAAGGAGAACCCGAGCCTGGTCGCCTCCGCGGCGAGTTCGCGGGCCACTTCGGCCGACGCCGTCGTGTTGTCGACGAACACCGCGCCCTTCGCCATGCCGGCGAATGCGCCGTCCGGGCCGACGGTCACCGAGCGAAGGTCGTCGTCGTTGCCGACGCAGGCGAAGACGAACTCCTGTCCCATGGCCGCCTCGCGCGGGGTGCGGGCTGCCTTCCCTGCGTGCTCCGACACCCATTTCTCCGCCTTCGCGAAGGTGCGGTTGAACACGGTGACCTCGTGACCCTTCGAGGCGAGGTGGCGGGCCATGGGGTAGCCCATGACGCCGAGGCCGAGGAAAGCGACTTTCGCCATAGTTGTGCTTGCTCCAACTGGATGCGCCGGCCTCCCGCCGGCGCTGATCGCGCGTGCCCGAATGTTCAGGCGTGGCTGAGATGCCGCGTCAGCCGCTTTTCGGCAAGGTTCCAGACGCGGCGGATCACCTCCACCATGCACAGATAGAGCAGCGCGGCGAAGAGGTACACGGAGAGATCGAACGACCGGGCGAAGGCGAGCCGTGTCGTTCCCATGAGGTCGAAGATCGTGACGAGGGAGGCCACGGCGGAGGATTTCACCATGATCACCAGTTCGTTGCCGAGCGGGCGCAGCGCGACGAGGGCCGCCTGCGGCATCACGATGGTGCGCAGGATGGTGGTGAACCGCAGCCCGAGCGCCTTTGCGGCCTCCCACTGGCCGCGATGGACCGAGGCGATGGCGCCCCGGAAGATCTCCGCCTGATAGGCCGCCGTGTTGATGGTGAACGTGAAGGCCGCGCAGAAGAACGCATCGCGGAAGTAGGTCCAGAGGCCGACCGCCTCCAGTGCCGGGCGGAACTGCCCCGCGCCGTAGTAGACGAGGAAGAGCTGGCAGAGCAGCGGCGTGCCGCGGAAGAACGTCGTGTAGCCGGTCGCGATCCGCGACGACACGGGCCCGCCATAAAGCCGCACCAAGGCGACGAGAAAGCCGAGGACGACCCCGAGCGAGACGGAGATCGCGACGAGCTGGAGCGTGATGCCGAGCCCGCCGACCATGCGGCAGCCATAGTTGGTGATGGCCTCGTTGCCGACAAGGCGGCCGAAGCCCTGCGCGGCCTCGCAGCCCGCGGCGTTGAGCATCGCGGTGACGTCGGGCCAGACGAGCCTGGCAAGGAAGACGGCCACGACGGCGCCGATGGCCAGCGCGAGGGTGCGGCTCATCGCTGGCCTCCCCCGCCGGCGGCATAGCCGCGGTTGGCCCGGCGCTCGAGAGCATCGATGCCTGCCGCCGAGACAAGCGAGAAGGCGAGGTAGATGAGGCAGGCGACGCCGAAGAAGAGGAAGGGCTCCTTCGTCACGACGTTGGCCCGGCCGGTCCAGAACATCAGGTCCGGCAGGGCGATCACCGAAATGAGCGACGTTTCCTTGAGCAGCACCATCCAGTTGTTGCCGAGCCCCGGCAGGGCGACGCGCATCAGCTGCGGGAACACGACGAGGCGGAAGGTGAGGCTGCGGTTCAACCCGAGCGCGAACGCGCCTTCGCGCTGTCCTTTCGGCACCGCGTTGAGCGCCCCGACCCACACCTCGGAGGAAAACGCGGCCAGCACGAGGCCGAGGGCGAACATGCCGGCAACGAAGGCCGGCATCTCGATCGACCCGGAGAAGCCCAGCGCCCTCCAGGCCTGTTGCAGGCCGATCTGCAGGCCGAAATAGACGATGTAGAGCGTCAGAAGCTCCGGCACCCCGCGGAACACCGTCGCGTAGACGGTCGCGGCGCCACGAAGCACCGCGCTCTTCGAGCGCGCGGCCAGCGCGATCAGCAGACCCAGGAGGAGCCCGAAGGGGAGGGTGGCCAGCGCGAGCGAGATCGTCACGGCCGCGCCCGCCGCCAGCTCGTCCAGCCAGCCGCGGTCACCCCATGAGAGCATGATCAGCAGTCTATCCATGCGGGCGGTGTCGCGGTTTGGGGCACGGGGGCGTGCATCAGCGAATGGAAGGCAAGCACCGTGCCGCCTCGCACGCGCTGTCGACGATCTTGGGCGGACAACCCGCTGCCGAGGCGCCGGAAGCGCGCGTTACAGCGGGCTCGGACCGCGCGGCAGGAAGGGCGGACGAAACGCCGCCCTTCCCGTCGGGCCAGCGGTCGATCAGTCGACCAGGATGTTCACCTTGAAGTACTTGTCCATGATCTTCTTGTGCGTGCCGTCCTTGA
>CAZJCW010000433.1:0-2387 GCA_964544365.1 uncultured Alsobacter sp.
GACCTCCAACCTCGGTTCGGAGTTCCTGGTGAACCAGCCCGAGGGCGAGGACACCGATGCCGTGCGCGACGAGGTGATGGCGGTGGTGCGCTCGCACTTCCGGCCGGAGTTCCTGAACCGGCTCGACGAGATCATCCTGTTCCACCGCCTGCAGCGGGACCAGATGGGCGCGATCGTCGACATCCAGCTGGCCCGCCTGCAGAAGCTGCTCGACGAGCGCAAGCTGACGCTGACGCTCGACTCGTCGGCCCGCGACTGGCTGGCCGGCAAGGGATACGACCCCGCCTATGGCGCGCGCCCTCTCAAGCGCGTGATCCAGAAGAACGTGCAGGATCCGCTCGCGGAACTGATCCTGTCCGGCAAGATCCACGACGGCGACGCGATCACGATCGGCGCGGGACCCGAGGGATTGCGGATCGGCGACGTGGTCGTTGCCGACGAAGTCCCGCCCAAGGGCATCATGCTGAACTGACGGGAACCGGCCCGGCCTCGTGCCGGGCCGTCCTTCGTCCGGGAACCGCGGGGTTACGGTCGGCGGCGACATCGCCTAGAACGGACAGCGATGGACGCCGCAGTCTCCTCATCCCCCCACCGTATCCCGGCCGTCGACGTCGCGCGCGGCGTCGCCCTGCTGGCGATGTTCATCTACCACTTCACGTGGGATCTCGGCTTCTTCGGGTTCATCTCGCTGCAGGCCGGGGTCGATCCGGCGTGGCGGTTGTTCGCCAAGGCGATCGCCGGGAGCTTCCTCGTTCTCGTCGGCGTGAGCCTTGTCCTGGCGACCCGGAACGGGGTGCAGGCGCGACCCTTCCTGCGCCGGCTGGCGATGGTCTCCGGGGCGGCGATGGCCGTCACCGTGGCAACGCTCTACGCGACGCCGCAAACCTTCGTGTTCTTCGGCATCCTGCACAGCATCGCCGTGTCGAGCGTCCTGGCTCTGCCCCTGCTGCGGGCCCCGCTGTGGTGGATCGCCATGATGGCGCTGCTGGTCGCCGGTGCGCCGCTCGCCTTCACGTCGCCGACCTTCGACAGTCCCGGCCTGTGGTGGCTGGGCCTGATGCCGAAGGCTCCGCTGACCAACGACTTCGTGCCGATCTTCCCGTGGTTCTCGGCCGTCCTGGCGGGAATTCTGATGGCTCGACTGGGCATTGCGACCGGTCTTGACCACCGGCTCGCCGGTTGGCAACCGTCCGGAAGCCTCGGAAAGCTCCTCGCCTGGGGAGGGCGGCACAGCCTCGCGGTCTACCTGATCCACCAGCCGGTGTTCTTCGGCCTGCTGTCGCTGGCCGTCGCCGTCGGCGCACCAAAGGCTGGACTGGGGGATCCCGGGCAGTCCTTCGCGACCAGTTGCACCCGCACCTGCAGTGAGACAGGCACCGACGCCGGATTCTGCCGCCGCGTCTGCACCTGCGTGGGCGAACGGCTCGACGATCCGGCAATGGAGTTGCGCGCGGCGCAAGGCGGACTGACGCCGGCCGACCAGCAGCGGATCCGTGACCTGGCGGAGATCTGCCGGTGACGCGTCCAAGGACGCTCCGCGCTCTCGTCGCCCGCCTCGAAATCGGGCCCGTTTCCGCCCTTCTGGTCGTGGCCGCGGGCCTCTTCGCGTTTCTCACCGTCGCCGACGAGGTCCGGGAAGGCGAGACCCACCGCTTCGACGAAGCGATCCTCCGCGCCCTGCGCAACCCGCTCGATCCGGCGGACCCGATCGGCCCATGGTGGATCGAGGCGATGATGCGCGACCTGACCGCGCTCGGCGGCACGGCGGTGCTCACGCTGATCACCGTCGTCGCCGTGCTGTACCTCGCGCTCGACGGCAAGCGCGGCGCCGCCCTCCTCGTCGCCGTTTCCGTCGGCGGCGGCACGCTGCTCTCCACCGCATTGAAACTCGGCTTCGACAGGCCACGTCCGGATCTCGTCGCGCACCTCGTCGACGTTCGCAGCCTGAGCTTTCCCTCGGGCCATGCGATGCTGTCGGCAGTCACGTATCTCACCATCGGCGTGCTCGTCGCCCGCGTGAGTCCGAAGCGCCGCATCAAGGTCTACGTGGCCGCCGTGGCGCTCGTCCTGACGCTCACCATTGGACTCAGTCGCGTTTACCTGGGCGTGCACTGGCCGACCGATGTCCTCGCCGGCTGGTCCCTCGGCGCCGCGTGGGCGATGGCGTGCTGGCTCGGCGCGGTCTACCTGCAAAGGCGCGGCGCGGTTGAGAGCGAAGGCGAGGTGACTGTTTTCAACGGCTTGCCGGACGATCGCGACAAATGACGGCATCGGCTTAATCGCCCGGAAACAGCGTTCTGCGAACGGCCTCGGCCGGGGAATTCCCGGTAACCATTCTCCCGATAGAGTGCAACCACGGGAATAACAAAAGACCCGTGCACGATAAA
>CAZJCW010000434.1:0-2387 GCA_964544365.1 uncultured Alsobacter sp.
GGCGCCGTCTTCGCCATCTTCGCGGGCTGGTACTACTGGTTCCCGAAGATGACCGGCTACGTGTTCCCCGAGTTCATCGGCAAGCTGCACTTCTGGATCGCCTTCATCGGCGCCAACGTGCTGTTCTTCCCGATGCACTTCACCGGCCTCGCCGGCATGCCGCGCCACTACGTGGACTATCCGGATGCCTTCGCCGGCTGGAACCGCATCTCCTCCTACGGCTCGTATCTCTTCGCCTTCGGCCTGCTGGTGTTCTTCTACGGCATCTGGGTTGCCTTCCAGCGCAAGGAGAAGGCCGGCGACAACCCGTGGGGCGCGGGAGCGACGACGCTCGAGTGGACGCTGACGTCGCCGCCGCCGTTCCACCAGTTCGAGACGCTGCCCCGGATCAGCGGTTCGGAGCACTGACAGCACGCGGACCGGTTCCCTCGGGAACCGGTCCTCATCCCGGTCCCGGGTCCGGCGCGTCGGCAGAGGCCGGGCCGGCCCGGCCAAACGACGAGACGGCGTTGATGTCCCTGGCGAGCGATAGCCTCACCCCCGCAACCTCGAGCGCACATCGCGTGTCGTCCGGCTCGGCCGGCGACTTCTTCGCGCTGCTGAAGCCGCGGGTGATGTCGCTCGTCGTGTTCACCGCGTTGACCGGCATGATGCTGGCGCCGCAGGTGAACCCGGTGCTGGGCTTCGCGTGGCTGCTGGCCATCGCCGTCGGCGCCGGCGCGTCCGGCTGCCTCAACATGTGGTACGACGCCGACATCGACGCGATGATGGGGCGCATGGTGCAACGCCCGATCCCATCCGGCAAGGTTACGCCGCAGGAGGCTCTCGGCTTCGGCATCGTACTCTCGGTGGGCTCGGTGGCCTTTCTCGGCCTCACCGCGAACTGGCTGGCCGGCGGGCTCCTGGCCTTCACCATCTTCTTCTACGCCGTGATCTACTCGATGTGGCTGAAGCGCTGGACCGCGCAGAACATCGTGATCGGCGGCGCGGCCGGCGCGTTTCCGCCCATGATCGGCTATGCGGCGGCGACCGGATCGCTGTCGATCGAGACGGCCGTGCTGTTCGGCATCATCTTCCTGTGGACCCCGCCGCATTTCTGGGCGCTGGCCATCCTCAAGACGGCCGACTACCGCCGCGCCGGGGTGCCGATGCTCCCCGTCGTCGCCGGCGAGGAAAAGACCCGCCTCCAGATCCTGCTTTACAGCCTCGTTCTGGCGCCGTTCGCGCTGCTGCCGGTGGCGATGGGCTTCGCCGGGGCTCCCTATGCCGTGACCGCGACGGTCATGGGCGGGCTGATGGTGCTGCACAGCTGGCGGTTGTACCGCGAACATGACGGCGAAGGCGGGCGCAAGGCGGCCGTGAAGGTCTTCACCTTCTCGATCCTCTATCTGTTCGTGCTCTTCGCCGTGCTGCTGGCGGAGTTCGTGGCCGGGCCGGACCGTATCGCGATGATCGGCCAAGCCCTGCGCGCGCTCGCCGGAGGAGCGGCATGAGCGATGACGACCGCGGCGGCATCGTCCTCACCGACGAGGAGAAGAAGCGGCGGCGCTCCCGCTCCGTCGCCCTCGGCGTCGTTCTGGGCGCGCTGGTCGTGCTGTTCTTCGTCGTCACCATCGCCAAGCTCGGCGGCAACGTCCTGAAGCGGCCCCTCTGACGCCATGACGACACCCCTCCCCTCCGCACAGGACGAACCGGCCGCCGCCACGATCGACGCGCGTCGCCAGCGTGCGGTCAGGCGGACGGCGCTGGTGTGCACGTCGATCTTCGCCGGCATGCTCGGCATGGCGTATGCCGCAGTGCCGCTTTACGACCTTTTCTGCCGCGTGACGGGTTTCGGCGGAACGCCGATGGTGGCGAAGTCGGCCCCGGCCACCGCAGGAGACCGCCGCTTCACCGTCCGCTTCGACGCCAATGTGTCGCCCGGGCTGAACTGGCGCTTCGAGCCGGAAGTCGCATCCGTCGACACGCGGGTCGGCGAGACGCTGACGGTCTTCTACAAGCTGACCAATGTCGGGGACCGGCCGACCGTCGGCATCGCGTCGTTCAACGTCGCGCCCGACTCGATGGGCGGCTTCTTCAACAAGATCCAGTGCTTCTGCTTCAACGAAATCACGTTGCAGCCAGGGGAAAGCATGGAGGCGCCGGTGGTCTTCTTCATCGATCAGGCGATCGAGAAGGAGCGCGACCTCAAGAGCGCCAGCATGATCACCTTGTCCTACACCTTCTTCCCCGCCAAGGGCTCGCCAAAGCCGCTGGCAGAGATTAAGGACGGGGCAAAACCGAAACTGTGACGGGGGAGCTTCGGGGCGCGAGGCCCGGGGCAGACGACGAGCGGAGAGCGACCAGATGGCGGACGCCCACACCAAGAACCACGACTACCATCTCGT
>CAZJCW010000435.1:0-2338 GCA_964544365.1 uncultured Alsobacter sp.
CGGTCGCCGAGTTGCTGCCGCTGGCGCAAAAGGAGGGGAAGGTCACCGTCTACGCCTTCACGAGCCGCATCGCGCAGATCGAGAAGGCATTCGAGGCGGCCTATCCGGGAATCGACGTGGTGCCGCTCGACATCTCGTCCACCCAGATGATCGCGCGCCTGAAGTCCGAGGCGCAGGCCGGGGCCACGAACGCGGACGTGGCCTACATTTCCGATGCGCCGGTCGTCTACACCGAGCTCGTCGCGAAGGGGACGCTGCTGCCCTATGTCCCGGCGGACGTCACGGCCCGGGTGCCTGACGAGCACGAGAAGCCACTTCTTGCGAACCGGCTCTCGACGAAGGTGCTGATGTACAACGAGGACGCAAACCCCAACGGGTCGCCCGTGAGAAACCTCTGGGACCTGACGAAGCCCGAATGGAAGGGCAAGGTCGTGCTCGTCGATCCGAACCTGCGGGGCGATTACCTCGACTTCATGGCCGAGGTCGTTCTCCGCTCGCCGGAGATGGAGAAGGCCTACCAGGCAGCCTTCGGCAAGCCCTTCGTGCTGAGCAAACCCTACAAGAATGCGGGGGAGCAGTGGATTGCCGCACTGTGGGCGAACGGGCCTGTGCTCGTCCGGAACACCGACGCCGTGAATGACGCGGTCGGCAAGAAGGGGCAGGCCAACCCGCCCGTCGGCATCACCACCTACTCGGACCGCCGCGACAACGCGAAGGAAAATCGGGCTCTCCAGGTGGCCAATGGCGTCGAGCCCTCTCCCGGAATTCTGTTCCCGGCCTATCTCGCCATTGTCAAAGGCACCAGGTCGCCGGCGGCTGCGCGCCTTCTCATCCGCTTCATGATGGGCGACGACAGTCCCACGGGCGGCCCGGGCTTCGCTCCCTTCTACGTGCCGGGCGACTATGCGACCCGGACGGACATCCAGCCGCACAAGGATGCGATCCCGCTGGAGCAGTTCAGGGCCTGGCGCATGGACCCGGTCAAGACTGCCGCCGTCCGGCAGGATGTCGCCGACCTGATCCTCTCCCTGAAGTAAGTGGACCGGGGGGTCTCGATGACGGCTCTGGCATGGCCGGCTCTGGGGTGGCGGCGGGGGAGATCTCCGTCGCTGGCCCTCGGGCTTGTGCTCGGGGCTGTCCTTCTTGTGCTCGTCGCCGCACCCCTTCTGACCGTCGCCCTCGCGACGGTTGGCGAAGGGCGCGGCCTCAGCGTCTGGGAGCAGGTCTTCACGGGACGGATTGCCCGTAACTTCCTGTGGCTGCCGCTGGGGAACACGCTGGTCATTGGCATCGTGGTGGCGCTGGGGACCGTCGCGCTCGGGGGCTTTCTCGCATGGCTCGTCGTCCTGACGGATGTCCCGTTCCGACGGACCATCGGCGTGTTCGCCACTCTGCCCTACATGATCCCGAGCTTCGCGGCAGCGTTCGCCTGGGGCGTGGTGTTCCGTAACGAGCGGGTCGGCGGTCAGGTGGGCATCCTGAGTGAACTCGGCGTTGCCGTGCCGGACTGGCTCGCCTGGGGCATGGTGCCGACCCTGCTTGTCCTCGTCGCCCACTACTACTCGCTTGCCTTCCTGCTGATCGCGGCCGCGCTGGCGTCCATCAATGCCGACCTGATCGAGGCGGGCACGATGAGCGGGGCACGGCCCGGCCGGATCCTGATCGGCATCACCCTGCCGATGGTCATTCCCGCCATTCTCTCGGCAGGCTCGCTTGCGTTCGCGGGCGCCGTCTCCAACTTCGCCGCGCCCGCCATTCTCGGTCTGCCGGTCGGGATGCAGACGCTCTCGACGCGCCTTTACGGAGCCATCTCCACGGGGCAGGTGGAACGCGGCTATGTGCTGGCGATCGTTCTGATCGCCGTCGCGGCGCTTGTGCTGTGGGCGTCCAACCGGATCATGAGCGGTCGCCGCTCCTTCGCGACGATTTCCGGCAAGGGCGGCCGCAATCGCCGATTTGCGCTGGGGCGCTGGCGCTGGCCACTCCTCGGCCTCGCTGCAACGATCCTGGCGCTCACGACGGTGATGCCGCTGCTGGCCCTCCTGCTCTCGAGCGTCACCGTCCGGACGGGCGATATCTTCTCCGGATTCACGCTGCACTTCTGGACAGGCGGGTCCAATCCCGATTTCGCGCAGGGCCAGGCCGGGATCCTGCGGAATCCCGAGACGCTCCATGCCATCGGCATCACGCTCGCCTTCGCGGGGTCGGTCGCCGTCGTGTCGATGGGACTCGGACTCGCGATCGCCTATGCGGTGTCGCGCCTGAAGCGGCACCCCGTCGGCGCGGTGCTCAACCAGCTGGCCTTTCTGCCGGCGCTGGTGCCGGGCATCGCCTTCGG
>CAZJCW010000436.1:0-2289 GCA_964544365.1 uncultured Alsobacter sp.
GCCGGCCTGTCACGCCGGAGGTCGCGGGTTCGAGCCCCGTCTCTCGCGCCATTTCCTTGGCACCATTCTCCCTTCGACATCCTCATGATCGGCCCGGTGTAGCCGGTATCGAAGGGTCCGGCGCGGTGGGCCTCGCGCCTGGTTCCGGCGTAGTCGTTTTGTTCATGATCGCGCCACGCGGGCTCTCGATCGCATCGAAGTTTAGCGATCCGCGAGAGGAAGCGTGCAGCGATCGGCCCCTAATGTGGCGGTCAGTCGCACGGTGCGGCGTGGACAAGGCCCGGATGTTCAAGACCCCCGTGTTCCCCAACCTTCCGGTCCTGGTGGTCGACGACAGCCCGTTCGCACGCAAGATCGTGCGCAGCATGCTCGAGCCCGTGGGCATACGGCAGGTGGTCGAGGCGGGAGACGGCGGGGATGCGCTCCAGCGGCTGGCCCAGTTCAAGCCCTCGCTCATCATCCTCGACTGGAACCTCCCGGTGCTCGGCGCCAAGGGAGTTCTCGACGTTCTCCGCGATCCGAAGGCGTCGAGCGAGACCGACGTGCCCGTCATCGTGATGTCGGCATCCCCGACGCGTCGCCTCATCAACGACGCGGCCGAACGCAACGTCCGGCATGTCCTCAAGAAGCCCTTCGCTCCGAAGGCGCTCTGGCAGCGCATTGCCACCTTCTTCGACGAGGATCCCTCGAACCTCGTCGACACCGCGCCGCAGGCGCTGCTCGGCCTGAACCGCAAGAGCGACGACACCGAGGCGCGCGGCTGGCTGCGCCGGTCGGAAGCCCTGCACTGACGTTCGCGCCCCCGGCGGTCTGGTCTCACCGCCTGGCGCCGTGCCGGTCTGCATGGTCCCCGGTTGACCGACATGGCCCGCAGGCGGTTTGATCCGCCATCGGGAGGAACAACCGTCATGTCACGCCTTCGTATCGCCGCCATCGCCGGGGTTGCCGCTGGCGCCATCTTCGCCCTGGCCGCCACGGCGCCGGGCAGAGCCAATGCCCAGTCGATCCGGCTCGGTCTTTCGTCGGAGCCGTCCTCCCTCGACCCGCAGTTTTCGCGTACCGGCAACAACCAGGTGGTGTCCGATCACCTGTTCGACCGCCTCGTGCATGTCGATGCGAACAACCAGCCGGTACCGGGCCTCGCGGCCTCGTGGCAGTCGGTCGATCCGCTGACATGGCTCGTGAAGCTGCGTCCCGGCGTGACCTTCCATGACGGCAAGCCGTTTACCGCCGAGGACGTCGTCTATTCGCTCGACCGGATCAAGACGATCACCGGCAGCCCGGCGCCGTTCACCCAGAACATCGGCGCGATCGCAAAGATCGAGATCGTCGATCCCATGACGGTTCGCTTCACGACCAAGCGTCCCACGCCGCAGTTCATGGAGCAGGCGGGGCGCGTCCACATCGTATCGAAGGCCGCCATCGACGGGGCGAAGGCCGAGGACTTCACGTCCGGCAAGGCGCTCGTCGGGACCGGGCCGTACCGGTTCGCGTCCTTCACGCAGGGCCAGTCGATTTCGCTCACGCGAAACGAGACGTACTGGGGCGAGAAGCCGGCCTATGCGCAGGCGACGTTGCGCTTCATCTCCAATGACGCCTCCCGGGTTGTGGCCCTGCTGGCGGGCGAACTCGACATCGTCGACCAGGTGCCGCCGTCGATGCTCGACCGCGTGAAGGCCGACCCCAACTACGCGGTCCACTCCATCGGATCCCTGCGGATCGTTTACTTCGGCGTGGACAGCGCCCGCGACAAGAGCCCCTTCGTCACGGATCTGGATGGCAAGCCGCTCGAGACCAACCCGCTGCGCGACCCGCGGGTGCGCATGGCGATCTCCAAGCTCATCAACCGCAAGGCCATCGTCGAGCGTCTGCTCGTCGGGTCGGGCGAGCCTGCGGGGCAGCTCGTGCCCGAGGGGCTCGGCGGCTTCGCGAGCGACCTTAAGCCCGTCGAGTACGATCCGGAGGGCGCGAAGAAGCTTCTGGCCGAGGCAGGGTGGGAGAAGGGCTTCGGCCTTACCGTCCACGCCTCGTCCGACCGCATCCCGCGCGAGACCGAGGTGGCGCAGGCCGTGGGCCAGATGCTCAACCGCGGCGGCATCAAGGTCAACGGCGTCGTCACGCAGCCTTATTCCACCTACGCCACGGCGGCGGGGAAGCAGGAGTTCTCCTTCTTCCTCTTCTCCTTCGGCACCACGACGGCGGACGCGGCCGGCGGCATCACGGCCGTGCTGGCAACCTTCGACAAGGACACCGGGCGCGGCGCCTTCAACCGGGCGCGCTATTCGAACC
>CAZJCW010000437.1:0-2269 GCA_964544365.1 uncultured Alsobacter sp.
CGGTCTTCTGGGTGAACCTGCTGCTCGGCTGGACGATCATCGGCTGGATCATCGCTCTGGTCATGGCGCTGCGCGCGCAGCGACAGGTCATCGTCGTCGACTAGTCAGGCGCCCGCCGAGTCGCTGATGACGGCGGAGATGTCGTCGGTGAGCTCCTCCGGCTTGGTCTTCGGGGCGTAGCGCGTCACGGTCGTGCCATCCGGCGCGACCAGGAACTTCGTGAAGTTCCACTTGATCGAGGATCCGAGCAGGCCTCCGGTGCGCTCCTTGAGGAACGCGAACACCGGGTGGGTGCCCTTGCCGTTGACATCGACCTTCGTCGACAGCGGGAAGGTCACGCCGTGGTTGATGCGGCAGAACTCCTCGATCTCCGCGTCATCCCCGGGTTCCTGGTGCGCGAACTGGTCGCACGGGAAGCCGAGGACGACCAGCCCCTGCGGCCCGAACTCCTCGTACAACTCCTGCAGCCCGTCGTACTGCGGAGTGAAGCCGCACTTGCTGGCGGTGTTCACGATGAGCAGTGGCCGTCCTTCGTACTGCGCGAGGTCGACGGTCTGGCCACGGTTGTCGGTGAAGCTCAGGTCGTAGACGCGGGAGGAGTCGGACATGCCTCCATCCTCTCCCGGAGGGCGCGGTCGCGCGAATCAGTCGTGCCCGGGCCGCACGACGATGCTCGTGCTGTCGGGCTGCCGACGGACCTCGATCCGGTCGGGGATCGACTCCTTCATCTCCGTGACGTGGCTGACGACGCCGACGGCTCGGCGCCCGGCCCGCAGCTCGTCGAGCTGGTCGAGGACCTGGTAGAGCGTGTCCTGGTCGAGGGAGCCGAAGCCCTCGTCGACGAACAGGGTCTCCAGGGCCGAGCCCCCCGCCTCCCCCCGCACCACATCGGCCAGCCCGAGCGCGAGGGCGAGCGAGGCGTAGAACGTCTCGCCACCGGACAGGGACTTCGGATCCTGCGGCTGCCCCGTCCAGGAGTCGAACAGCCAGATGCCGAGGCCGGACTGGCCGGCCTTGGCGGTCTCCTCGTTCAGGGCGAAGCGGAACTTGCCGCGGCTCATCCGCTCGAGGTGGATCGAACCGGCCGCCAGCACCGCCTCGAAGCGGCGCTGCAGGGCGTAGCTGCGCAGCTGCAGTCGTCGGGAGTTGCCGGCGGTCACGAGGTCGGCCAGGCCGATCGCGGTGGCGGTCTGGGCGTGCAGCTCGCGCCGGTCGGCCAGGGCCGTCATGAACCCGTCGGCCAGGGGAGCGGCCTGGTCGCGGGTGAGGGCGAGGTCGGTCGCCCGCGCGGTCGCCTCCTCGAGCGCCTGGTCGGCGGCGGAGAGCGTGGCCGTCGCCGCGGCCGCGGCCTGCGTGGCCTCGTCGACGGACAGCAGGCGCTGGGCCGCCGGCACGCGCAGCAGCGCCTCGGTGCGTCGCTGCCAGGCCCCCAGGGCTCGCGTCAGGCGGGCTGCGCGGTCCAGGGACTCCGCGCGGACCTCGGTGGCCGAGTGCCCGGGGCCGATGAGGGCGGTGATCTCCGCGGCGCGGGACGCCTCCGCTGCGGCCTGCTCCGAGGCGGCCGACTCCCAGGAGGCCGCCGCCAGCAGCTGCTCGGCGATCCGGTCGGCGAGATCGGCGTCGGACGCGGCGAGTTCGCCGAGGAGCGCCTCCAGGGTCGGCACCTGCTCGGCGGCCTGGCTGCGCGCGGTCGCGTCGTGGCGGGCCGTCGCCAGGGCCGCTGCCACCGATGCGGCGTCGTGCTCACCAGCTGCGGCCTCGGCGACGGCGACGTCGGTGGCGGCCCGCGCTCGCGCGTCGGAGGCGTCGGTCAGCAGCACGGTGGCGGAGGTCACGAGGCCCTGCAGCCGGTCCGCCTCGGCCCGGGCGGCCTCGACCTGGGCGTCGTCGACGAGGCCATCGGTGGCCGGCACCGCCGGCTGGGGGTGCTCGGGGGAGCCGCACACCGGGCAAGGCGTGTCCGCCTTGAGCAGGGCGGCCAGGGCCGCCGCGGCCCCGGCGTGCTGCGCGGCCAGCAGGTGGCGCCAGCGCTGCTCGGCGGCCAGGGCCTGCTCGGTGGCTGACCGCACCTGCCCCGACACCTCGTCGAGGTCGGTCTGCCGGGCGGCGAGGGCCGCGCGGCAGCGGTCACGCTCGTCGAGGGCCGCCTCGACGCCCTCGAGACGACCGACCTCCGCCGTCGCCGCGGCGACGCCGGCGGCGGCCACGCGGGCGGCGTCGAGGTCGGCTTCGAGGGCCCGGCGGCGGGCGGGAAGCGCGGTGCGCTCGT
>CAZJCW010000438.1:0-2240 GCA_964544365.1 uncultured Alsobacter sp.
AAGGTCATCGACATCGACCAGTCACCCATCGGGCGCACGCCGCGCTCGAACCCGGCGACCTACACCGGGGCCTTCACGCCGATCCGCGAATGGTTTGCCGGCCTTCCCGAGGCCAAGGCTCGCGGCTACCAGCCCGGTCGGTTCTCGTTCAACGTCAAGGGTGGCCGCTGCGAGGCCTGCCAGGGCGACGGCGTCATCAAGATCGAGATGCACTTCCTGCCCGACGTGTATGTCACCTGCGATGTCTGCAAGGGCAAGCGCTACGACAGGGAAACGCTCGAGGTGAAGTATCGCGAGCGCTCCATCGCGGACGTGCTGGACATGACAGTCGAAGAGGCCGGCGAACTCTTCAAGGCGGTCCCGGCGATCCGCGAGAAGATGGAGACCCTGGCGCGGGTCGGCCTCGACTATGTGAAGGTCGGCCAGCAGGCGACCACGCTGTCGGGCGGCGAAGCACAGCGGGTCAAGCTGTCAAAGGAACTGTCGCGCCGCTCGACGGGTCGTACCCTCTACATCCTGGATGAACCAACAACGGGACTGCACTTCCACGACGTGGCCAAGCTGCTGGAAGTGCTTCATGAACTGGTTGAGCAGGGCAACACCGTCGTGGTGATCGAGCACAACCTCGAGGTCGTGAAGACAGCCGACTGGGTCATCGACCTCGGACCGGAGGGCGGCGACGGCGGCGGCACGATCGTCGCGCAGGGCCGGCCGGAGGATATCGCGAAGGTCGAGGCCAGCCATACCGGGCGTTTTCTCCGCGAGGTGCTCGCGCGCCGGCCCTTGAAAGCCCGGTCGCAGGCGGCGGAGTAACCCGAAGGTCGTATCGGCGTTGCGGTATGCCGAGGGCACAGGCCAACGGCCTGGGTCGACATGGCATGTGGGCGGGAATCTGCGCCCCGACGTCCGGAATCCAGAAAAAGCCCCGGGTCATCAGGGATTTCATGTCCTGAACGCCATGCGCGATTCGCTCAACGGTTAATGAATTCAGTCGGAGCCATGCATTTTTAATAGGTCAGGAGTGTTGACACGCTTCTGGTTGAAGGAGGGGTGCAGGCGTATATGCAGTGCAGCAATCAAACGCGGAAACACCGGTCGGCACCGGAACTTCCCTCAAGCCGATCAGTTCGTTACCGCACTGCAGCACGACAAGGAGACACGCCATGCTGAACGTCGACAAGCTTGCCAAGCGCCTGCGCAACTGGAACCGCTACCGCACCACGGTGCGTGAGCTGTCGCAGCTCTCGGATCGCGACCTGAGCGACCTCGGGATTGCACGCGGCGACATTCGCTTCATCGCGAAGAAGACCGTCCGCTGACACAACAGGCTGCGGGCGACCGATCGCCCCCGCAGCTGCAGACGACCTGAAGACGACAGTCCGGCCCAAACGGGTGGTCTTGCGTCCATGTCGCCCCGCAGCAGACGACCACAACCGATTTCCCGACGGCCGCTCTCCCCTCCCACGGCCTGAAGGACGCAGCGCCCGCCCCCTTGGCGGGCGCTTTGCGTTGGGAGCCCAACCGCAAGGTCCTCCCGATGAGCCGGGCGGCAAGACCACCGTCTCGCATCCCGAGGGTGCCAATCGCGGCATCATGCGCTACCTGATGGCTCGACGGTCGGGCGCAGGGAGGGACGGCATGGCACGGCAACCGGTTCACGTGATTGGCGGCGGGCTTGCCGGCTCGGAGGCCGCCTGGCAGATCGCCCAGGCCGGCATTCCCGTCGTGCTGCACGAGATGCGCCCGGTGCGCGGGACCGATGCCCATCACACGGACGGGCTGGCTGAACTCGTCTGCTCGAACTCCTTCCGGTCGGACGACGCCCGCACCAACGCGGTCGGCCTGCTGCATGCCGAGATGCGGCGCATGGGCTCGCTCATCATGGGTAGCGCCGACACCCACCAGGTGCCGGCCGGCGGAGCGCTTGCCGTCGACCGGGTCGGCTTTTCGGCTGCCGTCACGGCGGCGCTGGAGGCCCATCCGCTCGTCACCATCGACCGGGGCGAGGTTGTCGCGCTCCCGCCCGCGGAGTGGGCGAGCGTCATCGTGGCGACGGGCCCCCTCACCTCCCCGGCCCTTGCAGAGGCCATCCGTGGCCTGACCGGAGAGACGGCCCTCGCCTTCTTCGACGCCATCGCGCCCATCGTCTATCGCGAGAGCATCGACATGGACGTGGCGTGGTTCCAGTCGCGCTACGACAAGGCCGGCCCCGGCGGCACCGGCGCCGACTACATCAACTG
>CAZJCW010000439.1:0-2225 GCA_964544365.1 uncultured Alsobacter sp.
TCAACGCCACAAGACGCGCCGGCTTGCCCTCGCGCAGCAGCACCAGCGCCCGGTTGACGAGGTCGAGTTGCTCCTTCGCCTCCTTGTCGCCGCCGCGCGCCTTCTTCTCCAGCGCCGTCACGCGCTTTTCCAGCGAGTCGAGGTCGGCCAGCATCAGTTCGGTTTCGATGGTTTCGATGTCGGCGATGGGATCGATCTTGCCTTCGACGTGGGTGATGTCGCCGTCCTCGAAGCAGCGCACGACGTGGGCGATGGCGTCCACCTCGCGGATGTTGGCGAGGAACTGGTTGCCCAGGCCCTCGCCCTTCGAGGCGCCGCGCACGATGCCGGCGATGTCGACGAAGGTGATGCGGGTCGGGATGATCTGCGCCGAGCCGCCGATCGCGGCCAGCGTGTCGAGGCGCGGATCCGGAACCGCCACGTCGCCGACATTCGGCTCGATGGTGCAGAACGGATAATTGGCCGCCTGGGCTGCCGCCGTCTGCGTCAGCGCGTTGAAGAGGGTCGACTTGCCGACGTTCGGCAGGCCGACGATGCCGCATTTGAAGCCCATGGGTGGTCCCGTTCAGTTGGACGCGAGGACGGCGTCGAAAGGATTGATAGTGGCCATCGGGCGGAGCATCCGGCCGGATTGACGGTCTTCAGTGGCGAAATGCGTGCACCCGGCGCGCAGGGCGTCGGACAGCTGCGGGCTGTCCCACCAGAAATCGGCCCCACGTGTCAAGCGAACGGCTGTCATCCCCGCTCCTTTACGCCCTTCACGTCGCCCCAGCCGCGTCCCTCCATGGCGAGATGCACCTTGCTCTGGAAGGCGCTGTCATCGCCCTTGGCGAGCAGGGGAGCCTGGTCCGCGCAAGCGCGGCACAGGTCCTCCACCCAGTCGCGCTCGGCCTTGCCGAAGTCGTTGAGCACATAGGCGTGCACCAGTTCCTTCGCGCCGGGGTGGCCGATGCCCAGGCGCACGCGCCGGTAATCGTTGCCGCACAGGGCGCTGATGGACCGCAGACCGTTGTGGCCGGCATTGCCGCCGCCGAGCTTCACGCGCAGCTTGGCGGGTGGCAGGTCAAGTTCGTCGTGGAACACCACGACGTCGCCGAGAGAGATCTTGAAGAATCGCATGGCCTCGCCGACGGCTCGCCCGCTCTCGTTCATGTAGGTTTCGGGCTTCAGCAGGATCACGCGCTCGGTGCCGATGGCCGCCTCGGCGCTTTCACCCTGGAACCGCCGGCGCCACGGGCCGGCGCGATGGGCGCGCGCGATCTCGTCCACCGCCATGAAACCGATGTTGTGCCGGTTGCCGGCGTGGCGCGAGCCCGGGTTGCCGAGACCGACGAAGAGCAGCATGGCCTTGCACCGTCCTGGCTGGAGCATGGTCCCGAAACGAATGCGCCCCGCCGAGGCGGGGCGCAACGGTACGCCGCGAGGCGTGCCTTACTTCTTGGCAGGAGCGGCCTTGGCCGGAGCAGCCTTCGCGGCGGCGGCGGCCGGAGCGGCGGCAGCGGCCGGGGCCGGTTCGTCCTTCATGCCCGACGGCGCCACGATCGTGGCAATCGTGAAGTCGCGCTCGGCGATCACCGGCTTGCAGTTCTCGGGCAGGGTCACCGCCGAAATGTGCAGCGAGTCGTTGATGTCGAGGCCGGCGAGGTCCGCCGTGATGCCGTCCGGGATGTTGTCGGCCGGGACCAGCATCTCGATGGCGTGGCGCACGATGTTCAGCGTGCCGCCGCGCTTGATGCCGGGCGCCGTCTCCTGGTTGATGAAGTGCACCGGGACATCGACGCGGATCTGCTGGCCGGCCTTCAGGCGCAGGAAATCGATGTGGAGGGGCGTGTCCTTCACGGGGTCGAGCTGGTAGTCGCGCGGCAGGACGCGCGTCTTGGCGCCATCCACGTCGATCTCGAACTGCGTGGTGAGGAAGTGCCCGGCGAAGATGAGGGTCTGCGCCGTCTTGTGGTCGAGCGCAATGGCGACCGGAGCTTCGCCCGCACCGTAGATCACGGCGGGGATCAGGCCCTGGCGACGAACGGCACGTGCGGCCCCCTTGCCGCCGGTCGGCCGAGTCGAAGCCTTGAGCTGCTTCACGACTTTGGACATGGTTTCGTTCCTTGTGGCGAAGGGGCCGATGCCGGCCCCTGCAAGATAAAAGGGCCGCACGCGGCCCTGTCGGTCATGCGCACGTGCCTCCAGGGGTGTCTGGCGTGCGCGGGCGTCGCCATAGCAGAAAT
>CAZJCW010000440.1:0-2191 GCA_964544365.1 uncultured Alsobacter sp.
GTCCAGCGGTCGCCGCCGGCGGCCAGCCAGTTCGACGTGATCGCCGGGCTCGACGTCAGGTACCAGCCGTGGGGAAGATTGTAGTTGACGAAGGGCTGGACCAGCAACTGGTTGACGCGGCGGTTTTCCGTCCCGGCCCAGATGTTGTTGGCGAGAACGCCCACCACCCAGGGACCGTGGATGGTCAGGGCCACGGCACTGGGGCCGGCGCCCCATTTGTTGACCCCCAGCGTGCCGGCCGTCGCGGTCGGCAGCCAGAAGGCGGGTCCGACGCCCCAGATGATCTTTCCCGGATCCGCAGGCGACAGGAAGAAGGACGGCTGGATGTTGCCGAGCCCGAACTCGGCCCCCTGCGTCGGCGACATGCGGGGTTGCGCGATGAGAGGCGTCACCCATCGGGTGATCAGGTTCCACTCCGGCGTGATCTTGAACGGCACGACGGGCTGGATGTTGAGCACGTTCTGCGGCCGGCCATAGGGCCCGGTGTCGAAGTTCGTGTTGTTCTGGAATGGCAGGCTGATGAGGTTGGCGACGGGGTTCTGCGCGGCCTCGCGCAGCTTCTCCGCGCTGGGCTCCGATGCAGGGGGCGCAGGCTGCAGATGCGCGCGCGCTGCCACCGGTGCGAGGCGCGGGCTTCCAGCGGACGTGGCGGCCGTCTGCGCGGCGGCACTGCCGACGGCCAGACCCGACGCGGCAATCAGTCCAAGCCAAGCCTTCGAGCGGCGCATCGCTCCCTCACCCACATTCCGGCACGCGGGGACGACCAAGATGGCCCGTCCCGGGACCGGCCAGTCTCGACACGACCTTTCTTGAATATTAACGTGGGCGTTACGCTTCCGCTTTCGTTTAGAGGACATGCCGGGGATGCGGGCCGAGCGCCCTGTGGCTCACCAGAGGGCCGGACCGATGGCGGGCCTTCCGGCGCTGCTGCGCGAGTTCGGCGTGCCGCCCGACCGGGTGGCGGACGGCCTCGGCATCGACATGGAAACCCTGTCGCCCGGGACGATGATCCCCTTCCCGGCGGCACTCGTCATGCTCCAGCGCGCCGCGGAGGAGGCACGCTGCCCGCATTTCGGGTTGCTGCTCGGGTCGCGCTACCGCTGGTCGTCGCACGGGATGATCTATCCCCTGACCATGACGGCACCGACCCTGCGGCGCGCCCTTCTCGAGTTCATCACATGGCAGATCGGGTATTCCAGCGGTGCCGCCACCTATCTCAACCGGGTCGGCGACGCGTTCGCCTTCGGCTACGGAATCCACGACCGCTCGGTGCCGGGAAGCCGGCATGTCTACGAACTCGTGGCGGCCATCGGGCTGATCATGATCCGTGAAGTGACCCGCGACGCCGTCGGGCCGGACGAGATCCTGTTCTGCCATGACGCGCCGGCGGACATGTCCGCCCATGCGCGCATCCTCAAGGCGCCCCTGCGCTTCAACGAGAGCCAGTGCTGCATCGTGCTCTCGGCCAGAACCATCGATCATCCGTTGCCCGGCGCCGATCCGCTGCGCCATCTGGACGCCCAGCGGGCCATCGGCGCCGCTCTCGGCGTCGTCGTGGATTCGCCGGCGGCGCGCATCCGCAGCGCGATCAGGCCGCAGATCCTGAAAGGCGATCCCTCGATGGCGGGAGCGGCCAGGTCCCTCGGGCTGCATCCCCGCACCCTGCGCCGGCATCTGGCCGCCGACGGGCTGACGTTCGAAGGCGTGCGCGACGAGGTCCGGTTCGTCGTCGCCCGGGAACTCCTCGGCCTGACCGACCTGCCGGTCGGCGAGATCGGCGCAGCGCTCGCCTATGGCACCCACGCGGCTTTCGTCGCGGCGTTCCGGCGCTGGAGCGGTACGACGCCGACGGCGTGGCGCCAGCAGAACGGCAAGGACAGGCGCCCGCGGTCGGCGGGGTCCGTCAGTCGGTCCGCATAGACGCACAGGCACGGAGGATGTCGTCGGAACACCGTGTCCGAAAAGCCCTCGACACGCCGTATGTCCGCACCTTGCGTCCGGCGATGGTGGAGCGTCGGATGGTGGAGCGCCAGCGGAAGGACTCGTTCTTTTCCGCTCCCTGCGCGGCGATCTTGTCCACGCCCAAGACACCTTGCGCAATCAGCGCCTTCGGACGGGAGCCTCACTGAACCTGAACCGAGGGGAACAAAGTTGGACATGGTCCATTGTCGGTCCACCAAAGGAGGACCCA
>CAZJCW010000441.1:0-2173 GCA_964544365.1 uncultured Alsobacter sp.
TTTCATCTAAAATATTAGCAATTTCTGGGGCAATCCGATGACGATGTATTTCCCGCTCGTCGTCCACGGCGCGATGCTGATCGAGCCGACGGAAAGCGAATCCAAGGCCTCGCTCGACCTGTTCGTGGCGACGCTGCGCGATCTCTGCTTCTCCGTCCGCGACGGCGACACCGCCCGCTTCACCGAGGCGCCGCGCCTCGCGCCGCGCCGGCGCCTGGACGAAACCCGCGCCGCCCGGTCGCCCGTGCTGCGCTGGACGCCCCCCGCGCCTGTGCAGGAGGCGGCGGAGTAGGGCGCCACGGCCGCGAGCTCATGTCGTCCGGTTGCAACCGGGACACGGGCGCGGCATTGATGAGGTCGTGGCGACAGGTGCCGCGGCCGATCGAGGATGGACCGCCATGCGTTACGACGACCTGAGGACCTCGCAGAACGTCGAGGACCGTCGCGGGGACGGCGGCGGCGGGGGCGGTGGCGGCCGGACCGGCCTGGGCCTCGGTGGCGGCGGACGCCTCGGCATCGGCACCATCGTGGTTCTCGGCCTGATCGGCTGGGCGCTCGGGATCAATCCGGCCATCCTGATCGGCGGCGCGGAGATGATGACCGGCGGCGGGCAACCGGCGCCGCGCTACCAGGAGGCGCAGCCGCGCAACAGCGCCCCGCCGGACGACAAGGTCGGCGTCTTCGTCGCCAAGATCCTCGGCGAAACCGAGGACGTCTGGTCCCAGGTCATGCCGCAGCAGGTGAACCGGCGCTACGAGCCGCCCCGCCTCGTGCTGTTCTCGGGCTACACCACGTCGCAGTGCGGCCCGGCGCAGGCCGCGACGGGGCCGTTCTACTGCCCGACCGACCGGAAGGTGTACCTCGACACGTCCTTCTTCCAGGAGATGCAGCAGCGCTTCGGCGGTGGCGGTGAATTCGCCTACGCTTACGTGATCGCCCACGAGGTGGGCCACCACATCGAGAACCTGCTCGGCATCCTCGACGACGTCCGCGCCCAGCAGGTGAAATCGGGTGACCGGGCGGTGGCCAACAACCTCTCGGTCCGCGTCGAGCTGATGGCGGACTGCCTCGCCGGCGTCTGGGCCAACAAGATGAACCAGCGCCACGGCAACATCGACGAGAAGGACGTCCGCGACGCCGTCAGCGCCGCCACGGCCATCGGCGACGACCGCATCCAGCGCCAGACGCAGGGGCGCGTCGTGCCCGACAGCTTCACCCACGGTTCGTCCGAGCAGCGCGTCCGCTGGCTCATGGTCGGTCTGAAGGGCGGCGACATGCGCCAGTGCAACACGTTCCAGCGCAGCGTGCGCCTATGACGGGCGCCGGGGCCCGCGCCGGTCGTGCAGCGGGCTCGCCAGTCGCCTGACGCGCGGCCGGGCGGCGCTCATCAACGCCTCGCGCGGCGCGATGAGCCCGAGATCCACCGCCGGCCTGCCCAGCAGGGATGCCGCCGCGTTCAGGGCGAACGCCCGCAGCTTCGCCGCCGCCCCGCCGCGGGCTTGAAGGGTGAAGACGGACGGCTGCTGCATGGCCACCGCATCGGCGACGTCGTCCATCCACAAGCCGCCGGGAACCATGCCCGCCTCGATCGCCAGCACCCATGGCGATCGGGCGGAACGGGCGCCCTGTGCCAGGAGATCCCGCGCCGTCGCCGTCACAAGGCCGCATCCCGAGGCGTCGGCGACGGTGCGCAGGAAGTCGCTGTCCCGGTCTGACAGGAGGAGCGCGTCGCGGACCACGCCGTCCGCCACCGCCGGCACGAGGGCGGCGAGCGTGTCGAGGAGGCCCGGCTCTTCCTGCCGGACGATGACGAGCGCAGTGACCATGCGCTCACCTAGGCAGACCTCGTGCTGCAGTGCAACAACGGCCTGCGCCGCACAGCTTGCGCTTGGCGAATAGGCGTGAACAATCCGCGAACACTCCTTGCTTTCGCCATCGTGCAATGATCAGTTCATGGTCTGTTCTCATTGGGAGAGTCGTGCGATGCCCCCCGGCAAGACTGCCCTGCCCGTCAAGGACCGACCCGATCGACCCATCCTTGGGCGACCCGGCCAGAGCGCGGCCAATTTCCAGGTCGGAGACGGACGGTCCTGCGTCGCCGACCTCGTCGACCCGGCCCGCCGGCGCGGACGCGGCACCGCGACCAACCGCTCGGGCCGGTTCGAGCCCGTGG
>CAZJCW010000442.1:0-2169 GCA_964544365.1 uncultured Alsobacter sp.
GATCCAGAGCATCTCGAAGGTCTTCACGCTGACACTGGCGCTTGGAACCGTTGGCGACAGGCTGTGGGAACGGGTCGGGCGCGAGCCGTCGGGCAGCGCCTTCAACTCGGTCGTCCAGCTGGAGTACGAGCGCGGCATTCCACGCAACCCCTTCATCAATGCCGGCGCCATCGCCGTCACCGACCTGATCCTGGCGGGCCATCAGCCGCGGGAGGCGCTGGGCGAGATCCTGCGGTTCATGCGGTTCGTCAGCGACGACGAGACGATCGGCATCGACAAGATGGTCGCCGCGTCGGAGCAGCGCACGGGCTTTCGCAACGTGGCGCTCGCCAACTACATGAAGTCGTTCGGCGTGATCACCAATCCGGTCGACTTCACGCTGGGGGTCTACTTCCATCACTGCGCGATCGCGATGTCGTGCCGGCAACTCGCGCTGGCGGGGCGGTTCCTGGCACTCGGCGGTCGGCATCCCACCACCGGCCATGCGGTGATCGGGCCGCAACGGGCCCGCCGCATCAATGCGCTGATGCTCACATGCGGGCACTATGACGGTTCGGGCGAATTCGCCTACCGGGTCGGCCTTCCCGGGAAAAGCGGCGTGGGCGGCGGCATCCTGGCCATCGTGCCCGGACAGGCCTCCATCGCCGTCTGGTCCCCGGGGCTCGACACCTCCGGCAATTCCCATCTGGGCCGGGTCGCGCTGCAGGAGCTGTCGAAACGGATGGGGTGGTCGATCTTCGGCTAGAGGGCCGCGGGGCACGAGCGGCCCGGACCGGCTTCCCGGCAGCGCGACGGCTTCAGCGGGACGGGAGCGTCACACGAGGCGCAGGCCGGGACCCTTGCGTGGCTTGGGATCGGCCGGCACCCCCTCGCCGCACGACTCCTTGATGGCCTCGTCATGGTACCAGGAACCGAAACAGGCGACCGGCGGACTCTGTGCCGCCTGCGGTGGCGAGATGTCCCTCGTCACGGAGTTCCCGCCTGCCGGGATGTCCCGGACCGGGAACGGATGGATCGTGGCCGAGCCTTTGACCCAGTCCTTGCGCATCGCTGCCTCCTCATTGCCCAAGCCCACGGTGTGAACGTGGCCCGGCGTGCTTCGGTTCCAGGCATCTGCACTTTTCTTGGTCTCAGGGATGGCGCGTTTTCGGTCGCCTGTCGATGGCAGACCACGATCCCCGCGGCGGAAATCCGCCGTTTCGTTGAAGATGGCACGCAGCATGCTTGTTTTTTGTTAGCGCTTCCGACGGGGCGGGGCTGCCTTGCGCCGATCCCCCGAGAGCGGCCGTTCGGCTCTTCAACGCGAGTGACACGAGATGACGAAGTACAAGTTGGAATACATCTGGTTGGACGGTTACACGCCGACGCCGAACCTCCGCGGCAAGACCCAGATCAAGGAGTTCGATTCCTTCCCCTCCCTCGAGCAGCTCCCGCTGTGGGGCTTCGACGGCAGCTCGACGATGCAGGCCGAGGGTCACAGCTCCGACTGCGTGCTCAAGCCCGTGCGCATCGTCCCCGACATCACCCGCACCAACGGCGCCGTCGTGATGTGCGAAGTGATGATGCCGGACGGCAAGACGCCGCACGCCTCGAACAAGCGCGCCACCATCCTCGACGACGAAGGCGCGTGGTTCGGCTTCGAGCAGGAGTACTTCCTCTACAAGGGCGGCCGCCCGATCGGCTTCCCTGAGTACGGCTATCCTGCGCCGCAGGGCCCCTACTACACCGGCGTCGGCTACAAGAATGTCGGCGACGTCGCCCGCAAGATCGTCGAGGAGCATCTCGACATCTGCCTCGCGGCCGGGCTGAACCACGAGGGCATCAACGCGGAGGTGGCCAAGGGCCAGTGGGAATTCCAGATCTTCGGAAAGGGCTCGAAGCGCGCCGCCGACGAGATGTGGATCGCCCGCTACTTCCTCGAGCGCCTCACCGAGAAGTACGGCATCGACGTCGAGTACCACTGCAAGCCGCTCGGCGACACCGACTGGAACGGCTCCGGCATGCATTGCAACTTCTCGACGAAGTACATGCGTGAAGTGGGCGGCAAGGAGTATTTCGAGGCGCTGATGGCGGCGTTCTCGGCCGCCCGCGAGGACCACATCGCGGTGTACGGCCCGGACAACCACATGCGCCTGACCGGCAAGCACGAGACGGCCTCGATCCACACCT
>CAZJCW010000443.1:0-2161 GCA_964544365.1 uncultured Alsobacter sp.
CCGGCACGCGGGTGCCGTTCGCCTTCAACCTCGACAAGGCCGTGCTGTTCGATCCCGGCACCGGCCTTCGCCTGTGACATCGTGAGCGCCGCGCCCGACATCCTGATCGTCGGCTCCGGCATGGGCGGCGCCACCCTCGCCGCCGGCCTCGCCGGATCGGGCGCGCGCGTCACCATCCTCGAGCGCGGGTATTCGATCCCGGACACGCCGCAGGCCCGCGACACCGCCGCGATCTTTCGCGACGGCGTCTTCCGGCCGGACGAGACCTGGTACGACGCGGCGGGGACCGGCTTCAACCCCGGCAACTACTACGTCGTCGGCGGCAACACGAAGTTCTACGGCGCGGTGCTGATCCGCTACCGCGAGCGCGACTTCGAGGCCGTCGAGCATGCCGACGGAGTCTCGCCGGCATGGCCCATCGCCTATGCCGCGATGGAACCCTGGTACGCCGAGGCAGAGGCGCTGTTCGAGGTGCGCGGCGCGGCGGGGCAGGATCCGACCGAACCGGCCCGCTCGACGCCCTTTCCCCACGCGCCCGTGCCCGACGAGCCGGCCATCGCCGCCGTGCGCGAGCGGCTGCGGCGCCAGGGGCTGAAGCCCTTCTCGCTGCCGCTCGCCGTCGACCTGGAGCGCTGGCTGACCCGCGGCCGGACGCCATGGGACGCCTATCCCGACACCCGCTCCGGCAAGCTCGATGCCGAAACTGCCGCCTTGGCGAAGGCCCTGCGCGATCCCTCCGTCACGCTGCGCACCGGAGCGCGGGCTCTGCGCCTCCTGCTCGCCGGCGACGGGCGGCGGATCGAGGGCATCGAGGTCGAGGAGGCGGGCGAGCGCAAGGTCCTGCGCGCCGGCACCTATGTCCTGTCGGCCGGGGCGGTCAACTCGGCCGCGCTGCTGCTGGCCTCCGCCACAACCGGCTGCCCCGACGGCGTCGCCAACCGCTCGGGCGTGGTCGGCCGGCACTTCATGAACCACAATTGCACGGCGATGCTCGCCGTCGACCCCCGCCTGCCCAATCCCTCCGTCTACCAGAAGACGCTGGGGCTGAACGATTTCTACCTCGACGACGGGGCCGGCGGCCCGCCGCTGGGCAACGTGCAGCTGCTCGGCAAGATCACGACGCCGATCCTGCAGGCGGCCATGCCGCGCGTGCCGGCATTCGCGCTGTCGGCGCTCGCCCGCTACAGCGTCGACTGGTACCTGATGAGCGAGGACCTGCCGAACCCGGAGAGCCGCGTCCGCGTCGACGGCACGCGCATCCTGCTCGACTGGCGGCGCAGCAACGAGACGGGCCATCGCCGGCTCGTGGCCAGGATGCGCGAGGTGTTCCGCGCGGCCGGCTTCCCGATCGTGCTGGCGCGGGCCTTCGACCGGCGCACCCCCTCGCACCAGTGCGGCACCGTGCGGTTCGGCGACGATCCGGCGACGTCGGCGCTCGACCTGCACTGCCGCGCGCACGACCACCCCAATCTCTTCGTCGTCGACGCCTCCTTCCTGCCGACCTCCGCGGCCGTGAATCCGTCCCTCACCGTCGCCGCGCAGGCCCTGCGGGTCGCAGCGGCGATGCGGGGCGCGATGCCGACCGGGGCAGGGCTCGCGACGGCGGAGCTAGCGTCATGAGCCGGCCCGTCGCCGTCGTCACCGGGGCCGGCCGCGGCATCGGGCGCGCCATCGCGCTGGAGCTCGCCGCCGGGGGCTTCGACCTCGCGCTGCCGCTGCTGAAGACCGGCGACGCGGACGCCGAGAGCATCGAGGCGGCCGCGAAGGCGCGGGGCGCGGCGGTGCACCTGCTGACCTTCGACCTCGCCGACGTCGCCGGCCACCGCTCCACGGCGCGCGCCATCGTCTCGCGCTTCGGGCGGCTGGACTGCCTCGTCAACAATGCCGGGATCGGCACGCCGGCGCGGGGCGACCTTCTCGACCTGACGCCTGAAACCTTCGACACGGTGATGGGCGTGAACCTCCGGGGCACGTTGTTCTTCACGCAGGCCTGCCTGCGCGAGATGCTGGCGCTCGGCGCCGCGGGACATCAGCGCACGGTCGTCACCATCACTTCCGTCTCGGCGGACCTCGCCTCGCCGGAGCGCACCGACTACTGCATCTCGAAGGCCGGGCTCTCGATGGCGGTGAAGGCGCTGGCGCTGCGCCTGGCGCCCGAGGG
>CAZJCW010000444.1:0-2139 GCA_964544365.1 uncultured Alsobacter sp.
AGCGTGCCCCACAGGTTCCCCACCCCGCCGAACACCACGACCATGAACGAGTCGATGATGTAGCTCTGGCCGAGGTTGGGCGAGACGTTGTCGATCTGCGAGAGGGCGACGCCGGCGATCCCGGCGATCCCCGATCCCAGCCCGAAGGTGAGGCTGTCGACCCAGGGTGTGCGGATGCCCATCGCGGAGGCCATGCGCCGGTTCTGCGTCACCGCGCGCATCTTCAGGCCGAAGGAAGTTGCCTTCAGCACGAAGAGCAACGCCAGGAAGACCACGATCCCGAAGACGATGATCCAGAGGCGGCCATAGGTGATCGTCAGGCCGTAGAAGTCGAACGCGCCGGACATGAACGAGGGCGCGCCGACCTCGCGGTTGTTGGCGCCGAAGATGGAGCGCACCGTTTGCTGCAGGATCAGGCTCACGCCCCAGGTCGCGAGCAGCGTCTCCAATGGCCGGCCGTAGAGATAGCGGATGATGCCGCGCTCGATGGCCACGCCCACCGATCCCGAAACGAGAAACGCGAGCGGGATGGCAATGGTCAGCGACAGGTCGAAAAGGCCCGGATAGTGGGTGCGCAGGAACTCCTGCACCACGAAGGTGGTGTAGGCGCCCAGCATCACCATCTCGCCGTGGGCCATGTTGATGACGCCCATCACGCCGAAGGTGATGGCGAGCCCGATCGCGGCCAGCAGCAGCACGGACCCCAGTGACAGGCCGTACCAGGCGTTCTGGAGGCCCGACAGCATGGCGAGGCGCCGCTGGATGGCGGTCGAGGCGGTCTCGGCTGCCAGCTTGACGATGGGCGAGGACTTCGCTGCCGCGATGCCGAGCAGGTTGAGCGCGTCCTGGTCGCCACGGTCGCCGATGATGTCGACGGCGGCGACCTTGTCCGCCTCGCTCGACCCGTCGGACAGGATGATCACGGCGGCGCGTGCCTGCTGCAGCGCCCGCTTGATCTTCGGGTCCGATTCCTTGGCAATCGCGGCGTCGAGCGCCGGTAGGGTGCTCGGATCGCGCGACTTGAAGACGCTCTCGGCCGCGGCGAGGCGCTTGGCCGGGTCCGGGTTCATCAGCGTGAGGGACCCCATCGCCGCGTCGAGGGCACGCCGGATGCGGTTGTTCACGCGGACGGGCCGCGTGCCGGACGGCGCCTCGACGGCCGCGCCGGTTCGCGCGTCGACGAATGTCCCGTCGGCTTTCTTGATGAACACCACCCTGTCAGCCTGCCGGTAGACCAGGTTGCCGGCCGTCAGCGCCTCGAGTGCGGGCTGGGCCCGGTCGCTGCCCGTGGCGGCGAGCTCGGTGATGGCGGCTTCGATCTCGTTGAAATTCTCGGTCGCCATCCGCGTGAAGGCCGCGTCGGCGGGCGCCTGGGCCAGGGCGGACGGGGGCACGGCCGCGACCGCGAGGGCGATCAGCAGGAAAGCTGCGAGGCCGCGGAGGAGCCTCGGAAACGCGGAAGCGCACATGTTGGACCGGCCTTGCGCGAACGGGAGGAGGAGAACGGGCGGCGGGATCGGGTACCGCTTGGTGGCGGTTCGACCCGGGCCGCCCGCCGCGACGCGCCCAGGTCCCCTCCCGGCAACGTCGCAGTCTCTCTTCGATGGACCGGCCGGCGACGAGCGCCGGCCGGGTCTTTGCTCAGACGGGTGTCGTTACTTGCCCGCGCCGCCGCACTTGCCGGTCTTCACGTTGAAGTTTCCGCAAGACATCGGAGCGCGCCAGTCGGAGATCAGGTCCTTCGAGCCCTCGAGGTAGTCCGACCACTCGTCGCCGACCACCAAGCCCGGGGTCTGCGAGACGATGTTGAACTGCCCGTCAGCCTTGATCTCGCCGATGAACACCGGCTTGGTGATGTGGTGGTTCGGCATCATCGCCGAGAAGCCGCCCGACAGGTTCGGGACGGACACGCCGATCAGGGCGTCGATGACAGCGTTCGACTCGGTGGTGCCGGCCTTCTCGACGGCCTTCACCCACATGTTGAAGCCGATCACGTGCGCTTCCATCGGGTCGTTCGTGACGCGCTTCGGGTTCTTCGTGAACGCCTTCCACTTCTCGATGAACGCCTTGTTGTCGGCGTTGTCGATCGACTGGAAGTAGTTCCAGGCGGCGAGATGGCCGACCAGCGGCTTGGTGTCG
>CAZJCW010000445.1:0-2115 GCA_964544365.1 uncultured Alsobacter sp.
GTTCCGACGACGCTGATCGACAACGGCATGCCCGTCATCGTGCTCCGCGCCACGGATCTCGGCCGCACCGGGCACGAGAGCCGCGAGGACCTCGACAAGGACACGGAGCTCAAGGGGCGGATCGAGGCGATACGGGTGGCGGCGGGACCGCTGATGAACCTGGGCGACGTTCGCGACAAGGTTGTGCCGAAGATCGCGCTGGTGGCAGCGCCGCGGGCGGGAGGCCATATCGCGACGCGCAGCTTCATCCCGCACGAGTGCCACTCGGCCATCGGCGTCTTCGCGGCCGTCACGGTCGCGACCGCCGCCGTGCTCCCGGGATCTCCGGCCGCCACCGTCGCGGTGATCCCGCCGGGTCGGGTCAAGACCCTGTCGGTCGAGCACCCGACGGGTGAATTCACCGTGCGCCTCGAGGTCGACGGCACGCCGGAGCATCCGGTCGTGACGCGGGCGGGGTTGCTGCGGACGGCGCGCAAGCTCTTCGACGGAACGGCCTTCGCCCGGCTTCCCGCGGCCTCCAGCCGGGCGGCGGCGGCCGAGTGACTTTCTCCGGGCCTTGAAAACAGCAGCGAGACAGCATCCATGACGTCACCTTCCGGCAAGACAGCCCTCGTCGTCACCGCCCATCCCGGCGATTTCGTCTGGCGAGCGGGCGGGGCCATCGCCCTGCACGTGGCCAAGGGCTACCGGGTGAAAATCTGCTGCCTGTCCTACGGGGAACGCGGCGAGAGCCAGTTCGCCTGGAAGAAGGCCGGCGTGTCACTCGCCGACGTCAAGGCGCAGCGCCGCGACGAGGCCGAACGGGCCGCGGCGATCCTGGGGGCGGAGATCGAGTTCTTCGATGCCGGGGACTACCCGCTGCGCGGGAGCGAGGCGATCATCGACCGGCTCGTCGACGTCAACCGGGAGCTTCAGCCGTCGTTCATCCTGACGCACTCGCTCGAGGATCCCTACAACATCGACCATCCGGAGGCGACGCGGCTCGCGCAGGAGGCCCGCATCATCGCGCAGGCGGCCGGGCACAAGCCCGATCCGGCGCGGGCCTATGCCGCGCCGCCGGTCTTCCTGTTCGAGCCCCACCAGCCCGAGCAGTGCAACTTCAAGCCCAACGTGATCCTGAACATCAGCGATGTCTGGGAGAAAAAATACGAGGCTTTCCAGGTTCTTGCTGCCCAGAAGCACCTTTGGGAGTATTACACCCGCGTGGCTCTCAACCGCGGCGTGCAGGGCGGACGGAATTCCGGTCGGCCCATGACCTATGGCGAGGCCTACCAGAGGTTGTTCCCGATGATCGTGGAGGAGCTGGCATGAAGCCCGTCGTCGTCACCCGCGTCGAGCGGGCGGATCCTGCGGTCATCGAATCTCTCGCAAAACAGGGCGTTTCGACGGTCCACGAGGCCATGGGACGCTCCGGACTCATGAAACCCTACATGCGGCCGGTGTATCCGGGGGCCGGGGTGGCGGGGAGCGCGGTGACCGTTCTGGCCCAGCCGGGCGACAACTGGATGTTGCATGTCGCGGTCGAGCAGTGCCGGCCGGGCGACATCCTCGTCGTTGCCGTGACCGCCGACTCGACGGACGGCATGTTCGGCGACCTGCTGGCCACGTCGCTGCAGGCGCGGGGCGTCGTCGGGCTCGTGATCGACGCGGGCGCGCGCGACATCGCGTCCCTGGCGGAGATGCGGTTCCCGGTCTGGTCGAAGGCCGTCAGCGCCAGGGGCACCGTGAAGGCGACGCTGGGAAGCGTCAATATTCCAGTGGTTTGCGCCGGCGCGCTGGTGAATCCGGGCGACGTGGTCGTGGCGGATGACGACGGCGTCGTCGTGGTGCCGCGGCGCGAGGCGGCGCGGACGGCGGAAGCGGGGGCGCAGCGCGTGGCGAACGAGGAGAGCAAGCGCAAGCGCCTCGCCGCGGGCGAACTGGGCCTCGACATCTACGCCATGCGCGAGGCACTGGCGAAGGCGGGGCTGCGCTACGTGGAGAGCCTCGACGACGTCTGAGGCCTCGGCGGCGCGAGGGGGCGATTCAACTGCGCGTTGAAGACGTCCGTCGAGACGACGGCGGAAGACCGCCGCGACCATGCCGACATCGTGCCGGACTGCGGCAAGTCGATCC
>CAZJCW010000446.1:0-2096 GCA_964544365.1 uncultured Alsobacter sp.
ATAGGGATGCGCGGACGGCACGGTCGGATGAGCGAACGCGCCCGGGGCCTTTCCGGGCCGCACAGGTGCATCGATCCAATGGCGATCGAAAAACCGTCCGGCGATCTCGGAAAGCTGGGGCGAGAATCCCTTGTAGGCGTCGAGCACCGTGTCGCGGGCTTCGTTCCAGGGGATCGTGCGCTGCTCGACCTTGGGCAGCGGCGCATTGCGATCCCAATGATTGAGGGCGTCGACACCGAACCACCGCGCCTTCAGCGCGTAGTAGCGGTGCGAGAGCCGCGGATAAGCGGCACGCACGGCCGACACGAGGGCATCGACCACCTCCGGTTCCACTCGGTTCGACAGGTGCCGGCTTTCTGCCACGTCGCGGAAGCCGCGCCAGCGGTCGCCGATTTCCTTGTCCTTGGCCAGCGTGTTGGTGATCAGGGTGAACACGCGAAGGTTGTCCTTCAGGGTCGCCGCGAGCGCCTCCGCCGCTTCGCGCCGGACCTCTCCATTCGAATCCTGAAGGCGATTGAGGGTCGGTTCGAGCGTCAGCTCCTCCGAGCCGACCTTGAACTTGAGCGACGAGATCGTCTCGTCGAACAGCCGGTTCCAGGCGGCCCGGCTGGTTACGGACTTCTCGTGGAAGAGTTGTTCCAGCCGGTCGTCCAGTTGGTACGGCTTCTCCTTGCGAATGTCCTCAAGCCAGGGCCGGTAGTGGCTGAGCGGCGGCTTAGCGGCCAGTGCATCGAGCGCGGAGTCGTCGAGCCGGTTCAGCTCGAGCTGGAAGAACAGCAGGTCCGAGGATGCCGCCGTGAGGCGCTCCTGGGCATCGCCGTAAAACTTGGCGCGAATCGGATCCGTCGTGTCGCCGGCATAGACCAGGCCGGCATAGGAGATGATGCGACCGAGACGGTCCTCGATCTGCTCGTAGCGGACGACGGCATCGTGCAACGCCCGCCCCGGCTCCGGCCCGGCGACGAGCGCATCGAGCTTGCCGCGATAGGCGTCGGCGAACGCCTTGCAATCTGCCTCGGCCTTCTGCAGGTCGGCCAGATAGAGCGGCGAGTCCATGGCCGGATAGAGATCCGCAAGGTCCCACTCCGGCAAATCCCCGAGCGACCCGCCGGAAGACGCGGCTCCTCCGGGCGGCAGGAACGCACGGTCTTCGCGGTCATTTATCGTCATCACGGATCTGGCGCCTCTGTCGGGGTTCCACAATCACATATCGGCAGGCGTGGAGGCGGATCAATGGCATTCGCTGCCCGCCCCCGGTCTCGTTAAAGGCTCGTTTACCCTGCCGGCGCAGGATTGCCCCGAAACGACACACTGCGTCGCGACATCGGTCCCGGTCTCCCATGACGAAAACAATCCTGATCGTCGACGACGATCCCATCCAGCGGCGCCTTCTGGAAAACATGCTCAAGCGGCTCGGCTACGAGACCGCGATGGCGCAGGGCGGCGAAGAGGCCCTGTCGATCCTGCAGGGAGCGTCGCCCGCGTCGATCGACCTCGTCGTTCTCGACCTCGTGATGCCCGACCTCGACGGGATGACCGTGCTGGAGCGTCTGGCGGCGGCGGGCAACGACATTCCGGTGATCGTCCAGACCGCCAACGGCTCCATCGAGACCGTCATTGCCGCCATGAAGGCCGGTGCCAGCGACTTCGTCGTGAAGCCCGTGGGTGCCGAACGGCTGTCCGTCTCGGTGAAGAACGCGCTGCGCGCCGGCGCGCTCGAGAACGAGCTGCGCCGGATGACGCGGCACGCCACGAACTCTCTGACCTTCAAGGATCTCGCAACCCGAAGTCCGGACATGGCGCGGGTGATGCGGCTCGCCGAGCGAGCGGCCAAGTCGTCGATCCCGGTCCTGATCGAAGGCGAATCGGGCGTCGGCAAGGAACTGCTGGCGAGGGCGATCCAGGGAACGTCGGACCGGCGCGGCAAGGCCTTCATCACGGTGAACTGCGGCGCGATCCCCGACAATCTCGTCGAGTCGATCCTGTTCGGTCACGAGAAAGGCGCCTTCACCGGGGCCACGGAAAGGCATGTGGGCAAGTTCGTCGAAGCCCATGGCGGCACGCTTTTCCTCGACGAGATCGGCGAACTGCCCCTG
>CAZJCW010000447.1:0-2095 GCA_964544365.1 uncultured Alsobacter sp.
ACCTCGACCTCACGGTGGCCCAGAACCTCGCCTACTTCGCCGGCCTGCACGGGCTGACGGGCGCGCGCCGGGCCGCGGCGATCGACGACGCGCTGTCGCTGTTCGACCTCCGCGGCGAATTGCACGCGAAGGTGCGGAAGCTTTCGGGCGGCACCCGGCGCAAGATCGAACTGGGTCGCGCGCTGATGGCGGCTCCGTCCGTCCTGCTCCTCGACGAAGCGACGCAGGGGCTCGATCCGGCCAGCCGGCGCGACCTCGTGGCCCATGTCCGCGCTCTGGTGGACAGCCGGGGGCTTACGGTGCTCTGGGCGACGCACATCGTCTCGGAGGTTGCCGAGGCGGACTCCGTGATCGTGCTTGACCGGGGGCGGATCGTGGCCAGCGGCCCGCCGCCGCGGATCGTGGCGGAGGCCGGCTCCCGTTCGCTCGAGGAGGCGTTCCTGGCGCTGACCGCCCGGGGCGACAGGAACCGCGCGGCATGACCGCCGTGCCGGGTGGCGACAGGAGGCCGGGACCCGCCCGACACGCCCTCGCCGCGCTCGGCGCGATCACGACGCGCGAGACGCTGCGCTTCGTGAACCAGAAGGGCCGGCTCATCTCGGCGGTGGTGCGTCCCAGCCTGTGGCTGGTCGTCTTCGCGGCCGGCTTCCACGACGTGCTCGGCGTCAGCGTCACCCCGCCCTACGACAGCTACGTCACCTACGACGTCTACATCCTGCCCGGACTCGTCGGGATGGTGCTCCTGTTCCAGGGCATGCAGTCCTCGCTCGCCCTCGTGTTCGACCGGGAAGTCGGCACGCTGCGCCTGCTGCTCACGGCGCCGCTGCCCCGCGCCTACCTGCTGTTCTGCAAGCTCGTCGCCGGGACCGCCCTCGCCGTGCTGCAGGTCTACGCGTTCCTTGCGGTGGCCTGGGCCTTCAACGTGGAGATGCCGCCTGCCGGCGCGCTCACCGTGCTGCCGGCACTGGTGCTGGGCGGGCTGTGCCTGTCGGTCATCGGCCTCGTGCTCTCCGTGCACATCCAACGGCTGGAGAACTTCGCAGGGACGATGAACTTCGTGATCTTCCCCGCCTTCTTCTTCTCGACGGCGCTCTATCCGCTATGGCGGATCCGCGAGAGCGGCGCATCGTGGATCGCGTGGGTGGCGCAGGTGAACCCGTTCACCCACGTCGTCGAGATGGTGCGGTTCGCGCTGCACGGGCAGGCCGCCTGGGCGAACATCGGCGCGGTCCTCGCCTTCGCCGTCATCGCCTTCGCCGTTGCCGCGCGCGGCTACGACCCCCAGCGTGGCGTGCTGGGCCGCGCGCCGCGGGACGAGACGTGACCATCATGCACCGTTGCCTGTCGCCACGGGTCGCATGGGCCCCCGGCTCCGTCGGCCACCGCTGCACGGGTCCGGCGCCTGCCGCCGGACGTCACGGCAGATGGAACGTCCCCGGGTCGAGCACCGGCGCGGAGCCGACGACCTCGCGGCCGCCGATCGACGCAAGGATGCCGTAGAGAGTCCGCGCGTCGGCTTCCTCCTCCGCGGGCGTCCGTGTCGGGATGCCGTCGCGAAAGCGCCGCCGGTAGGCCAGGAAGGTGGCTTCGTCGGGGGCCATCATGAGCGGACGAAGCGCTTCCCACTCCGCGTCCGACGTCGCCAGAATTCGCTTGGCGTCGCGGCTGGCGGCGAGGAAACCGGCCAGCGCCGGCGCGTTGCCGGCCAGCAGCGCCTCGTCGAAGATGTAGCCGAGGTTCGAAACGGCCCCGCCCGCGCCCAGCATGCGGGAGATCTCCTCGACCGACAGCACCTGGCGGAAGCCCTGCGTCTCCAGCCGGGCCGCAAAGTTCCAGAAGGTCAGGGCGACCTCGAACTCGCCCTGCAAGGTCTTCTCCATGAGCAGCGGGGCCGCGCCGAAGGCCGGCTGCGCATCGCGTGCGAGATCGAGGCCCTCGCGGCGCGCCAGCGCGCGCAGGAGCAGCCAGTTGGCATTGAGCGCGCCGCCCGAGACCGCGATGCGCTTGCCGCGCAGGTCCGCGACCCCGGCGACCGTCGAAGTCCTGGCCACGACGAGCGCGCCCACCGCGGTGGAGAACGGCACGTACTTCAAGC
>CAZJCW010000448.1:0-2095 GCA_964544365.1 uncultured Alsobacter sp.
GGCTGCGCGACGACGTCGCGGAAGCGGATCTTCTCGTCCTCCTTGGGCAAGGCGAGATGGGCGTGCTCGCGTCCCGTGGTCCGGGAAAGCGCCTCCCACGACCGCACAGCCACTTCGCCGTTGGTCTCGGGTGCGAGCATCAGCAGCACTTCGGCCGCGTCGATGTCGGTGTCGATGCGGGGCATGCCCTTCGTGGGCCCGTCCTCGGTGACGACGCCGTTGAGATGCCTGAGGTGCTCGACCTCCTGCCCCGTCTTCCAGGCGATTCCCTTGATGCCGTTGCCCAGCCTGTCCATCAGCGGGCCGAGGGCCGTGAACCGCTTGTACAGGTTGGGATAGTCCCGCTCGACGACGGTGACCATCGGCATCGTTTTGCCCGGAACGGGCTCGCACTCGCCGAGCGTCCAGTCCTTCGGATCGAAGGCCTGGGCCATCTCGCCGGGGCTGTCGTGCATGATGGGGGTGAGCACGACGTCCTTCTCGACGCCGAGCACTTCGGGCGCCACAGCGGAGAACGCCTTCGCGATCCCCTTGTAGATCTCCCAGTCGGAGCGCGCTTCCCAGCACGGGTCCACCGCGTTCGTCAGCGGGTGGATGAATGGATGCATGTCGGAGGTGTTGAGGTCGTTCTTCTCGTACCAGGTGGCCGTGGGCAGAACGATGTCGGAGTAGACGCACGTCGTCGACATGCGGAAGTCGAGGGTGACCAGCAGGTCGAGCTTGCCGCGCGGCGCCTCGTCGTGCCACCGCACCTCCTTCGGCTTCTCGCGTCCTTCCTCGCCGAGGTCCTTGCCGAGCACGCCATGGCTGGTGCCGAGCAGGTGCTTGAGGAAGTACTCGTGTCCCTTGCCGGAGGACCCGAGGAGGTTCGAGCGCCACACGAACATGTTGCGCGGGAAGTTCTGCGGGCTGTCGGGATCCGCCCAGGCGAAGGACAGGTCGCCTGACTTGAGCGCGGATGCCACGTAGTCCTTCGGTTCCTGCCCGGCCGCGGCGGCCTTGCCGGCGACGTCGAGCGGATTTTGCGCGAGGGTCGGGTAGGCGGGAAGCCAGCCCATCCGGATGGCGCGCATGTTGTAGTCGATGATGGCGCCGTCCCACGGCCCGGGCGGGGCGGTCGGCGACAGGATGTCGGAGGCGTGCATCGTCTCGTAGCGCCACTGGTCGGTGTGCGTGTAGAAGAACGACGTCGAGTTCTGCTGGCGCGGCGGACGGTTCCAGTCGAGGGCGAAGGCGAGAGGCGCCCATCCGGCCTGCGGTCGCAGCTTCTCCTGCCCCACATAGTGCGCCCAGCCGCCGCCCGACTGGCCGACGCACCCGCACATGACCAGCATGTTGATCACGCCGCGGTAGTTCATGTCGGCGTGGTACCAGTGGTTCATCGCGGCGCCGATGATCACCATCGAGCGGCCGTTGGTCTTTTCGGCATTCGTGGCGAACTCGCGCGCCACCTGGATGATCTTGTCGCGGCTGACGCCCGTGATCGTCTCGGCCCAGGCGGGCGTGTAGGGCGCCATCGCGTTGTAGCTGTCGGCGACATTGTCGCCCCCGAAGCCCCGGTCGACGCCGTAGTTGGCGATGAACAGGTCGTGCACAGTGGCGACCATCGTCTCGCCGTCGGCGAGGGTCAGTGTCTTCACGGGCACGCGGCGCTCAAGGATCGAGGCGTGGGCGGTGTGGGTGAAGTGCTCGTGCTCGATGTTGCCGAAGTAAGGGAAGGCGACGTCGACGAGCGCGTCCTGCGTCCCGGCAAGAGAGAGCCGCAACATCGTGTCGCGGCCCTTGGCGTCGCGTTCCTCGATGTTCCACTTCCCGGTCTCGCCCCAGCGGAAGCCAACCGAACCGTTTGGAGCGACGATCTGGCCCGAGATCTCGTCATAGGCGACCGTCTTCCATTCCGGGTTGTTCGTCTCGCCGAGAGCCGCGCTGAAATCGCTGGCGCGAAGGAACCGGTCCGGCACGAGGCGCCCGTCCTGCCGCACCAGTTTCACCAGCATCGGCATGTCGGTGAACCGGCGGGCGTAGTCCCGGAAATACGGGGCTTGCCGGTCGACGTGGTACTCCTTGAGGATCACGTGGCCCATGGCCATGGCCA
>CAZJCW010000449.1:0-2090 GCA_964544365.1 uncultured Alsobacter sp.
AGCGGTGCGGCGACGCCGGTGAGCGTGGTGAAGGGCTGCATGGTCGTTCCCGAAACAGGCGCTGTGCGGCGAGACGCCGCGTCGGCGGTTCCTTAGCAGACGATCCCCGGCAAGAACAGGCCGGGCGCGGACGTTCTCCCGCAGCCGCGGGCGCGGGGCCGGATCGCGGCCCGGCCTCACCCCGCCCGGCGCTCGATCTCCTCCATGTCCTCGTCGCTCAGGCCGAAATGGTGGCCGATCTCGTGCACCAGCACGTGCGTGACGAGGTGGCCGAGGGTTTCCTCGTGCTCGGCCCAGTAGTCGAGCAGGGGGCGGCGGTAGAGCCAGACCATGTTGGGGAACTGGCCGGTCTGCATCATCTCGCCGCCTTGCGCGAGGCCGACGCCGCGGAACAGGCCGAGCAGGTCGAACTCGGTCTCGCATTCCATCTCCGCCAGCGTCTCCTCGTCGGGAAAATCCTCGACGCGGATGACGACGCCCTCGCAGAGCGCGCGAAACTCCTCCGGCAGGCGGGCGAAGGCGGCTTCCGCCAGCGCCTCCATGTCGGCGAGGGTGGGAGACGTGCGGGTGCTCCAGTCGAACGAGGCCACGGCGGGTTCCGTCACGAGAGGGGGGGCTATCGGCCGAAATGCTGGACGAGCGTGTAGATCAGGTACAGCGCGAAGACGAGCGCCAGCGCGCGGCCGATGCGGCGCCCCCAGCGTTCGATGGAATCTCCCTCGGGCGCGTCAGCCGCGCCAAAATGCCGCGCGGCGCGCGCCATGGCGGAATGACCCACCGTCTCACTCTCGGCGGCAAGCCTGTCGAGAGTGCGCTTCGCCTCGGCGACGCGCTCGTCGTCGCGCTCCTTCATGGCCGGGACCTCGCCGGCCGGGGCCGATGAACGGGATCTGAACGCAGGATTACCATCATGTTCAGCGCACCACAGGTTGAATGGCTGCATCGCTGGCGCGTGTTCAGCACACGGGAAGAGAGTAACATGTTTGGCCATCACACCATCGGAACGACGCTGCGGGCCGCTCTCGTCGCCGCTGCGGCCATCGGCGGCCTCGCCGTGAGCGGCCTTGCCGGTACGCCGGCGCAGGCCGGCCAGGACATCCGCTTCACCACGACGGGGTCCGCGCTTGCCGACACCGAGGACGCGTATGACGGCGATGGAGACGACGTCGCCGCACAGCGCATGCAGGAGGACGAGACGCAGGACGAGGGCATCGACCGGGGTCTCGTGCGCGATGCCCAATGGGGTCCCCCGCACGGCAACGCCTGGGGCCACCGTCGCCATCGCGGCTGGGACGACGGCTGGGGCCATCGTCGCCACTGGGGACCGCCTCGCCATCACTGGGGTCCGCGGTGCCGCACCGTCTGGGAGCGCCGCTACGATCCCTGGCGCGGCTGGTCGAGCTATCCCGTCCGCCGCTGCTGGTGAACGCCCCACGGGACCGATGATCGCGGGCGGCCCGACGGCCGCCCGTCATCGCGCCGGGATCAGCGCCAGGTGCGGACGTCGACGAATCGGCCGGCAATGGCCGCCGCCGCCGCCATGACCGGCGACACGAGATGCGTGCGGCCCTTGAAGCCCTGGCGGCCCTCGAAGTTGCGGTTCGAGGTGGAGGCGCAGCGCTCGCCCGGCTTGAGCTTGTCGGCGTTCATGGCGAGGCACATGGAGCAGCCCGGCTCGCGCCAGTCGAAGCCCGCCGCCTTGAAGATGACATCCAGCCCCTCCGCCTCCGCCTGCGCCTTCACGAGGCCGGAGCCCGGCACGATCATGGCGTCGACGCTGTCGGCCACCTTGCGGCCCTCGACGATCCTCGCCACGGCGCGCAGGTCCTCGATGCGCCCGTTGGTGCAGGAGCCGATGAAGGCGCGGTCGATGGCGAGGTCGGTGATCTTCTCGCCGCCCTTCAGGCCCATGTAGTCGAGCGCGCGCTGGATGGAGATGCGCTTCTGCTCGGTGGCGGCGTCCTCGGCGCGGGGCACGGTGCCCTGGATCGACGCGACGTCCTCCGGGCTGGTGCCCCAGGTGACGATCGGCGGCAGGTTGGCGGCATCGAGGCGAACCTCGCGGTCGAAATGGGCGCCCTCGTCCGAAT
>CAZJCW010000450.1:0-2088 GCA_964544365.1 uncultured Alsobacter sp.
CTCACTCTCGAGCCACAAGGACTGTGGGCCATCGGCATCATTCACAATGCAGCGTCGCTCTCCGCGGCGCTGTAGATCTGTCGATGGCGGCAAGCCGTCAAGTGCTTCGAAGCGGTAAGCGGCCTCGAAACCCTTGGGTGCGGGAACGAGCAGCACGGCATGGGGAAGCAGCTCAGGCCGCCATAGAATCCGCGCGGCAGTCGCATCGAGTGAAGGGGCGCAGGCGAAAGGAAAGCCCCCAGTTACCTCCCACTGTCTCCGGGCTCAATTCTGACTCTTCCGGATCTTCATCGATCCGTTCGTACTCTTCCCGGTAGGCCGGATTGCGTCGCAGGAATTCCCATGCGAACCCGGCACGATCGAGATCCTTCAACGCTTCGACATAGTCGGGCGACCTCCAATCGGGTCTCTTGGACATCAAAGACTCCGTTACGCGAACTCAGGGCTAACGGGCCCAAGCCTTTCATGCGACCAAGGGTTGTTGAAGAGCCCGAGCGCCGAACGCGCGATGTCGTGCGAAGACGCCCCCAAGCGGGTATCTAAAAGTCCTTTCTTGGTTGCCTGCCGGTCAGTTGCGCGATGCGCGCAAGAGATCACGGAAGCCCTTCTCGGTCATCCACTGAGCCCGGGACAAATGAGTGTCGTAGACCAAGCGTGCGCGGTCGGGTTCCAACGTCGGGTCAAGCTGGAAGACAATACGCACGACTTCTCGCCAGTCTGCGGCCTCGGCCGCAGCGTCCAGCAAACGTAGATACGTCGCGAAGTGCCGCTCGTCGTACGGCGTGACCACGTCACTTTCAGGAGGGCAGTCGTCGAAAGGAGGCGTCGTCATCTCAGGAATCGCAGCGAGGGAAGAACATTCGTCGGAACTCCAACCACCGCATAGTCACAGCCCAACGCCCATTGGCGATGCAAGCAACGCATCACCTCCATCAACTTTCATGCTCACCAAGCGCATCGTGAAGATCATTGCGGCCTGATCTGCATAAAAGCATAGAGACATCGTCGCGCCAGCAAATTTGGCCGCGTATTATAGTACGTAGCGCCAGAATACGCGATTGCCTCCTATCCTGCGGATGGACATTCGCAAGGTGTTCGGCGCCAACGTCCGTGTCTATCGACTGGCAGCAGGCCTCAGCCAGGAGGCGATCGCCGCTCGCATGGGTGTGGACCGGGCCTACGTCAGTGCGATCGAGCGTGGGCTGCAGAACGTCACTCTCCTGACGATCTTGCAAGTGGCAGAGTCCTTGAACGTTCGTCCGGCTGACCTGCTCGTGGAGCCGGTGCAAAAATCACGGTCGTGACCGCAAGGGATCGTAACCGTCAGGCGAAGACACCCTTCCCTCGCTTCAGCTGAAGGGTGGCTTCGTGCGGCCGCCTCCCTCCCAATCGGCCGCATAGAGCCCGGTCCGGCGAAGCCGGATGCGCCCAATTCCTTCAGTCCTTGAAGACGAACGAAAGAACGATCGATAGCTGACAAGCGCTATCCCATGGCAAGCCTTCTGGCCTTCCAGAAGTCACGGCCGCCCGAGCAAAGAAAAGCCCCGCCCGGTGCTTCGGGCGGGGCTCTGGAAGCTTGGGCTTACTCGCCGTTCTTCTTGCGGCTGCGCGACCAGATCAGGCTGAAGCCCTCGCCGTCCTCGTCGTCGAACAGGTTGGCGAAGATCGGCGCTGTGAAGCTCGGATCGTCGAGCTTGAGCGAGAGGTAGTCGCGGCCCTCGTTGGAGCGCTTCGACCAAGCGGCCCCGATCTCGGCCCGGCCGACAAACACCCGGTGGCTGGGGGCGTTGTCGTTGCTGCGGTTGGCCTCGGGGACGATGCGCACGCCCCTTGCCTGAACACTGAGCGTGACGATCTCGCCCTGGTACTCGTTGCCGGACTTCTTGAAGGTACCGATGTTGGCCATGTGACTTCTCCTGTGCTGTTTCGAGCCCCGCGACCATCGCGGCCTCGATGGCGATCTGCAGGCCGGAGGCGAGCGACGCCGCACCCGTTCACGGGCCGGAGCAGAGCGGAGGATGGCGGCGGGGCGACTTTCTTGCCTCGCGAGGAATGGGCGAAGCCCAGGGGAAGAAAGTCGAACCGCCG
>CAZJCW010000451.1:0-2082 GCA_964544365.1 uncultured Alsobacter sp.
TGGAGGGCGGCCCTGCCGTCATCCTGGTGGAGCCGCAACTGGGCGAGAACATCGGCATGGCAGCCCGCGCCATGGCCAATTTCGGCCTGACGGAGTTGCGGATCGTCGCGCCGCGGGAGCGATGGCTGCATGCCAAGACGCGCGCGGCGGCGGCCGGTGCGGAATTCATCCTCGACCGCGCGACGATCTACCCCACCGTGCGCGAGGCCATCGCGGACCTCGACTTCGTCTACGCCACGACGGCGCGTGAACGCGGCCAGGGCAAGCCGGTGGTCGGGCCGCGCGAGGGGGGACCCGTGCTGCGCGCCCGCATCGAGAGCGGCCAGAAGGCGGGGGTCCTGTTCGGCCGCGAGCGGACCGGCCTCGAGAACGACGACATCGCGCTCGCGGACGCGATCCTGACCTATCCCGTCAATCCGGCCTATGCCTCGCTCAACCTCGCACAGGCGGTGCTGATCCTCGGCTATGCCTGGATGGAGGCGCAGGGAGCGCCGCTGCCTTTCGCGTACCGGCCACGCTGGCCCTCGGCCAAGCGTGACATGATCGTCTCGTTCTTCGAGTATCTCGAGGGTGAGCTGGAGCGGCGCGGCTTCTTCAGGCCCGAGCACAAGCGACCCGTGATGAGCCGCAACCTGCGCAACATGTTCCACCGGATGGAACTGAGCGAGCAGGACGTCCGTACACTGCGCGGCATGATCGTGCGGCTCGTCGAGGGACCGCGCGAGACGCCGCAGACGCGCAAGCGCCGGGGGCCGAAGCAGACGCCGAAGGGGACGCGGCCCGCGCCGGCGTCACAATCTCCGGCACCGGCACCGGCGCCCGACGATGAGGGCTCGGGGTGAGCGGCCGGAGATTGCACATGACGCGCCGGGACGTGCTGGCCGGAACAGCCGGTATCGTGGCTTCACCCGCTCTTTCGCAGGGGTTCGGGGGCGGCGACGTGGACGTCGCGGTGATCGGCGCGGGCGCCGCCGGCCTCGCGGCGGCATCCGTGCTGCGGCAGGCGGGCCTGTCCGTGGCCATCCTCGAGGCGCGGGACCGGATCGGCGGGCGAGTGTGGACGACGCAGGTCGCCGGCCGCTCCTTCGACGCCGGTGCGGCCTATGTCCATTTCCGCGAGCGCAATCCCTGGGTGGCGATCGCGAAGGAACTCGGGGCCGCCCTGGACGAGCATCGCGGCTGGGGCAACGGCCGGGCCTTCGATGGGCCGACCCCCCTCGATGCAGCCGCCAACGCGGCGCGGACCGACGGCCGGCGCCGCCTCTGGCGCAAGCTCGAGGCCTTCGATGCCTCCGGGGCCGACACCTCGCTCGGTCACCTCGTCGCGGAGGAGGGTCCCTTCGCCCGCCTCGCCGCGACGCGCTACGGCCAGCAGGCGATCGGCGAGGAGCCCGACGCGATCAGCGTCGCCGATCTCCAGGGCCAGTGGGAGGGCGACGACTACACCGTCCCCGGCGGCTATGGCCGGCTGGTCGAAGCCAGCGGAGCGGGTCTTCCCGTGTCGCTGTCGACGCCCGTCATGGCGGTGCGCTGGGACGGACCGGGTGTCTCGCTCGAAACGCCGCGCGGCACGCTGCGGGCCGCCCGGGCCGTCGTGACCCTGCCGGTCGGCGTGCTGGCGGCCGGTGGCGTGCGCTTCGCGCCCGCCCTTCCGGACGCAACGCTCCAGGCGATCGATGACCTGCGACCCGGCGCCCTGACGAAGGTGGCTCTGGCGCTGGACGGCGAACGGTTTGGCCTCCCATCCCCGACCGACCTGTACGAAACGCGCTCCGGCTTCGTCTTCGAGCTCTTTCCGTTCGACCGCGACCTCGCGCTGGCGACGATCGGCGGGACGCCGGCGCGCGACCTCGTGCGGCTCGGCGAGGCGGGCGCGGTCGCGGAGGCGACCGACAGGCTCGTCGAGATGCTGGGCGGCGCTGCGCGGGGCCATGTCATCGCAGGACGGCTCGCCGACTGGTGGAGCGATCCCTTCGCGCTGGGCTCCTATTCCGTCGCCCGCCCAGGCCGGGTCGCGGCGCGCCGGGCGCTGGCACGGACCGTCGGCGACAGGCTCCATTTCGCCGGGGAAGCGACTGCCGG
>CAZJCW010000452.1:0-2066 GCA_964544365.1 uncultured Alsobacter sp.
CGCGAGGAGATCTGCCGCATCGGCGCCAGCCTGCATGCGCGAGGCTACACCGTGGGCAGCGCCGGCAACATCTCGGCCCGGTTGCCGGACGGCTGGCTGATCACGCCGACGGACGCCTGCCTCGGCCACCTCGATCCCGCCCGCCTCGCCAAGGTGGGTCCGGACGGCGAGCAGGTCTCCGGCGACCGCGCATCGAAGACGATCCGCCTGCACCGGGCCATCTACGAGGCCGACCCGGCGGTCGGTGGCGTCGTGCACACGCATTCCACCCACCTCGTCGCGCTGTCGATCACGCCCGGCGTCGATCCGTCCAACATCGTGCCGCCGCTCACGGCGTACCACGTGATGAAGGCCGGCCGGATCCCGTTGATCCCCTACCGACGGCCCGGCGACCCCGCTGTCGTCGATCTCGTGCGCCCGCATGTCGGGACCTGCCGCGGCGTCATGCTGGCGCGCATCGGCCCCACGTTCTGGCACGAGAGCGTGTCCGCCGCCGCCTATGCCCTGGAGGAGGCCGAGGAAACCGCGAAGCTTCTCTTTCTGACGCGCGGCGCGGTGCTGCCGCCTCTGGGCGCAGCCGAGATCGCCGAGTTGCGCGACACCTTCGGCGCCCGGTGGTAATCAGGTCGGCGCCGGCCGGCTGCCGGAGCCGCGCCTGAGGGGAGGGCGAAGTCATGCTGCTGGGAGTCATCGCCGACGATCTCACCGGAGCGACCGACGTCGCGCTCATGCTCTCTCGCGAAGGCATGCGCGTCGTGCAGACCGTGGGCGTTCCGGCCTCGGCCGACGCGTTGCCCGATGCGGACGCGGTCGTCGTGTCGCTGAAGTCCCGCACCAACCCCGCCGCCGAGGCGGTGGCCTGGTCCCTCGCGTCCTGCGAAGCGTTGCTGGGCGCCGGCGCGCGGCAGATCCTGTTCAAGTACTGCTCGACCTTCGATTCCACCGATGCGGGCAATATCGGACCGGTCGCCGAGGCGCTCGTGACGCGGCTCGCCGCGCCGTACACCGTGGCCTGCCCCGCTTTTCCGGCGAATGGCCGCTCGGTCTACCAGGGGCACCTCTTCGTCGGGCGCCAGCTGCTGAGCGACAGCCCGATGAAGGACCACCCGCTGACCCCGATGCGTGAATCGGACCTCGTGCGCGTCCTCGGCCGCCAGACCGCGCTGCCCGTCGGCCTCGTTCCCGTCCAGACGGTGGAACAGGGCCCCGCCGCCACCCGCGCCGCCTTCGAGGCGCTCGCCAAGGACGGGCCGGCCATCGGCATCGCCGACGCCATCACGGATGGGCACCTGCGAACGCTGGGGGCGGCGTTCGAGGGCCTGCCGCTGCTCACCGGCGGTTCCGGCATCGCGCTTGGCCTGCCGGAAGCCTTCCGACGGACCGGCCTGCTTGCACCGCCCGGCCCGGCCCGGCCCTTCGCCGCACCCGCCGGCCACGCCGCGATCCTCGCCGGCAGCTGTTCCGCCGCCACGCGCGGGCAGGTCGCCGACGCCGTGGCCCGCGGCGTCCCCGCCTTCGCGCTGGATCCCGTCGCCATCGCCGAAGGGCGCATGGCGGCCGCGGACGTCCTGGCCTGGGCGAAGCCCCGGCTGGGCCGCGAACCGGTCCTTGTCTACTCCACCGCCGAGCCGGACGCCGTCCGCGCGATCCAGGATCGTTTCGGCCGCGAGGAGGCCGGTGCGATGATCGAGCATCTGCTGGGCGATGTTGCCGCGGGCCTCGCCACCGCCGGCGTTACCCGCTTCGTGGTCGCGGGCGGCGAGACGTCCGGCGCCGTCGTCGGCGCCCTCGGCGTCTCGATGCTCCAGATCGGCCCCGAGATCGACCCCGGCGTCCCATGGACGCTGGCCGCCGATGGCAAGCCTCTCGCCCTTGCGCTCAAGTCCGGCAATTTCGGGACAGCCGACTTCTTCGTGAAGGCGCTGAAGATGCTCGGGTGACGGCCGGGGGCCGAGTGAGAGCTTCCTGAAACGGCGCTCCGCGCCGGAGCAGTCGGCAGTCGTGCAGCTCCCGGCGGGAGCAGGTGCCCGGCGGTTGCGGGAGGCGGTGCCACGCCGAGGTTGTGG
>CAZJCW010000453.1:0-2051 GCA_964544365.1 uncultured Alsobacter sp.
CATCCGGGATTCCGGCCGCGGCTTCCGCGCCCGTCCGGAACGTGAATAAAGGGCGGATACTCGATGACTGGTGAGAGTTCGGCATACCGGCTTTCGGTTCGGGCCCTTCGGGGAAGCGCGGCCGGTCTTGCCCTCCTGGTGGCGTTGTCGGCCCAGGCCCAGGCGCAGAGCGTGGTGGTGCAGGGTAACCGGCGGGTCGACGCCGAGACGATCAAGTCCTACGCGCAGGGTCAGTCGGCGGCCCAGGCCCGCCAGGACCTGATGAACACGGGGCTGTTCTCCAGCGTCAACGTGACCCAGCGCGGCGGCCAGCTCGTGGTCGTCGTGAAGGAGAACGAGGTCATCAACCGCGTCGTCTTCCAGGGCAACAAGAAGCTCAAGAGCGAGCAGCTCGAGGGCGAGGTCCAGTCGAAGGCCCGCGGACCGTTCAGCCAGGCCATCGTCGACAGCGACGTCGCTCGCATTCGCGAGATCTACCAGCGCAGCGGCCGTGGCATGGCCACGGTGACGCCCCAGGTCGTCCAGCTCGACAACGGGCGGGTGGACGTGGTCTTCAACATCGCCGAAGGCGACAAGACCGGCGTGAAGTCGATCGACTTCGTCGGCAACCAGGCTTTCTCGTCGGGCCGCCTCCGCGACCAGATGACGACCACCGAGAGCAACTTCCTCTCGTGGCTGAAGTCCAGCGACGTCTATGATCCGGATCGGATCGCCGCCGACCTGGAACTCGTCCGCCGCTACTACCTGAAGCACGGCTACGCCGATTTCCGCATCGTCAACAGCGACGTTCAGTTCGATCCGACCGCTGGCGGCTACCGCATCACGATCGCCGTCGAGGAAGGCCAGCAGTACAAGGTCGGCCAGACGTCGGTGGATTCGCGCATCGCCGACGTGAACCCGGAGCAGCTCAACCGTCTCGTGAAGACGACGTCCGGCTCGGTCTACAACGCCGAGGACGTGGAGAAGACCCTGCAGGGGATGACGACGACGGTCGCCTCGAAGGGCTACGCGTTCTCCCAGGTCCGTCCGCAGGGCAACCGCAACCCGCAGACCGGCACCATCGACATCGCCTACATCGTCGAGGAAGGCCCGCGCGTCTACATCGAGCGCATCAACGTGCGCGGCAACACCCGCACCCGCGACTACGTGGTCCGCCGCGAGTTCGACGTGGGAGAGGGCGACGCCTACAACAAGGTTCTCATCGACAAGGCAGAGAAGCGGCTGAACAACCTCGGCTTCTTCAAGCGTGTCCGTGTCACGAACGAGCCCGGCTCGACGCCCGACCGCGTCATCGTGAACGTGGACGTCGAGGATCAGCCCACCGGCCAGTTCTCCGTGGCGGGCGGCTACTCCACCGCTGACGGCTTCATCGGCGAGGTGTCGCTGTCGGAATCGAACTTCCTCGGTCGCGGGCAGTTCGTGCGCGTCGCCGCGTCGCTCGGCCAGTACTCGCAGGGCTTCGAGTTCTCGTTCACCGAGCCGTTCTTCCTCGAGCGTCGCATGGCGGCGGGCTTCGACCTGTTCGCGAAGGAGACCGACAACACGCGGTACTCCTACTACGAGAACCGCATCACCGGCGGCACCCTGCGCCTCGGCCTGCCGCTGACCGACGAGTCGACCCTGCTGCTGCGGTACTCGCTGTTCCAGACGAAGCTCGAGATCCCGAACACCATCAACAAGCCGTACAACGACTGCTGGTATTCGCTCGCCCCGACATACCCCTTCAGCTCGCCGGCCTGTATCAACAACGGCGAAGCCTCGCTCGCGCTCAAGGAAGCGCAGGGCGAGTACATCACCTCGCTCGTGGGTTACACGCTGTCCTACAACACGCTGGACAACAACAAGAACCCGCGCTCCGGCATCTACGCCGAGCTGAAGCAGGACGTCGCCGGTCTGGGCGGCGACAGCCAGTTCGTCCGCACCACCGGCGAGGCGCGCTACTACCACGAGCTGGTCGAGAACATCGTCGGCATGCTCAAGGTCCAGGGCGGCTACCTGTTCGGCAACGACCTGCGCATCACCGACCAGTTCTTCATGGGTCCGAGCCTCGT
>CAZJCW010000454.1:0-2046 GCA_964544365.1 uncultured Alsobacter sp.
GTCGTCGCCGTCGTCCTGGTTGCAGTGGACGACCACCTCGTCGCCCACCTTCCAGCGGCGGACCTTGGCGCCGACCGCCCAGACGACGCCGGCGGCATCGGAGCCCGCGACGTGGAAGGGCTGCTTGTGGCCGTCGAGCGGCGAGATCGGCTCGCCCAAGGCCGCCCAGACGCCGTTGTAGTTGACGCCGGCGGCCATCACGAGGACGAGCACCTCGTCGTCGCCGATCGTCCAGGTGGGAACCGCCTCGAGCAGCATCGCGCTTTCGGGCGGGCCGTGCCGATCCTTGCGGATGGCCCAGGCCCACATCCGCGCCGGCACGTGGCCGAGCGGCGGGATCTCCCCGATGTCGTACAGGTCCTTGGTCGCGGGCTGCTTCAGTGCGTTTGGTGCGGCCACGGTCGATCCTCCGTCTTGGCGCCGGCGCTGGTCTGGGCGTCGCGGCGGATTATAGAGTTCATGTTGCAGTGCGCCATAGGCCGAAAGGGTCAGTTCGAGCGCCAGTAATTCGACAGATCCGACACGCTTTTTAGTCGATTGGCGTGACGGGCGTTGAGACGCCGTCAGGACAATGCTGACAGCATGAGGTTGTCGGGACCACGGCACGGGAACACCCCATGCTTTACTGGCTAGGCCTCACGACTGTTCCGGTCGAGACCATCGGCTCGGTGCTTCTGGTCCTCATGGCGGCCAGTGTCATCATGGGCTGGATCAGCGATGCGATCCTCGACGATGCCGGCCCCGGACTCGGCCCGTGCTGCGGCCTCTGCTTCGCCGGCATGGGCGTCGGCCTCGCGCTGTGGGGCAGCGTCACGCCGGTGCGAGCCTCCGACGTGGTCGTGATGCTGTGGATCGCCGTCGGCTCCGCCTTCGCGGCGGTGCTCGCCTTCGCCGTCATCCGGCGGGTGTCGGCCTGAGCCGGGGTCCATTCCCCCGCCATCCCCTTTTAGTTCCATTGCCGGCGGGCGGGCTTGCGCCACAATGATGCAGCGCAACATACTGCCCGAAACGCCCCGGACGCGGGGTCGATCCTGCCGGAGACCGCCATGAGCCGCGAAACCGAGCGCCGCGAGCGCGACAAGCCGTGGATCTTCCGCACCTATGCGGGCCATTCCACGGCGGCGGAGTCGAACCGGCTCTACAAGGGCAACCTCGCCAAGGGGCAGACCGGCCTGTCCGTGGCCTTCGACCTGCCGACGCAGACGGGATACGACCCCGATCACGTGCTGTCGCGGGGCGAGGTCGGCAAGGTGGGCGTCTCGATCGCCCATCTCGGGGACATGCGGACGCTGTTCGACGGCATTCCGCTGGCGGAGATGAACACGTCGATGACGATCAACGCCACGGCCGCATGGCTGCTGGCGCTGTACGCGGCCGTCGCCGACGAGCAGGGCGCGCCGCGCGCCGGACTGCAGGGCACGACCCAGAACGACATCATCAAGGAATACCTGTCGCGCGGGACCTACGTGTTCCCGCCGGCGCCCTCGATGCGGCTGGTGAAGGACGTGATCCTGTTCACGACCGCCGACATGCCGAAGTGGAACCCCACCAATGTCTGCAGCTACCACCTGCAGGAGGCCGGGGCGACGCCGACGCAGGAGCTCGCCTTCGCGCTGGCGACGGCCATCGCCGTGCTCGACACGGTGAAGGCCTCGGGCGCGTTCAGCGACGACGGTTTCGGCGAAGTGGTGGCGCGCATCTCGTTCTTCGTGAACGCGGGCATGCGCTTCGTGACCGAGCTGTGCAAGATGCGGGCGTTCTGCGAGCTGTGGGACGAGATCACGCTCGAGCGCTACGGCATCCGGGACGAACGCCACCGCCGCTTCCGCTACGGCGTGCAGGTGAACTCGCTCGGCCTCACCGAGCAGCAGCCCGAGAACAACGTCTACCGCATCCTCATCGAGATGCTGGCCGTGGTGCTGTCGAAGAAGGCCCGCGCCCGCGCGGTTCAGCTTCCGGCGTGGAACGAGGCGCTCGGCCTGCCGCGGCCCTGGGACCAGCAATGGTCGCTGCGCATGCAGCAGGTGATGGCCTACGAGACGGACC
>CAZJCW010000455.1:0-2037 GCA_964544365.1 uncultured Alsobacter sp.
GCTCGGAAGTGACGACGGTCGGGCGAGTCAGTACCGCGGTGCCGCCCACGCTCTCGACGACCTCGACCTCGCGGGCCAGCGTGCCGTAGGACGGCCGACGGCCGGACGCGAAGGACAAAGCGAAGAAGATCATCGCCTGCGTCAGCGTAAACATCGACGCGTAGACGGCGGCGTTGCTGGCCTCGGCGAGCTGCACGCTGGTCATGTGGCACTCCTTCGCGATACGGGGGGTGTCCCTATGTCGTTCGTCAAGCGGCAGCGGGCGTTGAGGGGGTGTAGGGCTGGTGGTCTCTGATCATGGCGAACAGGACGTCGGTCTTGCGTCGGGCCAGGCATATGAGGGCGGCGTTGTGCTTCTTGCCCTCGGCTCTCTTGCGGTCGTAGTAGGCCCGGGAGGCGGGGTCGGCTCGCAGGGACGTGAACGCCGCCATGAAGAGGGCGTTCTTGAGCCGCTTGTTTCCCCCGCGATTGACGTGCTCTCCGCGGATGCTGGAACCGGAGCGCTTGGTGACCGGTGCCAGGCCGGCGTAGGCGGCCAGGTGCGCAGCAGTGGGGAACGCGGACACGTCGCCGCCGATCTCGGCCAGGAGCCTGGCTGCGATCTTGACGCCGACTCCTGGCATGGACGTCAAGATCCGGACAAGAGGGTGCGCATCGAGAACCTTCTCCACGTCCCGGGCTATCTGCTCCCGCTGGTCGCGCAGCTGCAGGATCTGCGCCGCCAGTCCGGGCAGCACCTTCGCCGCGGCGGTGGTGCCGGGAACGGTGACGGTCTGCGCGTTCAGCCCGGTCCAGATCTCGTCGGCGAGGCGGGCGTGGATGCGCGGCGCGTGCTTGGCCAGTTCCTTGTCGATCCGTGCCCGGCCCATCCTGCGCAGGCCATCCGGGCCGCTGGTCTTGATCAGCAGCCGCAAGACAGCCTCGTGGGAGACGTTGTCTCCCAGCGCTTTCTCCAGGCTGGGATGGATCTGGACCAGCAGGCCGCGCAGTCGGTTGATCGCCGCGGTGACCTGGGCGGCGAGGTCATCGTCATAACCCAGCAGCATCGCCAGGTCCGCCTGCGCATCGCTGGGAACATCCAGTCGCCTGAGGGTGTGAGGAACCGTCAGAGCGGCGTGCGCGATGACGTACGCGTCCCGCGCGTCGGTCTTCGCGTTGCCCGGATGCAGGTCCGCCAAGCGTCGCATCGACAGGCCCGGCAGGTAGGCGGTGTCGATGCCCATCGCCTGAGCGACGGTCACCGGCAGCGCCCCGATCGAATGCAACTGATCCACCACGACCAGCACCTCGCCATGCGCGGCCATCTCCGCGAACACCGCCCGCAGCGCGCTCTCGGTGTTGTCGACCTCCCGGTCCAGCAGGCGCCTGCCTTCCGGGTCAAGGGCGCAGGCGTGATGGACGTGCTTACCGACATCCATGCCGATCACCACGTCGTACGACATCCCAGGGACCTCCCTTCACTCACCTGGCCAGCACGGCATCAGCGTCCGGCAGCCACGTTACGAAGAGACCAGCAGGTTCGCAGGCCATGTCCCTATCAGCGATCCACCGACACCACCAGGACCGGTGACAACACCCCCCGGATCATCAACGACAGGGGCAGTAAGTCATGCCGGACCTGGCAGCCAGGAGCCACCACCCGGTGGCCACAAGGAAGGTAACGGGGCTGGTGGGTCAGCACCCGCTGCAATCGGTCGCGACTCGGCGCCTAGCAGCGTGATCGGGAAGGCAAGGGATCCGCTGGTTCGGGCCGCGGCGACCCACCGCGACGAGCGTCAACGGCCAGACCGGCAGTCACGCCCCTTTGCGACCTTGGCTGACTGGAATAGCCTGACGGGGTCGCCCCGGACCCGGTGACGCACGCAAGACGCCGCGTCGAGCGAGGGAACGATCATGAGCGGACCGCACCGATGAGCGCTATCGCTGCGGTCCATGGCGTGCTCGGCCCGCACACCTATCCGCAGGCGGAGATCACCGCTGCCCTCTCGGACTACATCGCGTCCGACGGATCCAGCAGGGCCGTGATCGATCGCATCC
>CAZJCW010000456.1:0-1983 GCA_964544365.1 uncultured Alsobacter sp.
TCCGCGCGGGCCGCGGCTTCGACGCGCCCCTTGGCATCCCGCGGGTCGGCGGCCAGCAGGATGTGCCGGACCTCGTAGAGATCCGGCGTGCGGAAGCGTTCGCGATTGAACGCGAAGTAGCGGCGGCAGGCCTCGATCTCCGCCTCCGGTGTCCTCACTTCGCGTTCGACGAGGCCGCGCACCAGCGCCTCCTCGTCGGTCTCGCGTCGGCCTTCGCCGTCGGTCGCCGGGGCGGGGGTCATGCCCAGGCGGCGGGCTTCCTGCAGCAGGAGTTCACGAACCACGAGAGCCCGTGCCGCGGCCTGCCAGGCGTCGATCGGCCTTGCCGCCGGGTGGTTCTGCGTTTCGCGGGCAATCGCTGCCCGGGCTATGGCGACGCCGTTGACGCTGACCGTCTTCGGCTTCGTGGACAGGACCGGCTTGACGTTGCAGCCGGTGACATCTTGGACGGGGGCTGACATGGCCGGTTACTCCGCAGGGGTCGGGTTGGGGCGGCGCTGTCCGCCCGTGAGGTCCCGCCGTGTCCGGACGATCTGGTAGCCCTTGCGTCCGAGGTACCAGACCGGCGCCGACCAGATGTGGACAAGGCGGGAGAACGGGAAGATCAGGAAGATCGTCATGCCGAGCACGAGGTGGACAAGGTAGGGCCAGTTCAGGCCCTGCAGCGTTCGCGCGTCGACGGGACTGACGGTGAGGATGCCCTGCGCCCAGTGGGCGAGAACGAGCATGACCGCGCCGTCGGAGTGCGAGAGGGAGAACGGCAGCGTCAGGAGGCCCAGCGCCAGCTGCACCCACAGGATGCCGAGCACCGCGAGGTCCATGTAGGTCGAGGTCTGGCGGATGCGGGGGTCGGTCAGCCGGCGATGCAGGAGCAGCGAGAGGCCGACGAAGCACACCGATCCGGCGATCCCGCCGGCGACGATGGCGATCATCTGCTTCTGCGCGGGCGTCATGACCAGCGAGTAGATCGCCTGCGGCGTCAGGAGGCCGACGGCGTGGCCCATCAGCAGGAACAGGATTCCGACGTGGAAGAGATTGGAGCCCCAGAAGAGCTGCCGCTTGCGCAGCATCTGGCTGGAGCCCGCTTTCCAGGTGTACTGCTCCCGGTCGAAGCGGATGATGCTGCCGAAGATGAAGGACGACAGGCAGACATAGGGATACCAGACGAAGAGGACGTGGAAGACCGCGTCGCGCATGGCGGGGCTCCTCAGGAACGGACGGAAAGCGGCGTCGCGATGATCGTGCGGGGCCCGGCGCCCGGCACGGGTTCGAGACCGGCGGCGGGTCGGCGGGCCTGGCGGATCTTGGCCGCCAGGCCATCCTTTCCGCAGTCGGCGGTCGCCGCGCCCGGGCCGAAGAGGACCTCTTCCTCCTCCCAGGCGGCGTCGAGCGCTTCGAGGTCGTCGGGCTCGGGGTCCGGCTCGGCCCGAAGGGCGGCGAGCGCCTCACGGTCGAGTTTCGCCTTTGACAGCCCGACGAGCGCGGCGAATACGGCTTCGTAGATGGAGCCGCGCTTGGCGAGGCGTTCGCGCAGTGCAGCGAAGACGTGGCCTGGCTGGCCGATCAACTCCAGTGCATCGGCAGGATCGCGCGTCGAGGCATATTCCAGGAAAAGCGGCAGGTAGTCGGGCAGCTCGGTCGGCGTCGGCGAGAAGCCTGCGTCCTCATAGATTCGCAGCAGGTCGACCATGGCCTGGCCGCGATCGCGGCTCTCGCCGTGGACGTGCTCGAACAGGTGGAGCGAAAGCGAGCGCGTGCGATCGAACAGCAGGACGTAGCGTTCCTGGGCGTCGAAGATATCGCGCTGGGCCAGGTCGTCGATCAGGCGGACGACCGCTGCAGCCGCCGCCTTCGGCAGCACGCCTTCGGCGGCGAGCGCCGCCTTCAGCGCGTCGCCGGCGGCGGCGAGTTCGGCGCAGGGGTAGGTCAACAGCGCGGAGAGAACCTTCAGGGTCTTCATCAGTAGGCTCCCATCTTCGGCTT
>CAZJCW010000457.1:0-1980 GCA_964544365.1 uncultured Alsobacter sp.
TAGGTCTTGCCCAGCTTGCACTTGATCTCGACGAAGAAGGTCTGCATCGCGCCCGTCCGTTGGAGTCGTTTTCGCGACAATAGGGGGTCGCGGGGGCGGCGTCATCCGCCTCCGGCGGCTGGGAAGGCCGACCGCCGAGACGGCCGGCGCCGGCCTACGGCAGGCCGGCCTGCTCGGCCAGCGACGCCACCCGCTTCGTCATCGGCGAGGCCGGGTCGGCGAGCGGCGCGACGACGGTGAAGTGGTTCTCGCCTTCCAGCGCCTCGCAGCGCGTGCGAACGCCGCCCGCGCCCCAGATGTCGGCGATGTCGCGGCTCTGGCGCAGGTATTCGCCGCTCTCGGCGCCGCCGACGACGGCGTCCAGCGCCAGCCCGCGCGGCGGCGTCCACGTCACCGGCGACAGGCGCAGCGCCTCCTCCGCCGTCAGGCGCAGCGTGGCGTTCATGCTGGTGTGGACGAGCGGGGTCAGGTCGAACAGGCCCGACAGCGAATAGGCCGACCGCACCAGCCCGGGCGGCGCATCGGGCGACTCGGCGCGCCAGTCGGTGGCGAGCATGCAGGCCGCGAGATGGCCGCCGGCCGAATGACCCGCCACCGTCAGCGGCTTTTCGAAGCGCCGCCACGCATAGAGGCAGGCCTGCCTGATCTCCGCGACGATGTCGCCGATGCCGACCGCCGGGCAGAGATCGTAGCTCGGGATCAGCACGGTGACGCCGCGCGCGTTGAGGCCACGCGCCATGTGGGTGAAGAACGACCGGTCCAGCGCCATCCAGTAGCCGCCGTGGACGAACATCACGATGGGGCCCGTCCCGTCGCCGACCACGTCGAGCGCCATGCGCGGCCCCTCGCCGTAGGAGACACCCCACTCGCCCTTCGCCAGGGCCCGCCAAGCCGCCGCGTCGCGCTGCCAGCCCTCGATCAGCCCCGGGTGCTCGGGCACGCGGGCGCGGTTGTTGTACTCGGCCTCGTAGTCGACGGTCCCCATGGCGTCACGCTCCCCTTTTCCGACAGTGTAGAGCGCGAACGCGGTCGATGGCACCCGCCCGTGACGATCTCCGGCGCGAGCCCTGCGTCCGGGACGATCTCCGGCCTGAGCCCCTGCGGGCGCCCCACCCCTCCGCAGTTCCGGCCGCAGGCCACCGCCACTCGGGTCAGGGCAGCCTGTTCCAAGGCCTAAACCCGTCATCCCCGGCGGCGCGAAGCGCCGGGAAGGGGACCCAGGGGCCGACGCACCGGGTCAGTCACAGCCAGATCCAACACCCGGCCCTCACGCTCGATCAACCGCAACGGCGACCGCGCTCGGCCCGCCTCAGGCCCTTCCGACGCCGACGTAGGTGAACCCCCTGCGGCGCATGTCGTCGGGGCGGTAGATGTTGCGCAGGTCGACGACGACGGGGCTCTTGAGCAGGCCGTGGACGCGGCCGAGGTCGAGGGCGCGGAAGGCATCCCACTCGGTGACGATGACCAGCGCGTCGGCGCCCTCGACGCAGGCATAGGCGCTGGGGGCGTACTCGACGTCGGTCAGCATGGCCCGCGCGGCCTGCATTCCCTCCGGGTCGTAGGCGCGGATGTGCGCCCCCTGGTCCTGCAGCGCGGTGATGATCGACAGCGACGGCGCCTCGCGCATGTCGTCGGTGTTCGGCTTGAAGGTCAGGCCGAGCACGGCGATCGTCTTGCCCCGCACGCTGCCGCCGCAGGCCGCGACGACCTTGCGCGCCATGGCGCGCTTGCGCTGGTCGTTGACCGCGACCACCGTCTCGACGATGCGAACCGGCGTGCCGGCGTCCTGCGCCGTCTTGGCCAGCGCCTGCGTGTCCTTCGGGAAGCAGGAGCCGCCGTAGCCCGGGCCGGCGTGCAGGAACTTCGAGCCGATGCGGTTGTCGAGGCCGATGCCGCGCGCCACCTCCTGCACGTCGGCGCCCACCGCCTCGCACAGGTCGGCGATCTCGTTGATGAAGGTGATCTTCACCGCCAGGAACG
>CAZJCW010000458.1:0-1978 GCA_964544365.1 uncultured Alsobacter sp.
CCGGCCGCCCCACCCTGCCGGTCAGGCCGGCGCATCCGGTGCCGCGACTTTCGCCGTGATGTTGAACGACTTCAGCCTCGCGGATCCGCCGAGTTCCAGGACGGTGAGGCTCCCGGGGTCGACCGGCATGATGCGGTCGGGCTCCAGGCCGATCAGGACCGACAGGGCTGCTCGGATCGCTCCGCCATGGGTCACGACGACGGTCGTCCCGGCTCTGGGCACCGTCGCGAGGGCGCGGCTGATGCGCTCCCGGAATTCCTGCCAGGGTTCCGCTCCCGGCGGGTCGAAGCGCCCTGCGCGCCAGGCGCGGTAGTCGGCCGGATCGAGCTCGCTCTTGGCCTTCCCTTCCCACGTGCCGAGGTTCGCCTCGCGCCAGAGTTCATCGACGACGACCGGGTTCAGGCCGATAAGCTTGGCGGTCTCGCGTGTGCGTTTCAGATCCGACGAAATGGCCGATTGCGGATCGAGATCCTGAACGAGCGGAGCGATGGAGGTGGCCTCGCGCATCCCCTCGGGGGACAGGCCGATATCCGCCTGCCCCTGCAAACGATGTGTGGCGTTCCAGGCGGTCTGCCCGTGTCGAACGAGAACCAGTCGTGTCATGAGCGCCGCATACCCTTCTCGTCAAAAACGCCGTCGGGCTCGGCCGGCAGCAGGATGCCTATGGCTTCGCCGATGGTGAACCGGCGGGCGTGGTCGATGACGGCCGTCAGCCGCGTGTCGCGGGCACGGGCCGTCACCATCGTCCGCCCCGCGAGTGGCACCGCTTCCAGAACCTCGGCCCGGACCGCGCCCTCCGTCTCGGCGCCGGTGACGGCGAGCCGCTCCGCCCGGTACATGATCTGTGACGGTCCGGACCCGCTGGCGTTGCCGATCCTCACGCCGTCGAAGAACCATGCTCCCGCCCTGGCCTCGACGGGCACCAGATTGGCCGGCGGGGTGCCGATGAAAGTTGCCACGAAGGCCGTGCGAGGCCGGCTCAGCAGTTCGTCTGGCGAGCCGAACTGCTCGACGCGGCCGTCCTTGAGAACGGCGACGTGGGTCGCCATCGTCAAGGCCTCGACCTGATCGTGCGTCACGTACACGCTGGTCGCGCCCGTAGCCCTGTGTACGCGCATGAGCTCCGTCCGCATCTCGACCCGCAGCTGCGCGTCGAGGTTCGAAAGGGGTTCGTCGAACAGAAGGATTCCGGGCTCCGGCGCGACCATCCGGGCAATAGCCACACGCTGCTGTTGGCCGCCCGAGATTTCGTTCGGATAGCGCTCGGCCAGCCTTTCGATCGCCATCAGCCGGAGCACCTCGGCAACCCGTGCCCGGCGGTCGGCGGCGGATCGCCCGGCGACCTTCAGCGGCCACTCGACATTGGCCGCGACGGTCATGTGCGGCCACAGGGCGTAGGACTGGAACACGAGGCCGCAGTTCCGTTGGCCCGGCCCCTTGATCACCCCCCGCGCCCCGTTGGCAACCTCCTGCCCTTCGAAGGCGATGGAGCCACGGGTCGGAGCCTCGAGGCCGGCCAGCATGCGAAGCATCGTGCTCTTGCCGCAGCCGGACGGCCCGACAAGGACGAGGAACGAGCCCCGCGGGACGCTGATGTTCACGTCCGCCACGGCCTTGAAGGCCCCGTAAGCGCGATCGAGATCGTTGATCTCGATCGCCGGCACCGGCGCCGTCGCAGGCGACATCGGCAACGGATCCTTCTCGCGGACCTGGACAGTCATCGCGTCTCCTTGCGATCCTCGTCGAGCCAGGGCTCGGCCTTGCCCTGAAGGCGCTGGGCCAACAGCGTCGACGCCAGGGCGACAGCCGTGATGAGGGCGGTGATGGCATTGCCGAACTGGAGGAAACCTTCCGAGGCATACCGGTAGGCCAGGACACTGAGGACCGGTGTTGCCGGCGTGAAGAGCAGAACGACCAGCGACAGGTCCCGCAGGATCTTGACGAAGGTCAGCACGCCGCCCGCCATCAGCGAACGCGC
>CAZJCW010000459.1:0-1976 GCA_964544365.1 uncultured Alsobacter sp.
GATGCGCAGGTAGAGGCGTGACCGCAGGGCGGGATCGAGATCGGCGAATCCAGGTGCGACGTCGGCCTCCTCGCACAGGAGGAGCACGTCCAGGTCGGCACTGTCGGGCTGCGCCAGAATGCTCGCTGCCGTCAGGACCGCGGGCCTGAAGAAGTTGGCGTCGGGCGTAAGGCATACGGCAAGGCGCGCAGGCATATCCCGACCAGGACCGTGGAATGTCCAAGCAGGGAGCATGCCGCGCGTCGCCGCGTCAATGCTTCCGTGCGGGATGTTCGACCGGGCACGGGTGAGAACCCGGGACAACGCCGCCATTCGGGAGACGTTCGGCGTGGATGCTCTTTTTCCGTGCACCGGCAATCGCCTCCACGGAACCGCGGGCGTCCCGGCCTTCGCCCGCCCTCACCGCGCTCCTGTCCGTCATCCCCGGGCCTGGCCCGGGGATCCATGCATGGGATCCGGCCGCAAAGTCGTGGATGGCCGGGCCGGGCCCGGCCATGACGGAGGATGTCGGCCAGGACGGAGAAGGCCGGGCGGGTGGGAGAGGGAAGGGTGGCGCGGGCCGACTTCAAGACCCTCGTAACCACGCCGGGTGACCGGGCCTTAAGGTGAATAGTCGTTAGGATCCCGAGGGTTAACCGGCGACTCAGTGGGCGAGCCGGAGACTGCGCCAGACACATCCGCACCGCCTCGCGGCGCCGATCGGAAAGGCGAAGACCATGGACACGAATCGTATCTCCACGCTGGTCATCAGGACCATCGAAAAGCAGTCCGTGACCGAGGTCGATGTCGGGCTGATGCGCGATGCCCTCGAGGAGGGCGGGACGATCACGACCGAGGAGGCCGAGGGGCTGCTGCGGATCGAGCGCCTCGTCGATGCCGCCTGCGAAGCCTGGGGGCCGTTCTTCATCGACACGATCACCGCGCACCTGGTGTGGGAATGCCGCCCGACGGGCAGGATTACCCGAGAGCAGACGGACTGGCTGGTGGAACAGCTCGACCAGCCTCGCTCCGCCTCGAACCGGCTCGTCAGCGTCCTGCTCGCCTCTCTCGTCAGCGAGGCGGTCGAGGTGGACGAGCGCCTGCTCGTGCGCGCCCTGTCCGAGAACCGCTTCGGCGGCGGCTCCACGCCGGCGGCCGAAGCGCTCAAGGCGGCGTGACCAACGCCTTCGTCTCCACCCTTCGATCAGTGGACGCGTCCCCACCGAACGCCTAGAAAGCCCTGATATCTCCCGCCTTCAGATCCGGGACAGGGCATGTTCGACAAAATCCTCATCGCCAACCGCGGCGAGATCGCCTGCCGTGTGATCAAGACCGCACGGCGCATGGGCATCAAGACGGTCGCGGTCTATTCGGACGCCGACAAGGATGCCCTGCATGTCGAGATGGCCGACGAGGCGGTGCATATCGGCCCGCCGGCGGCGGCGCAGTCCTACCTGCTGATCGACCGCATCGTGGAGGCCTGCCGGCGCACCGGGGCCCAGGGTGTGCACCCGGGCTACGGGTTCCTGTCCGAGCGCGCGGCCTTCCCGACGGCGCTGCAGGCCGCGGGGATCGTGTTCATCGGCCCGAACCCCGGCGCCATCGAGGCGATGGGCGACAAGATCGAATCGAAGAAGGCGGCCAGCGCGGCGAACGTTTCGACCGTGCCGGGCTATCTCGGCGTGATCGAGGATCCCGAGCACGCGGTGAAGATCGCCGACGAGATCGGCTACCCGGTGATGATCAAGGCGTCGGCCGGCGGCGGCGGCAAGGGCATGCGCATCGCCTATTCGGCCGGCGAGGTGGCGGAAGGCTTCGCCCGCGCACGCTCAGAAGCGGCGTCCTCCTTCGGCGACGACCGCGTCTTCGTCGAGAAGTTCATCGTCGACCCGCGCCACATCGAAATCCAGGTACTCGGCGACAAGCACGGCAACGTCATCTATCTCGGCGAGCGCGAGTGCTCCATCCAGCGCCGCAACCAGAAGGTGATCGAGGAG
>CAZJCW010000460.1:0-1953 GCA_964544365.1 uncultured Alsobacter sp.
CCCCTCCCCGTCGTCCCCGGCGCGCCGCAGGCGCGGGAAGGGGACCCAGGGGCCGGCGCACCCGCCGTCGGGCGCAACGGACACCGTCCAAAAGAGCCGGACCGGTCCCGCAGCAATCCCTCAGGGAGGCGGAACCTCCTCGCCGCCCCAGCCGCAGGCGGCAAGGCGTGCGCGCATGTGCCCGGGCACCGGCGCGCGCACATGGACGGGATCGCGGTTCTTCACCAGCGGCACGACAACCTCCCGCGCGTGCAGGTGCAGCATCGGCCCGCCCGTCCGCGGGGCGGTGCCGTACACCGTGTCGCCGAGGATCGGCCATCCCATCGAGGCGCAGTGCACGCGCAGCTGGTGGGTGCGGCCGGTCAGCGGCTCCAGTGCCAGCCACGTCAGCGGCCCGCCGCCCTCGTCGACGCCGCGGCCCATCACGCGCCAGCGCGTGCGCGCATCCTGCCCGTCGTCGTCGACCTTCATCCACCAGCCCCGCGTCGCGTCGCGGCGGCCGAGCGGCCGGTCGATCAGCCCGTCCCCGTCAGCGGGGCCGCCTTCCACCACCGCCCAGTAGGTCTTGTCGATCTTCCCCTGCTTGAACAGGGTGCCGAGCGTTTCCAGCGCCTTGCGGTGGCGCCCCAGCACCAGGCAGCCGGAGGTGTCCTTGTCCAGCCGGTGCGCCAGCGCGGGCGGGCGGGGCAGGCCGAACGTCAGCTGCCCGAAGAACTGCTCGAGATTGACGTCGCCCGCCGCCGCCTTCGGCCCGCGGTGCACGGCGATGCCGGCCGGCTTGTCGAGGATGAGCATCAGGCCGTCGCGATGGAGGAGCCGGGGGAGGAGGTCGAGGTGCGTGTCCATGACCGATCTCTAGCGCGCCGCGCGGCGCAAGTCCTGCCGGGCGTGCGCGACGCCGTCCGGCGCGATCCTCCTTCCTGTCGTCACGGGAAACGGCTATCGGAGGCACATGAGCGAAGACGAGAAGAAACCCGGCCTGCTGTCCCGCCTGTTCGGCCGCGAGCCCGCCCGACCGGCCGAGCCCGGCGAGGGGACCGCGCCGGCCGCGCCGCGCCTGTCCTGGTGGCAGCGGCTGCGGCAGGGCCTGTCGCGGTCGTCCGGCGCCATCGGGACCGGGATCACCGACCTCTTCACCAAGCGCAAGCTGGACGAGGGCACGCTCGAGGACCTCGAGGACATCCTCGTGCAGGCCGATCTCGGCGTCGACGTCGCCGGCCGGATCGTCGCGGCGGTCGGCAAGGGACGCTACGGCAAGGACATCGCGCCGGAGGACGTGAAGGCCATCCTCGCCGCCGAGGTCGAGAAGACCCTGGAGCCGGTGGCCGTGCCGCTGGCCGTGGACGCGTCGCGCAAGCCCTTCGTGATCCTGATGGTCGGCGTCAACGGCTCGGGCAAGACCACCACCATCGGCAAGCTTGCCTCGAAGTTCCGCGCCGAGGGCCGGTCCGTCATGCTCGCCGCCGGCGACACGTTCCGCGCCGCCGCCATCGAGCAGCTCAAGGTCTGGGGCGAGCGCACCGGCTCGCCGGTCGTGGCGCGCGAGCAGGGTGCCGACGCGGCCGGGCTCGCCTTCGATGCCCTCACCCGGGCGCGCGAAGCCGGCACCGACGTCCTCCTCGTCGACACCGCCGGCCGGCTGCAGAACCGCACCGAGCTGATGGCCGAGCTGGAGAAGGTCGTCCGCGTGATCCGCAAGGTCGACGCCTCCGCCCCGCACGCGGTGCTGCTTGTGCTCGACGCCACCGTCGGCCAGAACGCGCTGTCGCAGGTCGAGATCTTCGGCCGCATCGCCGGCGTGACCGGCCTCGTGATGACCAAGCTCGACGGCACCGCCCGGGGCGGCATCCTCGTCGCGCTGGCCGCCAGGTTCGGGCTTCCGGTGCATTTCATCGGCGTCGGCGAGGGCATCGACGACCTGGAGCCCTTCGAGGCCCGCGATGGCCCGGCCCG
>CAZJCW010000461.1:0-1921 GCA_964544365.1 uncultured Alsobacter sp.
GCTGGACGAGCTTCCACTTCGACTGGATCAAGAACAAGGACCGGGTGATCTACACCGTCGTCATCGCCGGCGTCTGGCAGGCGTCGGGCTTCGTCATGGCGATGTTCCTCGCCGGCCTTCGCGGCATCGACGGCGAGATCATGAAAGCCGCCCAGATGGACGGCGCGAGCCCGGTGCAGCTTTACCGGCGCATCATCATCCCGATGCTGCGGCCGGTGTTCCTGTCCGCCTTCATCGTCCTCGCCCACATGGCGATCAAGTCCTACGACCTCGTGGTGGCGCTGACGTCGGGCGGACCCGGCGGATCGGCCTGGCTGCCGTCCAACTTCATGTACGAATACACCTTCAAGCGGAACGAGATGGCCGTCGGGTCGGCCAGCGCGGTGATCATGCTGATGACGATCACGGCGATCATCGTCCCGTACCTCTACTCCGAGCTGAAGGAGAAGGCCCGATGAACGCCGCCGCACCGGCGGGTTCCGCCGCCTCGTCCGCCCGCAACGCCGCGATCCTCAACCGGATCGTCATCTACGGGCTGCTGCTGTTCTTCGCCCTCGTCTACCTGATCCCGCTGTTCGTGATGCTGGTGACGTCCTTCAAGACGATGGACGAGATCCAGTCGGGCAACATGCTGGCGCTGCCGAAGGACCCGACGATCGAGCCCTGGCTGAAGGCATGGGGCGAGACCTGCGTCGGCCTGACCTGCGCCGGCATCAAGGGCTACTTCTGGAACTCCGCCAAGATGGTCGTGCCGGCGGTGCTCATCTCCACCGTGCTCGGCGCGCTGAACGGCTACGTGCTGACCAAGTGGCGGTTCCGCGGCCACAAGCTGGTGTTCGGCCTGATGCTGTTCGCCTGCTTCATCCCGTTCCAGTCGGTGCTGCTGCCGATGGCGACCGTGCTGGGCATGCTGGGCCGCTTCGGCAACGACCTGCGGGAGGTGTTCGGCACCAACTTCGGCTTCGGCAACCCCACGGTGAACCTCGTCTTCGTCCACGTGGTCTACGGCCTCGGCTTCACGACGCTGTTCTTCCGCAACTACTACGAGGCGTTCCCCACCGAGCTGATCAAGGCGGCGCAGGTCGACGGGGCGAGCTTCTTCCAGATCTTCCGGCGGATCCTGCTGCCCAATTCCGCGCCCATCTTCGTGGTCACGGTGATCTACCAGTTCACCAACATCTGGAACGACTTCCTCTTCGCCTCGGCCTATGCCGGATCGGGCGACGTCATGCCGATGACAGTGGCGCTCAACAACGTCGTCAACACGTCGACCGGCGTCGTCGAATACAACGTCAACATGGCCGCCGCCATCATTGCGGCCCTACCCACCCTTCTCGTCTACATCGTCGCCGGCCGCTACTTCGTGCGCGGGCTGATGGCCGGCGCGGTGAAAGGATAATCGTCATGGCTTTCCTCGAGATCGCGGGCCTCAAGAAGCGCTTCGGCACGGTCGACATCCTCAAGGGGATCGACCTCACGCTGGACAAGGGCGGCTTCCTCGTCCTCGTCGGCCCGTCGGGCTGCGGAAAATCGACGCTGCTCAACACCATCGCCGGGCTGGAGACCATCACCTCCGGCGAGATCCGGGTCGAGGGGCAGCCGATCAACGACCTGCACCCGTCCAAGCGCGACATCGCCATGGTGTTCCAGAGCTACGCGCTCTATCCGAACATGACCGTGGCGCAGAACATCACCTTCGCGCTGGAAATGCGCGGCGTGCCGAAGGCCGAGCGCGACAAGGCCGTCGAGGGCGTCGCGAAGATGCTGCAGATCGGCCATCTGCTCAACCGCAAGCCGAGCCAGCTCTCCGGCGGCCAGCGGCAGCGCGTGGCCATGGGACGGGCGCTGGTGCGCAACCCGCGCATCTTCCTGTTCGACGAGCCGCTGTCGAACCTCGACGCCAAGCTGCGCGTCGACATGC
>CAZJCW010000462.1:0-1907 GCA_964544365.1 uncultured Alsobacter sp.
CGCATGGCGAGATCGAACGACACCCGCGTGCGCGTCGAGGGCTTGTCGAAGATCATCGCCAGCGTCTTGCCGTCGAGCGGACGCTGCTCCTGGCGCTGTCCGCGGCGCCGGCTGGCCTTCAGTCCGGCGGAAGCCGACAGGATGCGCCTCAGCTCCTCGCCGGAAAAGTCCGTGAGGTCGAGAAAATGCCGGGGCGCTGCGGTCATTCCGCAGCTCCCTTCATCGCCGCCTTCTCGATGGCCGTCGCCGCACGGTCGAGCATGCCGACGGCTTCGCCGACGATGGACTCGTCGATGTTCAGCGGCGGAAGCAGGCGAAGCACGTTGTCACCGGCCGGAACCGCGAGCAGGTGCTCGGCCCGGGCGGCGGCAGCGAGGTCGGTGTTGGGCACGCGGCACTTGATGCCGATGAGGAGGCCCTCGCCGCGAATGTCCTCGATCACCGCCGGGTGGCGATCCTTCAGCTCCGCGAGGCGCTGCTTCATGACGAGCCCGATGCGCTCGACGGATTCCAGGAAGCCCGGCGCCAGCACCACGTCCAGCACCGCGTTGCCGACGGCCATGGCAAGGGGGTTGCCGCCGAACGTCGTCCCGTGCACGCCGGCCGTCATGCCCTTGCCGGCCTCGCGCGTCGACAGGCACGCTCCCATCGGGAAGCCGCCGCCGATGCCCTTGGCAATGGCCATGATGTCGGGCGTGACGCCGACCTTCTCGTGCGCGAACAGCTTGCCGGTGCGGCCGACGCCGGTCTGCACCTCGTCGAAGATGAGCAGGAGGCCATGCTCGTCGCACAGCGCGCGCAACCCGCGCAGGCACTGCGGCGGCACCGCCCGCACGCCGCCCTCGCCCTGGATCGGCTCGATCAGGATCGCCGCCGTCTCCGGCCCGATGGCCGCCTTCAGCGCCTCATGGTCGCCGAACGGAACCTGGTCGAAGCCTTCGACCTTCGGGCCGAAACCCTCAAGGTACTTCTTCTGGCCGCCGGCGGCGATCGTGGCGAGGGTCCGCCCGTGGAACGCCCCCTCGAAGGTGACGATCCGGAAACGCTCGGGCTGGCCGTTCGCGTGGTGGTACTTGCGCGCCATCTTGATGGCGCACTCCAGCGCTTCCGCGCCCGAGTTCGTGAAGAACACGTGGTCGGCGAAGGTGTTGTCGACGAGGCGCTGCGCCAGTCGCTCGCCCTCCGGGATCCTGTAGAGGTTCGACGTGTGCCAGACCTTGGCGGCCTGGTCGGTCAGGGCCTTCACGAGATGCGGGTGCGAATGGCCGAGCGCGTTCACCGCGATGCCCGCGCCGAAATCCAGGTAGCGCTCGCCTCGATCGGTCACGAGCCACGGTCCCTCGCCTCGCTCGAACGACAGCTCGGCGCGCGCGAAGGTCGGGAGCAGCGGCGACGGTGTCTGGTTCTCAGCGGCCATGGGTCCAGTTCTCTCGGGTGAGGCCTGCAAATCAAAAAGCCGCCCCCACGGGCGGCACGACGAAAAACTATTGTGCGAGCCCATCGGCCTTGTCAACGCGCGGGCCTGATTCCACGGCGCCGCCGTGGTGCCACGATCCTTGTTGAAAACATGGCGAGGCAGCTCTGGCCGGTTGCACCGGAGTCCCGCGGTGGCGTAGTTTCGCGCCTGTCGAATACGACATCTGGTGCGGCAAACCACGGGACCGTCGACATCTTGCGTCCGGGCTTCATGAGAATGGGGCACGAGCGCGAAGGGATTCGACGATCACGTCAACAACACGGGAAAGAGGCCGATGTCCTGGAACGACGATCGCGTGGAGCTGCTGAAAAAGCTCTGGAACCAGGGCCTCAGCGCCAGCCAGATCGCCGGCGAACTCGGAAATGGCGTCACGCGCAATGCGGTGATCGGCAAGGTCCACCGTCTCGGTCTGTCGGGACGCGCCAAGGCG
>CAZJCW010000463.1:0-1901 GCA_964544365.1 uncultured Alsobacter sp.
GCCGGATGCTTTTTTGCCGCCCGCCAGGGCTTCATCTCGCCGGAGAGCTTCACTTTCATCGAATCGGCCCAGGTCCTCGCCATCGTGGTTCTGGGTGGAACCGGCAGCCTCGTCGGCGTGGTGATTGCCTCGATTGCGCTCGTGGGCGGCTTCGAGATCCTGCGCGAACTGGATTTCCTGAAGCAGATCTTCGGCCAGGGATTCGATCCGGCCGAATACCGGATGCTCATCTTCGGCCTTGCAATGGTGCTGATCATGCTGTGGAAGCCGCGCGGCCTGATCTCGACGCGCGAACCGACCGCCTTCCTGAAGGAAAGCAAATCGGTTTCGGGTTCGCTCGTGAAGGAGGGACACGGCTGATGAGCACCGCTCTTCTCAAGGTCGACCACCTGACGATGCGCTTCGGCGGCCTCGTCGCCGTCAACAATCTCAGCTTCGAGGCGCGGCGCGGCGACATCACCGCCCTGATCGGTCCCAACGGAGCCGGCAAGACGACCGTGTTCAACTGCATCACGGGCTTCTACAAGCCGACGGAAGGCATGATCGCGCTCAACCATCTCGATGGGTCGCAGTACCTGCTCGAGCGGCTGCCGGACTTCAAGATCAACTGGAAGGCGAAGGTCGCCCGCACCTTCCAGAACATCCGGCTGTTCCAGGGCATGACCGTGCTCGAGAACCTGTTGGTCGCCCAGCACAATCCGCTGATGATCGCCTCAGGGATGACGTTCCTCGGCGTGCTCGGCGCCAGCAGCTACAAGTCGAGCGAGCGCGCGGCGATGGCGAAGGCGGTCCTCTGGCTGGAGAAGACCGGACTGATCGACCGCGCCGACGACGCGGCGGGCGACCTGCCCTACGGCGCCCAGCGTCGCCTCGAGATCGCCCGCGCCATGTGCACCGATCCGGTTCTGCTGTGCCTCGACGAACCGGCGGCCGGCCTCAATCCCAAGGAGAGCCTGGAGCTCAACGAACTCCTGCGCTCGATCCGCAAGGATCACGGGACGTCGATCCTGCTCATCGAGCACGACATGTCGGTCGTGATGCAGATTTCCGACCATGTCGTCGTCCTCGACTATGGCACGAAGATCGCGGACGGCACGCCGAAGGACATCCAGTCCGATCCCAAGGTCATCGCCGCCTATCTCGGCGTGGAGGACGAGGAGGTCGAGCAGGTGGAGGCGGAGGTCGAGCACGTCGCGGAAGAGATTCAGGCGGAGGCCCGGCCATGACGAGCGCACCCGCCGCCTCGGCATCCACGATGCCGGCACCAGGTCCCCTCATGCTCGCCGTCCGCGGTGTGAAGACCTTCTACGGCAACATCATCGCGTTGAAGGGCGTGGATCTGGACGTCCACGAAGGCGAGATCGTCACGCTGATCGGGGCGAACGGCGCCGGCAAGTCGACGCTCATGATGACGATCTTCGGCAATCCGAGGGCCCGCGAGGGCACGATCACCTCTGCCGGGACCGACATCACGCAGATGCCGACGCACGAGATCGCGCGTCTTCGCATCTCGCAGTCCCCGGAGGGCAGGCGCGTGTTCCCGCGCATGACCGTCTACGAGAACCTGCAGATGGGGGCCTCGATCAACGGCTTCGCCCATTTCGAGGAAGACCTCGAGCGCATGTTCACGCTGTTCCCGCGTCTCAAGGAACGCATCGGCCAGCGCGGCGGGACCCTCTCGGGCGGCGAGCAGCAGATGCTGGCGATTGCCCGCGCGCTGATGGCCCGCCCCAAGCTGCTGCTGCTCGACGAGCCGTCGCTCGGCCTCGCTCCGCTGATCGTGAAGCAGATCTTCGATGCGATCCGCGAACTCAACCGCAAGGAGGGCCTCACCGTCTTCCTCGTGGAGCAGAACGCCTACCACGCCCTGAAGCTCGCCCACCGCGGCTACGTGATGGTCA
>CAZJCW010000464.1:0-1898 GCA_964544365.1 uncultured Alsobacter sp.
GCCGGCGCACGAAGTCGCCGTTGCGGCGCTCGGCGGCGAGGTCGACCGGCGGCGGGGCGCCCTCCTCTCGGCCGCAGACGTCGCGCAGGTAGAGGGACTGGCCGAGCCACCCGGCGGTCGCCCCGACGAGAATCACGGACTGGCCGGCCTCGCGGAAGGCGATGGTGGCATGGACGGCGACGTCGTCGACGAGCCCGACGCCGCCGATGGTCGGCGTGGGCAGGATGCCGCGGACGTTGGTCTCGTTGTAGAGCGAGACAGTGCCCGACACGACCGGGAAATCGAGCGCCCGGCAGGCCTCGCCGATGCCGCGGATGCAGCCGACGAACTGCCCCATGGCCTCCGGCCGCTCCGGATTGCCGAAGTTGAGGTTGTCGGTGATGGCCAGCGGGCGCCCGCCGACGGCGGTGATGTTGCGCCACGCTTCGGCCACGGCCTGCTTCCCTCCCTCGAAGGGATCCGCCTCGCAGTAGCGCGGAGTGACGTCCGACGTCAGGGCGAGGCCCTTCGGACCCGCCTCGACCCGCACGACCGCGGCATCGCCGCCGGGCTTCTGGATCGTGTTGCCCAGGATGATGTGGTCATATTGCTCCCAGACCCAGCGCTTCGAGCAAAGCTCCGGGGATCCGACCAGGCGCAGGAGAGCGGCGGCGTTCGAAACCGGCGCGGCCACGGAGGCCGGGTCGACGGCCTGTCTCGCCGGCGTGGGGACGTGCGGCCGGTCGTAGAGCGGCGCCTCGTCGCCGAGCTCCTTGATCGGCAGGTCGGCCATCACCTCGCCGTGGTGCTTCACGACGAAACGCAGCGTGTCGGTGGTGTGGCCCACGACGGCGAAGTCGAGCCCCCACTTGCGGAAAATGGCCTCCGCCTCCTTCTCGCGCGCCGGGTCGAGCACCATGAGCATGCGCTCCTGGCTCTCCGACAGCATCATCTCGTAGGCCGACATGCCCGGCTCGCGGCAAGGCACCTTGTCGAGGTCCAGCTCGACGCCGAGATTGCCCTTGGCCCCCATTTCCACAGCCGAACAGGTGAGGCCCGCGGCCCCCATGTCCTGGATGGCGATCACGGAACCGGTCTTCATGAGTTCGAGGCAGGCTTCGAGCAGCAGTTTCTCGGCGAAGGGATCGCCGACCTGCACGGTCGGGCGCTTTTCCTCCGACTTGTCGTCGAACTCGGCGGACGCCATCGTCGCGCCGTGGATGCCGTCGCGGCCGGTCTTGGAGCCGAGATAGACGATCGGCATGCCGACGCCGGTGGCCTTGGCGTAGAAAATCTCGTCGGCGCGGGCGAGGCCCACCGCCATGGCGTTGACGAGGATGTTGCCGTTGTAGCGGGCGTGGAAGTTCACCTCGCCGCCGATGGTCGGCACGCCGAAGGAATTGCCATAACCGCCGATGCCGTGGACGACGCCGGAGACGAGGTGGCGGGTCTTGGGGTGGGCGGGCTCGCCGAAGCGCAGCGCGTTCATCGCCGCGATGGGCCGCGCCCCCATGGTGAAGACGTCGCGCAGGATGCCGCCGACGCCGGTCGCGGCACCCTGGTAGGGTTCGATGAAAGAGGGGTGGTTGTGACTCTCCATCTTGAACACGATGGCATCACCGTCGCCGATGTCGATGACGCCCGCGTTCTCGCCCGGGCCCTGGATAACCTTGGGGCCCTTGGTCGGCATGGTCTTCAGCCACTTCTTCGACGACTTGTAGGAACAGTGCTCGTTCCACATGGCCGAGCAGATGCCGAGCTCGGTCAGCGTGGGCTCGCGGCCGAGCAGCTTGACGAAGCGCTCGTATTCATCGGGCTTCAGGCCGTGTTGCTTGACGAGGTCCGGGGTGATCTTGGTGTCATTGGCGAGGGTCATGGAAGGGGGCTTTAGCGCGCGGCGTGGCGAATCTCAAATGCGG
>CAZJCW010000465.1:0-1860 GCA_964544365.1 uncultured Alsobacter sp.
GCCGCAAGAGCGCCAACTACCAGATCATCGGGCGGCCCGGCACCGAGTGGGCGCCCCTGTTCGCCGAACTGGCGCTCAACGTGGCCGAAGCGCCGCCGCGGCAGCCGGCTCCCCTGAGCCAGGATGGACTGCTCGGTCTCTTCTCCGCCGACACGGTCGGGCGCGACGTGGTGCTCGAGCCGGCGACGGCGCAGGACATGCGCGGCGTCTCCGACGTGTCCAAGCCTTCCCTCGAAGTCGTCTACGAAACCGTCTGAGAGCGACCATGGACGACGACCGGACCATCGACCACGCCGAACCGCTCCCCGAGCGGGACGAGTCGCCCGCGTCGGACGTTCCGCCGGCGAGCGCGACGGGAGGCGGCTGCCATGCAGGCGCGGCCGAGATGGAGCGTGCGGCCCGCGCCGCCGGCCAATCGGAGGTGCTCGACCGCTACGCGCAGGACTATCCCAAGGGTCCGCACGACCAGCCCCAGAGCATGTGCCCGGCCTTCGGTTCCCTGCGCGTCGGGTTGCGCATGCGCCGCACCGCGACCGTGCTGTCCGGCTCGGCCTGCTGCGTCTACGGTCTCACCTTCACCTCACACTTCTACGGCGCGCGCCGCACCGTCGGATACGTGCCATTCAACTCCGAGACGCTCGTCACCGGAAAGCTCTTCGAGGACATCCGCGAGGCGGTCTTCGCGCTGGCGGATCCGGAGCGCTACGACACGATCGTCGTCACGAACCTCTGCGTCCCGACGGCGTCGGGCGTACCGCTGCGGCTCCTGCCCAAGGAGATCAACGGCGTCCGGATCATCGGCATCGACGTTCCGGGCTTCGGCGTTCCCACGCATGCGGAAGCCAAGGACGTGCTCGCCGGCGCGATGCTGAACTATGCCCGCCTCGAGGCCGAGCAGGGCCCGGTCCAGGCGCCTGCGGCCGGCCGCTCCGGCAAGCCCACGGTGACCCTCGTCGGCGAGATGTTCCCGGCCGACCCGGTAGGCATCGGCCGCATGCTCGACCTCATGGGCCTCGCGGCCGGGCCTGTCGTTCCGACCCGCGAATGGCGCGAGCTCTATGCCGCGCTCGATGGCGCGGTGGTGGCGGCGATCCATCCCTTCTACACGGCGACCTTCCGCGAGTTCGAGGCGGCCGGCCGCCCGATCGTCGGCTCCGCTCCCGTCGGTGTGGACGGCACGAGCGACTGGCTCGAGCGAATCGGCGAGGCCGCCGGCGTTTCACGCGAAGCGATCGACCGGGCGCGCAACGCCATGCTGCCGGCGATCAAGGGTGCGCTCGCCGCCACGCCCATCAAGGGTCGCATCACGCTCTCGGGCTATGAGGGGTCCGAACTGCTCGTCGGCCGGCTACTGGTCGAGAGCGGCGCCGACCTGCGCTATGTCGGCACGGCCTGTGCCCGCTCGCGCTTCTCCGACGCCGACCGCGAATGGCTGGAGGCGCGCGGCGTCGCCGTGAAGTTCCGCGCCTCGCTCGAGGACGACCTGCACGCCTTCGACAGCTTCGAGCCCGACCTCGCCATCGGCACGACGCCCGTGGTGCAGAAGGCGAAGGAGAAGGGCACTCCGGCCCTCTACTTCACCAACCTCATTTCAGCACGGCCGCTGATGGGGCCGGCCGGAGCCGGCTCGCTGGCCCAGGTCATCAACGCGGCCATGGCCAACCAGGGCCGCTTCGACGAGATGAAGGACTTCTTCGAGGGCGTCGGAACGGGTTACGCCGCCGGCGTCTGGGACGACACGCCCCGCGACCGCCCCGAGTTCCGCAAGAAGTTCGCCGCCCGCAACCGGAAGACCAACGCGGTCGACACGGGGGAGGCCGTCGGATGCTAGTCCTCGATCACGACCGCGCCGGTGGCTAC
>CAZJCW010000466.1:0-1854 GCA_964544365.1 uncultured Alsobacter sp.
CGCCGGGCGGTGGTGGTCGACGGCAATGTCGAGCGCGTCATCACGCGTCTCCATGTCGTCGAGGACCCGCTGCCCGGCGCGAAGCCGCGCATCCGCGCGCTGGCCGACGGGCTCACGCCCCGGGTCCGGCCCGGCGACTTCGCGCAGGCGATGATGGATCTGGGCGCCACCATCTGCACGCCCCGGTCGCCGGCCTGTGGCCTGTGCCCGTTCCGCGAGCCCTGCCGCGCGCGGGAGGAGGGGACGGCCGAGACCTATCCGCGCAAGGAGAAGAAGGCGGAAGGCATCCTGCGGCGGGGCGCCGCCTTCGTCGCCCGCCGGCCCGACGGCGCGATCCTGGTCCGCACCCGCCCGCCGAAGGGATTGCTCGGCGGCATGACGGAGGTTCCCGGAACCGCCTGGTCCGCCGGCTTCGACCCGGCGACGGCGCTGGCGCACGTGCCGGTCGAGGCGGACTGGCTTCGCCTTGCCGGGACTGTCGGCCACGTCTTCACGCATTTTCCGCTGGAACTGACGGTCTTCCGGGCCGAAACGACGGCCGATTCGCCGCAGGATTGCCGCTGGCTGCCGCCGCGCGACATCCCCGGCGCGGCCTTTCCCACGGTGTTCCGCAAGGTGCTCGCCCACGCTCTGGGCGAGTGAAGCCGCGTCAGGCCGCCTTCATCTGGTCGCGCAGCGCGCGGCGGAAGGCGTCGATCGGAACGAGCCCCGAAGCCTGCTCGGCGTGCCAGAATGTCCAGCCGTTGCAGGCCGGCAGGCCCTGGACGAGCGCGCCGACCTTGTGGATCGATCCGACGACGCCGCCATGCGCGAGCGTCCCGTCGGCCCGCACCACCACCGTCCAGCGTCGCCGCTCGTCGACCAGCGTCGTGCCGGCGGCCAGCAATCCCGCTTCCAGCACCGACAGGAACGGGATGCGCGGTTCGCTGCGCTTCTCCGGCGCCGCGACGACCGCGGCGTCGTCGAGCGGCGTCACCGCTGCGATTCGCCGGCGCGCCGCGTCGGCATAGGTGGCGTCCCGTTCGATTCCGATGAAGCGCCGGCCGAGCCGCCGGGCGACCGCGCCGGTCGTTCCGCTGCCGAAGAACGGGTCGAGCACCACGTCGCCGGCCTGCGACGAGGCGAGCAGCACCCGCGCCAGCAGCGCCTCGGGCTTCTGCGTCGGGTGGACCTTGCGGCCGTCCCCGTCCTTCAGGCGCTCCCCGCCCGTGCAGAGCGGGATGAACCAGTCGGAACGCACCTGCAGGTCCTCGTTCCCGGCCTTCAGCGCGTCGTAGTTGAACGTGTAGCCCTTGGCGGCGGCGCTGCGCGACGCCCAGATCATCGTCTCGTGCGCGTTGGTGAAGCGCCGGCCGCGGAAGTTCGGCATCGGGTTCGCCTTGCGCCACACGATGTCGTTGAGCAGCCAGAACCCGAGGTCCTGCAGCGTCGCGCCCACGCGGAAGATGTTGTGGTAGGAGCCGATGACCCACAGCGTGGCGTCCGGCTTCATCACGCGGCGCACGGCGAGCAGCCAGGCGCGGGTGAAGGCATCGTAGTCGGCGAAGCTCGCGAACTTGTCCCAGTCGTCGTCGACCGCGTCGACGAGGGACTGGTCCGGCCGCGTCAGCGCGCCTTCCAGTTGCAGGTTGTAAGGGGGATCCGCGAAGACCACGTCGACGCAGGAATCGGGGAGGCGCGCCAGCTCGGCGATGCAATCGCCGACGAGCACGCGGTCGAGGGGGAGGAGCGAAGGCTCCATCCGACGGGCCGGCGAGGAACGCCCGGTACGCAAAACCTGAACCCGGGGTTCGTCGCCGGCTGCGTCGGTACGCGGGGTACCCATGGTGCAGCACCGGTTACGCAACTGAACGA
>CAZJCW010000467.1:0-1835 GCA_964544365.1 uncultured Alsobacter sp.
CACGCCCAGCCGGACCGAGGACACCTTCGCCATGGCCGCCCGCCCGGCGAAATGATCCCTCGCGCCGGGCGCCGCCGCCCGGGAAAGGCCCTCCGATGATCCTCGAACGCGATGTCATGGTCGCCATGCGCGACGGCGTGCGACTGGCCACGGACGTCTACCGTCCCGAGGGGGAGGGGCCGTGGCCGGTCATTCTCGAGCGGACGCCCTACGACAAGAGGAAACCGTCGCGCTCGGAGGTGGACGTCGCGCGGCCGACGCCGATGCCCCGGCCCGAGCTGGCGGCGTTCTTCGTCGCGGAGGGCTACGCGGTCGTCTTCCAGGACTGTCGCGGCCGCCACCGCTCGGAAGGGACATTCGAGAAGTACACGGCCGAGGCGGAGGACGGCTACGACACCGTGGTCTGGATCCACGGCCAGCCGTGGTGCAACGGCCGCATCGGCACGATGGGATTGTCCTATGCCGCCCACACGCAGGCGGCGCTGGCGGCTCTCGGGCCGCCAGGGTTGTCGGCGATGGTGCTGGACAGCGGCGGCTTCTCGAACGCCTACCAGGGCGGCATTCGCCAGGGCGGTGCGTTCGAGCTCAAGCAGGCCACATGGGCCTGGAAGCAGGCGAAGGAGAGCCCCGAGGCGCAGGCCGACCCGCTGGTTCGGGCGGCGCTCGAAGCCGAGGACATCCGGGCGTGGTTCACCCGCATGCCGTGGCGGCCGGGCCGTTCGCCGGTCCGCTGGGTGCCCGATTACGAGCGCTATCTCCTCGAGCAGTGGTCGCACGGCGTCTTCGACGCGGCGTGGAGGCGACCGGGCCTGTGCGCCAGCGCCCACTACGACGCCTTTGCCGACTGCCCGACCGTCGTCATGTCGAGCTGGTACGACGCCTATGTCGCCACCGCGACGGAGAATTACGTCGGCCTCAAGGGGCGCAAGCGCGGGCCCTACCGCCTGATCATGGGACCCTGGCTGCACGGCGACCGGACGCACACCTTTGCAGGCGACATCTCCTTCGGTCCCGAGGCCCCCATCGACGGCCATGTCGCCGAGACGTGGCGGGCGTTCCGGCTTGCCTGGTTCGACCGCTGGTTGAAGGACCGGCCTTCGACCGAGCCCGATCCCCCGGTCCGTCTCTTCCTGATGGGGGGCGGCAGCGGTCGCCGGGACGAGGCCGGGCGGCTTGAGCATGGCGGGCGCTGGATCGAAGCGTCCGACTGGCCGGTGCCGGAAGCCGTTCCGACCCGCTTCTACATCCACGCCGACGGCGGGCTGACCGGTGAACCGCCGGACGGCGAGGAGACGGGATGCTCCTATGTGTTCGATCCCGCCGACCCAGTTCCGACGATCGGCGGGTCGCTGACCTCCGGCGAACCGGTGTTCTCCGGCGGCGGCTTCGACCAGCGTGAAGATCCCCGCTTCTTCGGTTGCAAGGCGTTCGGGCTGCCACTCTCGGCACGTGCGGATGTGCTCGCCTTCGAAACCGCGCCCTTGCCGGTCGACGTCGCGGTCGTCGGACCGGTGGAGGTGTGTCTTTGGATCTCGTCTGACGCCCCTGACACGGACTTCACGGCGAAACTGGTCGATGTCTACCCGCCTTCTGAGGATGATCCGCGCGGCTTCGCGCTCAATGTCACCGACGGAATCCTGCGCTGCCGCTACCGCGACAGCTGGGAAAAGCCGGCTCCGCTCGAGCCCGGCCGCCCGGTCCGCATCGTCATCCGGCCCTTCGCCACGGCCAATCTGTTCAAGGCGGGCCATCGCATCCGCCTCGACATCTCGTCCTCCAATTTTCCGAAATACGACGTCAATCCAAACAGTTATGAGCCCGAAGGGCAGGCTGCG
>CAZJCW010000468.1:0-1815 GCA_964544365.1 uncultured Alsobacter sp.
TCGTCCCGATGTTGCAGTGCGGCTTAGTCCGCGCGAATTTTTCCTTGGCCATGGCGGTACTCCGTGGATCTCAAGAAGGCGTTGTGGGAAAGCAGTCTGTTCAGGATCGGCGGGCTCAGGCTTCCGTACGTCAGGCGTACTTGGCCTGCACCTCGGCGGCGATCGCCTGGGGCACCTGCTCGTAGTGATCGAACTGCATGGTGAAAGTCGCGCGGCCCTGTGACATGGACCGGAGCGTATTGACGTAGCCGAACATGTTGGCGAGCGGCACCATCGCGTTGATGACGATGGCGTTGCCCCGCATGTCCTGACCCTGGACCTGGCCGCGGCGACTGGTGAGGTCACCGATGACCGAGCCCGTGTAGTCCTCGGGCGTGACGCACTCGACCTTCATGATCGGCTCGAGCAGCACCGCGCCACCCTTCTGGAGGGCCTCGCGGAACGCGGCACGCGATGCGATTTCGAAGGCGAGAGCCGACGAGTCCACCTCGTGGTAGGCGCCGTCGATCAGCTGGACCTTCACGTCCACGACGGGGAAGCCCGCCAGCGGACCCGAGTTCATGACGCTCTCGAGGCCCTTCTCGACGCCGGGGATGTATTCCTTCGGCACCGAGCCACCGACGATCTTGGACTCGAACAGGTAGCCCTTGCCCACTTCGTTCGGCTCGACCACGAACTTGACGCGCGCGAACTGGCCCGTGCCACCCGTCTGCTTCTTGTGCGTGTAGTCGACCTCGGTCTTGCGGGTCAGCGTCTCGCGGTACGCCACCTGGGGCGCGCCGATGGTGGCGTCGACCTTGTACGTGCGGCGCAGGATGTCGACCTTGATGTCGAGATGAAGCTCGCCCATCCCCTTCAGGATGGTCTGGCCGGACTCGAAGTCCGTCGACACGCGGAAGGACGGATCCTCGGCGGCGAGCTTCGACAGCGCAACGCCGAGCTTCTCCTGGTCGGCCTTGGACTTCGGCTCGATGGCGATCTCGATGACCGGCTCGGGGAACTCCATGCGCTCCAGGATGACGGGCTTCTGCATGTCGCAGAGCGTGTCACCGGTGCGCGTGTCCTTCAGGCCAGCCAGGGCAACAATGTCGCCAGCGAAGGCTTCCTTGATGTCCTCGCGGTTGTTCGCATGCATCAGGAGCATGCGCCCGACGCGCTCCTTCTTGTCCTTCGTGGAGTTCATGACGGTCGTGCCGGCATCGACCTTGCCCGAATAGACGCGGCAGAAGGTGATGGTGCCGACGAACGGGTCGTCCATGATCTTGAAGGCGAGCATCGAGAAGGGCTCGTCGTCGGACGGCAGCCGGACGGTCTCTTCCTCGGTCTTGAAGTCGATGCCCTTGATCGCCTCGCGGTCGAGCGGCGACGGCAGGTAATCGACAACGGCGTCGAGCAGCGGCTGGACGCCCTTGTTCTTGAAGGCGGAACCGCACAGCACCGGGTTGAAGTGCCGGCCGATGACGGCCTTGCGGATCAGACGCTTCAGCGTGGCCTCGTCCGGCTCGACGCCCTCGAGATACGCCGACATGGCGTCGTCATCGAGTTCGACGGCGGCTTCGAGCAGCTTGAACCGGAACTCCGCGGCCTTCTCGGCCAGATCGGCCGGGATCTCTTCGTCATGGTACTTCGCACCCAGACCCTCGTCTTCCCAGACGACGGCCTTCATGCGGACGAGGTCGATGATGCCCTTGAAGTTGGACTCCGACCCGATCGGAAGCTGGATGCAGACCGGCTTGCCGGCAACACGCTCCACGATCTCTTCGACGCAGTTGTAGAAGTCCGCGCCGATCTTATCCATCTTGTTGACGAACACGA
>CAZJCW010000469.1:0-1812 GCA_964544365.1 uncultured Alsobacter sp.
GACCCGGCGGAACCTCACCGGCGCCATCAACGCCATCTTCGAGAAGAACGGCCTGCGCATCGTGGCGCAGAAGCGCATCTGGATGAGCCGCGCGCACGCCAAGAAGTTCTACGAGGTCCACGCCGCGCGCCCCTTCTACAACGACCTGGTGGACTCCATGGTCTCCGGCCCCGTCGTGGTACAGGTGCTGGAAGGCGAGAACGCGGTGGCGAAGAACCGCGAGCTGATGGGTGCGACCAACCCGGCCAACGCCGCCGAGGGCACCATCCGCAAGCTGTTCGCCCGCTCGGTGGGCGAGAACTCGGTGCACGGCTCGGACGCGCCGGAGACCGCGGCGATCGAGATCGCCCAGTTCTTCGCCGGCAACGAGATCGTCGGCTGACCCGCCACGCCGGGCCTTGACAGCGGGGCGGCTTCGGCCGCCCCTTTTCGTTTCCGGAGCCCGAAGGACGCCCATGAACGCCCCCGCCTCGATCACCCGCCGGCCCTCCGTCTGCCCGCACGACTGCCCGTCGGCGTGCGCGCTCGAGGTTGACGTCATCGACGGGTCGCGCATCGGCCGCGTCTACGGCGCGGAGGGACAGACCTACACGGCCGGGGTGATCTGCGCGAAGGTGGCGCGCTACGCGGAGCGGGTCCACCACCGGGAGCGCCTGCTGCATCCGCTGCGCCGCGTCGGGCCCAAGGGATCGGGCCAGTTCGAGCGCATCTCCTGGGACGAGGCGCTGGACCGCGTCGCCGAGGGCTTCCTGGCGGCCGAGCGCGACTTCGGCGCCCAGTCGGTGTGGCCGTACCACTATGCGGGCACCATGGGCCTCGTGATGCGCGACGGCATCAAGCGGCTGGCGCACGCCAAGGGCTATTCGCGATTCTTCTCGACGATCTGCATCAACACGTCCTGGCCGGGCTTCATCGCCGGCACCGGCCGCCTCGCCGGACCCGATCCCCGCGAGATGGCGAAGGCCGACTGCGTCGTGATCTGGGGCACCAACGCGGTGGCCACGCAGGTCAACGTGATGACCCACGCCACGCGGGCCCGCAAGGAGCGCGGCGCGAAGATCGTCGTGGTCGACATCTACGACAACGCCACGGTGAAGCAGGCCGACATGGGCCTCGTCCTGCGCCCCGGCACCGACGGCGCGCTGGCCTGCGCGGTGATGCACGTCCTCTTCCGCGACAACCTCGCCGACCGCGATTTCCTCGCCCGCTTCAGCGATTGCCCGGACGAGCTCGAGGCGCACCTGAAGACGCGCACGCCCGCCTGGGCCGCCGCCATCACCGGGCTGAGCGAGGCCGAGATCGAGGCGTTCGCCCGGCTCGTCGGCACCACGAAGCGGACCTTCTTCCGCCTCGGCTACGGCTTTTCCCGCCAGCGCAACGGCGCGGTGAACATGCACGCGGCCTCCTGCATCGCCACCGTCACGGGGGCGTGGCAGTACGAGGGCGGCGGCGCCTTCCACAACAACGGCGCGATCTACCACTGGCGCAAGAGCCTGATCGAGGGCCTCGACGCGGTCGACCCCAGGACCCGCCAGCTCGACCAGTCGAAGATCGGCCGCATCCTGACCGGCGATGCCGAGGCGCTGCTGGGCGGGCCGCCCGTCAAGGCCCTGCTGGTGCAGAGCACGAACCCAGCCTCGGTCGCGCCGGAACAGGGCCTCGTCAAGCGGGGCTTCGCGCGCGAGGACCTGTTCACGGTCGTCCACGAGCAGTTCATGACCGAGACCGCCCGGCTGGCCGACGTCGTGCTGCCGGCCACCATGTTCATGGAGCACGACGACATCTATGCCGGCGGCGGGCACCAGTACATCG
>CAZJCW010000470.1:0-1791 GCA_964544365.1 uncultured Alsobacter sp.
CCCCTAACCGCTCTCAACGACGCGGGACAGCTCGACGATGACGTCTTTCCTCGGCATAGGCGCCGCGGCCGGCCTCGTGGCCGCGCTGCTGTTCGCGGTGATCACCACCGGGAACGTGGTGGCGCTGTTGCTCTATTTCGTCGCGCCGCTGCCCGTCCTCCTCGCCGCGCTGGGCTGGAACCACCGCGCCGGCCTCGTTGCCGCCGTCGTCGGCGGGCTGGCGGTGTTCGTCGCATTCGGCGCGCCGGCCGGCCTCGTCTTCGCGACGAGCGTGGCGCTGCCCGCGTGGTGGTACGCCTATCTCCTGCTGCTCGCCCGCACGTCGGACGGAGGCGCCGTCGAGTGGTATCCGCTCGGCAAGGTGCTGCTGTGGATGGTCGGCATCTCGGCCGGGCTCACGCTGCTCGGCGCGATGCTGCTCGGCAGCAGCTACGAGGCCTTCGTCCGGTCGTTCGAGCGCGCGGTCGCCATCATCGAGCAGCTCAATCCCAACACCTTCCAGGGCGTCGCGCCCGAGGCGAAGACCCAGTCGATCGCCGAGATGGCGCGCCTGTTCGCGGTCGTCGCGCCGCCGATCAGCGCCGCCGTCGGCGTCGGCTTCGCCGTGCTGCTCGCCTACCTGGCGGGCCGGATCACGCTGGCCTCCGGACGGCTTCCTCGGCCGTGGCCTGATGTGTCGGCGGCCGAATTGCCGGGCGTCGCGCTGGGGGCGCTGCTCGCGGCCATCGGCGCGGCGGCGGTCCTGCGGGGCTTTGCCGGCCTGTTCGCCCTGTCCTTCGCCGCCGCGCTGGCGATGGCGTTCTGCATGCAGGGGCTCGCGGTGATCCACGTGCTGACCCGCGGCGTCGCCGGGCGCGTCGGCATCCTGTCGAGCCTCTACGTCGTGTTCGTCCTGCTTCCCGGCTGGCCCGCGGTGATCTGCGCGCTGGTCGGCATCGCCGACACCGTCTTCGGCCTGCGGGCCCGCCGCCTCGCGCAGCGCCCGCCGGCCCCTCCCCTGACCTGACACCGAAACCAAAAGGAGCATCCCATGGAAATCATTCTTCTCGAGCGCGTCGCCAAGCTCGGCCAGATGGGCGACGTCGTCCGCGTCAAGGACGGCTTCGCGCGCAACTTCCTGCTGCCGCGCGGCAAGGCGCTGCGCGCCACCGCGACGAACCGCGCCAAGTTCGACGAGCAGCGCGCCCAGCTCGAGGCGCGCAACCTCACCGCCCGCTCGGAGGCGCAGACCGTCGGCGAGAAGCTGAACGGCCAGAGCGTCACCCTGATCCGCCAGGCCGGCGAGATGGGCCAGCTCTACGGCTCGGTCTCCACCCGCGACCTCGCCGACGCGCTGAGCTCGGCCGGCTTCTCGGTCGCCCGCCAGCAGATCGTCCTCAACACGCCGATCAAGACCATCGGCCTGCACACGGTGCCGGTGCACCTGCACGGCGAAGTCGAGGTCACGGTGACGATCAACGTCGCCCGCAGCCCCGAGGAAGCCGAGCGCCAGTCGCGCGGCGAGAGCGTGCTGCAGCGCGAGGAGACCAACATCGACGACCTCGGCCTCGAGGTCGGCGCCGCGCTGGCGGACGCCGAGGGCGACGACCGCTGATCCACCGCGCGGCCATCGCCGGACGGTTCGACGATCCCCGGGGGCAACCCCGGGGATTTTTCTTTGCCGGCCCGGCTTGGCCTGGCCAAGGCCTCGCCTGTCCCCGGTCCCTCCGCCGTCATGGCCGGGGGTTGCCCGCCCCTCCACGGCTTGTCGGCGGCGGGCGAAGTCGTGGATCCCCGGGCCGGGCCCGGGGA
>CAZJCW010000471.1:0-1779 GCA_964544365.1 uncultured Alsobacter sp.
TCAGCGCTTGCCGAACGGGCCGGCCGGGATGTCCACGGCGACGCCGCAGCAGTTCGGCAGGTCCCAGCGGCGGGGCAGCGTCTCGCCGCCGAACTGGCCGCGGTTGCTCTCGAAGGGCGGCGCCACCGAATTGTTGCCCACCGTGACGTAGTTCGTGTAGCCGCCGGTGCCGGGCTTCACGACGTTGCCCGCGTCGAAGTAGGAGCGGGCCCGCACGTTGATCTCGTTCGACTTGCGCTTGGCCGCCTCGGCGGGAACGGCGGAAGCCAGCGCGGCGAGGGATAACGCGGCGAGGGCGAAGGCGGAGCGGCGCATGGCAGTCCTCTGGCTCAGATACGGGCGGACCCTCGGCGAGGGCACTCCGCGCGATTGACCGGCATCCGGCCGGCATCGGTCAAGCAAAAACCTCGATCATGCGGAACGGCGGCCCGCAACGGGCGCGCGGGACGGGGCGCAGGACGGCTCGCGACCGCGCGGGGTCTCCTGGAACGCGCGGCGCAGCTCGCGCTCGCCGACGGCGCTCGCGAGGTCGAGCCGGTCGATGACGCATGCAAGCGCCGAACGGTCGGCGCGCTGGCCCTCGCCCGGGCACAGCCACCCGGAGAGCCGCATGTCGACGTCGTCGCGCCCGATGCGCCAGGCGAGGCACTCGTGCCGGCGCTCGCCGTCGGTGACGGTCATGTCGGCGACCTCGGCCGGGCCGAGGCGCGTGGCGATCGGGGAGGGCACCGTGGTGCGGACCACCGCCAGCCCGGATTCGGCGCTGCGCCGGGCCATTTCCACGAACAGGGTGGGAGCCGGCCGCACCTCGCTGCCGAAGCGATAGGCGATCAGGCGGACATGGCCTCCCGGCGCACCCGGCCGGCCGGCGGTGAAGACGTCCTCCCGCCCGCCGCCGGAATGGCGGCGCACGTCGAGCGCCGGCTTCTCGAAGCCGAGGCCGGAGAGGTCGAGCACGAACATCGTCTGCGGCCGCACCACCGGCGACCAGATCGACGGGTCGCCCGCGCGCAGCGAGGCGGTGGCGTCAACGGCGGGTCCCGCCGGAGCGTCGGCCGTCGAGACCAGCGCCATGCCGAGGCAGAGCACGAGGCTGGCCGCCGTCACCATGCCCCACCAATGCGGCGTCAGCGGCGTCCCGACCCGGCGCAGGAAGCGGCGCAGCGGCAGGCGGACCCGCATGCGGGGGGCGGCCCCGGCGAGGCGCGACACTGCGCTGGCAAAATCGACCATCGTCCGTCCCTGAGCCCGCGCCCGCCCCATGGCGTCGCGCATGGCCTCAAATTGAGGGACCGTGGAAACCGATCGGTTACCGAACCGGAGTCATTTCCGGTTAGGGTCAACGGGAGGTTAGCCGGAACGGTTAACCGCAGGTTGCAGCCGGCGCGCCCGCCGCCGGAGCCATCGCCCAAGGCATCATTGACTCTCGCCGCGTCTGCGTGTTTCTCCTGCGCAGCCGGTCCGTTGAGGTCCGGCAGTGGAACGAGCCATGCGCTTCGCGATGTCGACGATGATCCCGGCCCGCCGGCCGACGAAAACGACGACCAAAACGCCGGCCGCCAAAGGCGGCACGGCGCGCTGAGGCTGTTCCTCGCTCCGGATCCTCCCCCGGCGGGGGAAGAGGGAGCTCCGCGGCAGCGGGCATCACTCCCGGGGGAGACGAACCTCGGGCCGGACCGATCCGGCCACAAGATCAGGAAACAGGACCATGGGCTTCAACGTCGCCGTCGTCGGTGCCACCGGAAATGTGGGCCGTGAAATGCTGTCGATCCTCGACGA
>CAZJCW010000472.1:0-1775 GCA_964544365.1 uncultured Alsobacter sp.
CCGGCGCCCAGACCGAGAAGCATCAGGTCCGCATGATGGGCGAGGTCAACAAGCTGACGGACGGCTCGTCCGGCAAGCTCGACCCGGCCGACTACGAGCGCACCGTGAAGACGCTGCTCTCGGCGGGCGGCGAGGCGCCGGTCATCACCAAGGCGCCCACGGGCGCCTGGAGCCACAAGGTGTCCGACGCCGCCGGCCTGAAGTGACGGCATGATCGAAACATCGTGGCCGGGCCCTGCCCGGCCACGATGGAACGGGCCGACCTCGCCCCCCTCCCCGATCCCGCGGCCTTGGGCAGCGCAGCATCGGGTGACGCGTTCCACGCGGGACGACCGGGCGAGGTGGCTGGCGGGACGGCTTCTCCTCCCGGGGGGAGGCCATCGATACAAGCAGGTACTCGCATCAGCGACAGCGGGAGACGACGATGGCCCTTCTCATTCGCGGCGGAACGGTGGTGAACCACGATACGTCGAGGCGTGCCGACGTGCTGGTCGACGACGGCAGGATTGTCGCCGTCGCCGAGACGCTCGACGCACCCGCCGGCGCGGAGGTGATCGATGCCGGCGGTTGCTATGTCATGCCGGGCGGCATCGACCCGCATACCCATTGCGAACTGATGTTCATGGGCACCGTGTCCGCCGACGATTTCGAGTGGGCCACCAAGGCCGCCGTGTCGGGCGGGACGACGATGATCGTCGATTTCTGCATCCCCGGCCCCGGCCAGTCCATGCTGGCGGCCTACCAGGACTGGCGCCATCGTGCAGAGAAGGCGGCCGCGGACTATTCGTTCCACATGGCGGTGACGTGGTGGGACAAGCAGGTGCACGACGAGATGGAGACCGTCGTGAAGACCTACGGCATCAATACGTTCAAGCACTTCATGGCCTACAAGGGCGCGCTGATGGTCAATGACGACCAGATGCACCAGTCCTTCAGCCGCTGTGCCGCGCTGGGGGCCATGCCCCTGGTGCACGCCGAGAACGGCGATGTCGTCGCGCGGCTCCAGGAGCATTACATGGGCACCGGCGTCACCGGGCCCGAAGGACACGCCTATTCCCGCCCGCCCGAGGTGGAGGGCGAGGCCACCAACCGTGCGATCATGATCGCCGACATGGCCGGCGTCCCGCTCTATGTCGTGCACACGTCCTGCCGGCAGTCGCACGAGGCGATCGCCCGGGCGCGCGCCGAGGGCAAGCGCGTGTTCGGCGAGCCGCTGATCCAGCATCTCGTGCTGGACGAGGACGAGTATCGCAACAAGGACTGGCTCTATGCCGCCCGGCGCGTGATGTCGCCGCCGTTCCGGCCGAAGGAGCACCAGAAGAGCCTGTGGGCCGGGCTTCAGGCGGGGTCGCTGCAGGTTGTCGCGACCGACCACTGTTCCTTCACCGACGAGCAGAAGCGTCTGGGCAGCAAGGATTTTCGCATGATCCCCAATGGCACGGGCGGGCTCGAGGACCGCATGCCCGTGCTGTGGACCGCCGGCGTGACGACCGGACGCCTCACCAAGGAGGAGTTCGTCGCGGTGACGTCGACCAACATCGCCCGCATCCTCAACGTCTACCCCCGGAAAGGCGCCATCGCCGTGGGGTCTGACGCCGACATCGTGATCTGGGATCCGGCGAAGTCGAAGACCATCAGCGCGAAGAACCAGGTCTCCCGGATCGAGTACAACGTGTTCGAGGGCTATCGCTGCACGGGCGCGCCCGTCGCGACCCTGTCTGGTGGGCGCATCGCTTGGATGGACGGTGACTTGCGCGCAAAGGCCGGCGACGGCC
>CAZJCW010000473.1:0-1754 GCA_964544365.1 uncultured Alsobacter sp.
CTGGTTTGTTAGCGTCCGCCCCTCACGGGGTCGATAGGTTCAAAGCGGGGACGCGCAACCACCTTTACCGAACGACTTTAAAGACCCGTCGTTCCACGAAGCATTGCCGTCTTCCGTAGCTTCCGCGGCGCGACAGAATCGCCCGCCCCGGTGACATCCGCTTCGGATCACGCTCAGATATCCGTACCGTCCATGAGAACGCTGGGTCTCGCGATCGCCTCGAGCTTGGCCCGATTGATCCTGACCTTGTTCCCGACGATCGAGACGCCGGACTCCCGCAACTGGGCAAAGGCACGCGAAAGGTGCTCCCCAGTCATGCCGAGCCTCGCCGCGAGTAGCGCCCTGCCGACTTCGAGATCGAACTCGTCGGTCCCCGCGACGGCCGCCTCCACCAGAAGCCAGTTCGCGAGGCGCTCGATCGCGCTGCGGATGCGCTGGTTCTTGAGCTCTTTGAGCACGTCCCGATAGCGGATCGCCAGTTCGAGGCCGACGGCGGCCGCGAAATCCTTGTCACTCGCGATCGTCTGCCGGACGAGATCGGCGGGGATCACGAGGAGACGGGACGCGATCGTGACCCTCGCGGATGTGAGCTGCGGCTGGTTCATCCACACGGCGGCCACGATGAAGGCCGCCGGCGGGCGGATGAAGGACAGCGTAACGACTTTGTCCCCGTAGGTCGAGAAGGTCTCGACGAGCCCGTTCAACAGCACGAAGAGCGATTGGGGGACCTCGCCTTCTGTGAGGAGGACTTCGCCCGGCGATACGTCCCTTATCTGCGAGCGCGACGTCACGGCCTCGAAAGCCGGATCGGACACGCCACGAAAAATCGGAAAGCCGCGGACGAGGTACGCGTCACTGGAGCGCATGGCCGACCCCCGATCCTTCAACACGTAGATGATGTAGATTGAAAAAACTCTGATCACGTTGATGCACATCAACGAACAGCGCTAAACCGCAGATCAATGTCATGGCCAGCTTCAGGAGACTGGTCATGGACTCGTCGTCGGACTCGGGCCGCGCCCTCTGGTTTTCCACCCTTGCGTTCACGGTATGCTTCGCGGTGTGGACGATCTTTTCGATCATCGGGATCCAGATCAAAAAGGATCTCGGACTGACCGACACGCAGTTCGGGCTTCTGGTCGGCACGCCGATCCTCACCGGCTCGCTGATCCGCCTGATCCTCGGCATCTGGTCCGACCAGTACGGGGGGCGCGTGGTCTTCACGCTGACCATGCTGTCGGCGGCGGTCATGACGGTTCTCCTGACTCAGGCCTACGACTACACGACCTTCCTGCTCGCCGCACTCGGCGTCGGCATCGCCGGCGGATCGTTCTCCGTCGGCGTCGCCTATGTAGCCAAGTGGTATCCTAAGGAGAAACAGGGCACGGCGCTCGGCATCTTCGGCGCCGGCAATGTCGGCGCGGCCGTCACCAAGTTCGCGGCCCCGGTAATCATGGTGGCCTACGGTTGGAAGACGGTCGCGCTGGTGTGGGCTGCGGCGCTGGCCGTGATGGCCATCGCCTTCTTCCTGTTCACCAAGGACGACCCCGATCTCGAGCGGCGCAGGATCTCCGGCGAGAAGCCCGAATCGCTGGCCGCGATGATGGAGCCGCTGAAGAACATCCAGGTGTGGCGCTTCGCGCTCTATTACTTCTTCGTCTTCGGCGCCTTCGTCGCGCTGGCGCTGTGGCTGCCGCGTTACCTGATGGGCGTCTACGGCCTCGACGTCGCCACCGCCGGCATGATCGGCGCGC
>CAZJCW010000474.1:0-1464 GCA_964544365.1 uncultured Alsobacter sp.
GTTCGAACACGACCTGGACTCGCCCCTGGCGCAGCGCCTCCACCTGCTGCGGTGCTTGCGCGTAGTGCAGCACGACCTTCACGTCCTGATGGCTTTGGCCGAACGCAGCGAGCATGCGCGGCACGATGTCGAAGGTCGCCGAACCGTAGAGCCCCACGTCGATCCGGCCGACGAGACCGCGCGCTGCCCGCTGGGCTCGCTCGGTGGCCTGGTCCGCCAGCAGCCGGATGTTGCGGGCGTCGGCGAGGAGCTGGTCGCCAGCCTCGGTCAGCGTCACGCCACGGGCGGTGCGGTTGAAGAGCTGGACGCCGAGTTCAGCCTCGAGGGCCTGGATCTGGCGGGTCAGCGGCGGCTGCGAGATCCGCAGGCGCTCGGCCGCGCGCCCGATGTGACCGGTTTCCGCGACGGCGAGGAAGTAGGCGAGCTTTCGGGAGTGAAGCATGATCATGCCTTTTGGGTATCATGCATTGCTCCAATGATATTGGAAAGCATCGTCTGACCTTGCCAGGGTGTTGCTGTCAGCCGGGACATCGGCTCGACCCAGCCAAGCGCTCCCGGGACAGGACACGATGCTCAAGCCGATCGAAAACGCGGACCGTTCCCTGAAGTCCCTGAACGGGATCTGGCGCTTCCGCATCGACCGGGACGGCCGCGGCCAGGCGGAGGGATGGTGGCGCAAGCCGCTCGCCGCAGCACGCGATATCGCCGTTCCTGCCTCATACAACGACATGTTCCCAAGCGCCGAGATCCGCGACCATGTCGGGGATGCCTGGTACCAGACGGAGGTCGTCGTGCCGGCCGCATGGTCTGGCCAGCGCATCGTCCTGCGCTTCGATGCCGCAACCCACCGGGCTGTCGTTTGGCTGGATGGCCGCGAGGTGGCACGTCACGAGGGCGGTTACACGCCCTTCGAGACGGATATCTCCTCGCTTGTCGAGCCGGGCCGTGCCCACCGCCTGACCGTTTGCGTCAACAACGAGTTGCATTGGCACACCATCCCGCCGGGCCGGATCCTGCGGGCTGCAGACGGCCGCGTCCGCCAGCAGGTCTTTCACGACTTCTTCAACTACGCGGGGCTGCACCGTTCCGTTTGGCTCTACGCGACCCCGCTCTCCCACATCGCTGACGCCACCGTCGTCACGCACTTTGCAAGGGGGACGGGCACGGTTGACTGGACTGTTGCCGTCGCCGGCGAGGGAAGCCTCCGGCTGACCCTGTCGGACGCCGAGGGAAAGGTCGTTGCGACGGGTGAGGCCAAGACGCTGGCTGGCTCCGCGTCCGGCCGGCTGACGGTCAACAGGGCGAACGCCTGGCGGCCGGGGCGCGGCTACCTTTACAGCCTCGCCATCGCCTACACCACGTCCTCGGGAGCCGACAGCTATACCCTGCCGGTCGGGATCAGGACCGTGTCGATCGAGGGGGCCCGCCTCCTGATCAATGGCGAGCCCTTCTACTTCACGGGCT
>CAZJCW010000474.1:1474-1751 GCA_964544365.1 uncultured Alsobacter sp.
CGCCGTGCGCGGCAAGGGGCATGACGACGCCCTGATGGTGCACGACTTCGCGCTTATGCAGTGGATGGGCGCCAACTCCTTCCGGACCGCCCACTATCCCTACGCGGAAGAGGTCCTCGAGTTCGCCGACCGCAACGGTATCGTCGTGATCGACGAGACGGCCGCCGTCGGCATGAACATGGGGGTCGGCGGCATCCTCACCGGCGCACGCGACCTGCCGACCGATCTCTACTCCCCGGACGCGATCTCCTCACGCACGCAGGACACGCACCGGCAG
>CAZJCW010000475.1:0-1741 GCA_964544365.1 uncultured Alsobacter sp.
CGGGTCGCCTGCCCCTCGTGCCAGGATGGGCGCGGCGTCCCGCCGATGCGGAACGCGCCATCCGTTACATGCAAATTTTCGCATGTCAAGGACTTTGAACCTATTCCAGGTCCGCCGACCCTTGTTCTTCCTCAGCCGAGCGACACCCAGCGCCGCTCGCGGCTCGATTCGACGACCGCATCGAGCACGAGCTGGTTGCGCCAGCCGTCCCAGAAGGTCGCGCCCTCGCGCGGCTGGCGCTTCTCGCGGATGGCGGCCGCCAGCTCGCGCATCACGCCGACGACCGAGACGTTCCAGATGCCGGGGTTGAGGCCGGGCAGCGCGGCGTTGGGATCCTCCACCTGCACGTCCTCGAAGGCGCCGCCCGGACGGGCGAGCAACAGCTTCTCGCCGGTGTTGTGCAGGAGGATGGTGCCCTCGCTGCCGAAGATCTGCGTGGTGTTGTCCAACGCGTGGCGGGCGACCGCGCTGATGACGACCTGCACGAGCGGGCCGGAGGCCATTTCCAGGTTGAACGACGTGAAGTCGTCGGCGTCAGCCTTCCATGGCTCGCCGGTGGTCTTGTCGAACCGGTCCGGCACCATCGTGCGGATGATGCCGTCGACGGCGGCGACCTCGCCGAACCACCAGCGCAGCAGATCGACCTGGTGCGAACCGTTGGCGCCGAGGCGTCCGCCGCCCTGGCTCGCCAGGGACCACCAGTCGCCCTTGACGCGGGACGCCGGGTCGCCGTTGGCGGAGACGATGTTGGACACGAGGACGTGGCGGACCTTGCCGATGGCGCCGCTGTCGATGAGGGCCTTCACCTTGCGGCGGTTCGGGTTGAAGCGCAGCTCGTGGTCGATCATGTGGACACGGCCGAGCGCCTCGGCCCTGTCGAGCATCGCCTTCGCCTCGCCGGCGTTCATCGCCGTCGGCTTCTCGCACAGCACGTGGGCGCCGGCGTCGAGCGCGGCGAGGGTCATCTCCGCATGGGTGACGGTGGGCGTGGCGATACAGACGAGATCCAGGGCATGGCCCGCCAGCATCCGGCGCCAGTCGTCATAGGCGTGGGGCACGCCGAAGGCCGATGCGGCGGCCTGCGCGCTGGACAGCCTCGCGCTCGCGATGGCGACCACCTCCGCGCCTTCCACGTGCCGAAGCGCCGGCAGATAGGCCGCCTTGGCGAAACTTGCTCCGATGATGCCCACCTTCATGGCGTCGTCTCCCTGTCGTTCCCTGCCGGCCCGCCGGCCATCATACGGACTCGCGGCTCGCCACGGCCAGCGCGTGCGGCAACAGCTCCGGCACCTCCGCGGCGCGCCAGCAGGCGACGGCGGGGGCCCCGGGCACGAGCGGCGAGAGCGGAGGATCGTCCACGCGGCAGCGGTCCAGCGCCACCGGGCAGCGCGTCTGGAAGCGGCAGCCGGGTGGCGGGTCCAGCGGGCTCGGGACGTCGCCCTCGAGGATGATGCGGCGCCGGCGGCGCTCGATCTTCGGATCCGGCACCGGGACGGCGGACAGCAGGGCGCGCGTGTAGGGGTGGTGCGGATCGGCGTAGAGGCGGGCCTTGTCGCCGATCTCGACGATGCGACCGAGATACATGACGGCGACGTTGTCGCTGATGTGGCGCACCACGTTCAGCCCGTGGGCGATGAAGAGGTAGGTCAGCCCGAGCTGGCGCTGCAGGTCCTGCAGCAGGTTGATGACCTGCGCCTGGATCGACACGTCGAGGGCGGACACGGGCTCGTCGCAGACGATG
>CAZJCW010000476.1:0-1722 GCA_964544365.1 uncultured Alsobacter sp.
TCGGCGTGAAGCAGAACACCTGGTCGTGAAACAGCTCCAGCTTGGTGTGCTCGAGGAACTCCTCCGGGCTGTCGCCCTCGGCGAGCGTCTCGACCGTGCGCCGCAGCCACTCGTAGGCCCGGCTCTCGCGCGCCAGCGCGGAGCGGTCGGACCCGCGGCTGTCCTTGTAGAGGGCGTGGGCGGCGATGCCGAACTCGTTGATCCTGTCCATGTCGTCGGTGCGGATCTGCAGCTCGACCCGCTGCCGGCCGGGACCGATGATGGTCGTGTGCAGCGAGCGGTAGTCGTTCTGCTTCGGCGTCGAGATGTAGTCCTTGAAGCGGCCCGGCACGCTCGGCCAGGTGGTGTGGACGATGCCGAGCACGGCGTAGCAGGCCGCGACGTCGGGCACGATCACCCGGAAGCCGAAGATGTCGGAGAGCTGCTCGAAGGAGACGGACTTGCGCTCCATCTTCTTCCAGATCGAGTAGGCGCGCTTGCGCCGCCCCTTCACATAGGCGCGCATGCCGCTGTCGCGCAGCTTGGCCGCCATGTCGCGCTCGATCTCCTCGATCACCGGGCCGCTGCGGGTGGAAATCTCGTCCAGCCGCGCCGTGATCATGGCGTGGGCCTCCGGCGAGAAGTGCCGGAAGGCCAGGTCCTCCAGCTCCTCGCGCATCTCCTGCATGCCCATGCGCCCGGCGAGCGGCGCGTAGATGTCGAGCGTCTCCTCGGCGATCCGCGTGCGCTTCTCCGGCGGCACGTAGTGCAGCGTCCGCATGTTGTGCAGGCGGTCGGACAGCTTGACGAGCAGGACCCGCACGTCGTCGGCGATGGCGAGCAGCAGCTTGCGCAGGTTCTCGGCCTGCGCCGCCTTCTTCGAGACGAGATCGAGCTTCTTGATCTTGGTGAGGCCCTCGACGAGCGCGCCGATCTCCTGGCCGAAGAGGGTGTCGATCTCCTCGCGGGTCGCCGCCGTGTCCTCGATGGTGTCGTGCAGGACGCCCGCGACGATGGTGGCGTCATCGAGACGCAGCTCGGTGAGGATCGCGGCGACCTCGAGCGGATGCGACATGTAGGGATCGCCGGACGCCCGCTTCTGCGGCCCGTGCGCCTTCATGGCGTAGACATAGGCACGGTTCAGCAGCGCCTCGTCGGCGTTGGGATTGTAGCGCTTCACGCGCTCCACGAGTTCGTACTGCCGCATCATGGCGGCCGGGCCTTCCGCAAACACCGCATCGGGGGCCGGGCAGCCCCGATACCAGTATCGGGATCGGACGCGCGGCCCGCAAGGGCACCGGGCGTCGGCCCGGGGCCGCCGGGCCAACAAAAAGCCCGGCTCTCGCCGGGCTTTGCATGGCAGCGATGCGCGAGGGACTATTCGGCCTCGTCGTCGGTCTCGGCCGGCGGCACCAGGCCCTCGAGGCCGCGAAGAAGGTCCTCTTCGGTCATGCGGTCGAACTCGACGCTGGTGTCGTCCCCGCCCGAAGGCTGCGACGCGCCGATCATCGGCACCGACTCGGGCTCCGGCTCGTCCACGTCCACGTGCTTCTGGAGGGAGTGGATGAACTCCTCCTTCAGATCCTCGGGAGAAATCGTCTCGTCGGCGATTTCGCGCAGCGCGACGACGGGGTTCTTGTCGCGGTCCCGGGCCACGGTCAGCGGCGCACCGGACGAGATCATGCGGGCGCGATGGCTGGCGAGAAGCACCAGCTCGAACCGGTTGTCGACCTTGTCGATGCA
>CAZJCW010000477.1:0-1700 GCA_964544365.1 uncultured Alsobacter sp.
CCCGGCGCTGCGCGCCGCCGGGGACGACGGGGGAGGGACTGCGGGCAGGGCGCTTTGGGCGCGGGACGCTTGGGTCAGCTGCGGCCGAGGCGGGCGGCGGCGCGGAGGTAGCGGAGGGGGTCGACGGGGTCGCCGTCGATGCGGGTCTCGTAGTGCAGGTGCGGGCCGGTGGATCGGCCCGTGGAGCCCAGCCGCCCGACGATCCCGCCGGCCGGCACCTTCTGTCCCTCGGAAACCGCGATCTGCGACAGGTGGGCGTAGCGCGTCGAGAGGCCGTTGCCATGGTCGACTTCGACCATGTTGCCGTAGCCGCCGGAATACTCGGCCGTGACCACGGTGCCCGGCGCGGTGGCCCGCACGGGGGCGCCGTACTCGTCGCGGAAATCGACCCCGGTGTGCATGGCCATGGTGCGCGTGAAGGGATCGGTCCGGTAGCCGAAATGCGAGGTCGTCTCGCCGTCGCCCGGCAGGGGCCGGCGCAGGGGCAGGGTGTCGACGATGCGCTGGAGCCGGTCGGCCTCGGCCATGCTGCGCTGGACACGGTCCACGGACGCCTCGAAAGGTCCCGCCGAGGGATCGACCTTCACGGGCACGAAGGGACCGCCCTGCGCCGAGGCGGACGTGCCGCCCGGCAGCGCGACGAAGCGGCCGGCGTCGAGGCCGACCTCGACGAGCACGCCCTGCATGCGACCCGCGGCCGTGCGGAACCGGTAGGCGTAGGCATCGAGGATGGCGAGCTGACGCGCCTCGGCCACGCCCTGCGCGGCCGAAAGCCGCAGCAGGCGATGCGCCACCGGGCCCTGCTGCGGGCCGGGCGCCAGGGCGCCCTGCCGCTGTCGAGCGGGCGGCAGCGGCTCGGTGGCTGCGGGCCGGGGGTCTTCGACCGACGTCGTCGGCCGGGCTTCGGCGCGGGGAGGCGCGGCCAGCACGGGAGCGCCGGTCCCGGCGGGCGAGGCGGCCGGCGACCCGCTCCCGCGGAGCGGGCCGAACTCGGAAACGGGCTGTGGCTTGGCGACGGGGGCGAACGCCGCCGCCGCTGCGGGGACTTCCGGGCCGGCCAGCGGACCGCCGAGGGCCTGGGACGCCGCCTTCGACCCGGCCGCCTGGGCCGTCGCGGGAAGGGCGGTCCCGGAACCCGCCATCCGCGGCATTCCTTCGGCATGGCTTGCCAGTGCGGCGACCATCGCCTGCCGCGTCTCGAGCTGTGCCTGCCGGGACATCAGCTCCTGCACCTTGCCCTCCACGCCGTCCTGATCGATCAGCTGACGGCTCGTCAGCCGGTCGATGGAGGTCCGCAAGGCAGCGATGCGGTCCTCGTAGGCGTACTGGACCTGGGTGTGGCGGGCGACGAGACTGGACAGGAGGTCGTCGCGGAACACGAGATAGATCGTCGCGACGAGATACCACGCGCCGAGGATGACGAGGGCTATTCCGACGATGAGGGCGATCTTGGTATCCAGACGGACCGTGCGGGTCCTGCCGCCACGCTCGTAGACGAGCGTGATCGGCTTCTTCCGCGACTGCGGTGTACTCCCGGGAACAGACGACATCGGCCAACGCCCTTGAAGGATGGCACAACCATCACGAGAGCATTAAAGCCCATTAGGGTTAATCAATCGGAAAAGGCGGCCGTTCTCGACCGAGATCGATCGTATCGCGGATTATCCGGGATTTGCGGTGCGCCGAGGGTCTTCCGGTGC
>CAZJCW010000478.1:0-1680 GCA_964544365.1 uncultured Alsobacter sp.
CTGGCCGTGGCAGGCTCGGAGGACACCGCGATGCGGGGGGCCGTGCTCCTGGCGGCCTATTCGGCGGGCCTCGGGATTCCGTTCCTGCTGGCGGCCCTCGCGCTCGAGCCCTTTACCGGGTTCATGCGCCGGTTTCGCAAGCGCATGGGGATCGTCGAGAAGACGATGGGTGCGCTGCTGGTGGCGACCGGCATCGCCTTCCTGACGGGCAGCTTCACCCAGATGTCGTTCTGGCTGCTGGAAACCTTTCCGGCGTTGGGCCGGCTGGGGTGATCCTTACCGGCCGCGAATGACCCGTTTCATCGCGACGGTCTCGATCGGCACTCCAGGCACCAGGTTGATCGTCTCTCGGCCCAGTTCGACGAATCCGGCGCTGCGATAGAACTCGACCGCGACGAGGCTCGAGGCGCAGTCCAGCTGCTCGATGCCGGCCCGGGCAGCATCATGGATGGTGTGCTCTATCAGGGCACGGCCGACACCGCGCCGCAGCCTGTCCGCCCGAACCGCGAACTGCCGGATATGCCCGATGCGAACCCCGTCCGCCGCGGGAGCGATGTCGGGACGGCCTGGCGTCCATCCTCCGCAGCCCAGCACGATGCCGTCCTCTTCCGCGACGAAGAACGTTCCGCAGGCGAGCAGCGCCGGGTTGGGCCGCGTCATCAGCGAGAGGGCAGGTCGGAGGATGTCCGGCGGATAGGCCGGCGCCATCAGGACCGGGTAGCTGGCGAGAAGAACCGCGGCAACCGCGTCGCTGTCGTCTGGCGTCGCGACGCGAACCGTGAGCATGGGCTGCTATTCGTCGCTCTCGCCACGGCCGCGGCGTCCCGACCGGGTTCGGCCGCCCGCTTGTGCCTTCGGCCGCGTGATGGGTCCGAGGCTCGCCTCGACGGCTTCGAATGTCGGTCGCGGCGGAACGACGCCACTGTCGATGGCCTTTCGCATCGCTGCGATATGGCCCGGCGAGGTTCCACAGCACCCGCCGACGATGCGCGCCCCCGACGCGCGGGCCAATCGCGCATATTCGGCCATCAACTCGGGCGTACCGCCATAGTGCACCTTGTCGCCGACCCACTGCGGAATGCCGCAATTGCCCTTCGCGACGAACACGTCGGTGGGAGAGGCGGCGCTCATCGAGAGGATCGACGCGACGAGATCGCCCGGGCCGATGCCGCAGTTGGCACCGTAGGCGACCGGCTTTTCGGGAAGGCGGTTGGCCAGTTCCGCAAGGCCCTCGGGGGTCAGGCCCATCATGGTCCGGCCGGCCGTGTCGAAGCTGGCCGTGAAGACGAAGGGGAGGCCCGCATTGTGGGCACCACGGGCCGCGGCCTCGAGTTCCTCGGCGGCGGACATCGTCTCGATCCACGCCACGTCGGCTCCACCCTCGACCAGGCCCCGGGCCTGCTCGGTGAAGGCCTCGACCGCCGCGTCCATCGTCAAGGCTCCGAGCGGGGTGAAGAGTTCCCCCGTCGGCCCCATCGAGCCGGCCACGATCACCTCCCGGCCCGCCTTGTCCGCGGCGCGCCGAGCAATCGATGCAGCCAACCGGTTCAACTCGCGCGTCCGATCCTGAAGCCCGTGCAGCTTGAGCCGGAAAGCGTTCGCACCGAAGCTGTTGGTCAACACGATGTCGGAGCCCGCGGCGATGAAGTCCGCGTGCAGGCGCTCGACACGCTCGGGATG
>CAZJCW010000479.1:0-1674 GCA_964544365.1 uncultured Alsobacter sp.
TCGGCGTCGTCCGCCTTGGCCGCGGTCTCCTGCTGCGGAGGCGCCACCGGTACGAACTCGTTGCGATCGTTGACGGCGGCGATGGCGAGAACCGTCTCGCCGTCATAGAGCATGGCGCGCAGCAGCGGATTGGCCCGCCGCGCGTCGGTTGCCTGGCCGAAGAGAAGCTTCAGGCGCTGGCCCTCGCGGGGCGGGGTGTCGCGCAGCTTCGTACCGAGCGCGGTCAGGGCCGAGCGGGCCTCGGTGGGGCTCGCGCCGTTGGCGCGCAGCACCTGCTCGATGGTTTCGCCGCGGCGGATGGTGGCCAGCTTCTCATCCGGGCCGCGGGCCGCTTCGGTGCGTTCGACCGGAGGTGACTTCTCGCGCTTCGTGACGTTCTCCGGCACGAAGGTGACCTGCATGTTGGAGAAGCCGATGTCTGGCGGGGGCGCTTCCTCGCCCTGAAGCCGCGGCGTGCTGAGCGCCCGCATCAGCATCATCTGCGAGGGGATGGCGATCCCGCGCTGGCCGGCGGCCATGGCCGCGCGCCGCTCCTCGAGCACCTGCGCAAAGACGAGGTCGATGTCGAGGACGGCCCCGGAATCGGGCGCGCCTGCATAGCCCGGCAAGGGCCGGCGCTGGACCGACACCTCGGCGTCGCCCTCGTTGGCCTCGATCTCGAGCGCGCGCTCGCCGGTGTCTCCACCGGCCGCGTAGAGCTTCATCGGGTTGAAGGCTGGCACATCGTCGGCGAAACCGAGCGTGCTGAGCGCAAGGTTCGTGGCCACCCGCACGAAGGGCTTCACCTTGATGACCTCGCGATCGCCGATGCGGATCGTCGTCGGCGTGCGGAAGGCCTGCTTGGCGGACACGATGTCGGTCGCGACGAACAGCCTGTCGCCGCGACGGGGCGACCGATCGGGCGACGCGCTGCGCTGGACCGCGGACTGCGCGAACTGGCCGCGTTCGGCGAAGGTGAACTCGTTGTCGAGCGACACGAAGATGGCGGAGCCGATGAGGCCCGCGCCGAACAGCCCGGTCAGGACCGTGCCGGCGAGCCAGCGAAGGCTCAGGCTGCGTCGTTCGCCGGTGACCTCCTCGCCTGAGCGGGACAGGGGAGGCTCATGCCCGAGATCCACGACCCCGCGCGCCGGGCGGGCGGGCCGTCGCAGGGTCGCTTGGGAAAGGCCGCTGGCGGATTGCATGCTTGCCGGAACGATCTCGAAGCCTTGGAAGTCCCGAAGGAAACCCTTGCCCCGAAGGACACGGTACCGATGATGGTTTGCCGGGCGCCTCCGCGCCGATTCACCTTGCCGGCAGCAGGCGGCGGCGTCAACGCGCCGGACCCTGCATAGGCCGCAACAAGGTGGCCTGAATGGGGCAGCCGGAGGTCCGGTCCGGGTGCCGTGCGTCATCCGCCTGTCATGGCTGGATGATCAAACGGGTCACGGATCGGTTCGGCCATGGACCGATGTCGCCGCCGTACCGTGTCCGACCTGCTCATCGGTTGGGCAAGCGCCGCCCATTTGGCGGGCGAAAGATTTTTTCAGAAGCGTGTTGACAGGCCGAATGGGCCGGATCTATATACGCCCCACAGACGGCGACGCCGACCGGAACTACCGGCTGGCGCGCCCATCAGGCATCTTCTGGACATCGGGTGATGTTGAACCCGGCTTCGGTCGGGGAGGATGCGTT
>CAZJCW010000480.1:0-1639 GCA_964544365.1 uncultured Alsobacter sp.
CGTCAAGACGACACTCAACAAGTCCCTGTCAGGCGTGCTGCGCCCCAGCGCCGGTTCGATCCGCTTCGACGGCCGCGACATCGCCGCCGCCCCGCCACCGGCCATCGTGGAGGCCGGGCTGATCCACGTGCCGGAGGGCCGGAAGATCTTCCCGGACATGAGCGTCCGGGAAAACCTCGAACTCGGCTCCTACCGCCGCGCCAGGGCGAACCGGGCGTCCAACCTCGAAAAGGTGTTCGCGGTGTTTCCGCGACTGCGGGAGCGCACCGGGCAAAGCGCGGGCACGCTCTCCGGCGGCGAGCAGCAGATGCTCGCCATCGGCCGCGGGCTGATGGCCGAGCCGCGGCTGCTGATCCTCGACGAGCCTTCGCTCGGACTCTCCCCCCTGCTCGTGGAGGAAATGTTCGGGCTGGTGCGGACGCTCAATGCGGACGGGCTGTCGATCCTGCTCGTCGAACAGAACGTGATGCAGTCGCTCGACCTCGCGCACCGCGCCTATGTGCTGGAGAACGGCGCCTTCGTGCTGTCGGGCTCCGGCGCTGACCTCGCGCGCAATCCCGACCTCGAGAAGGCGTATCTGGGCCTGTAACCGCATGACACGCACACGCCGATCCGACCTGCCGGCCGCCCGACCCGCGAGGACATGACATGACGCATCCGCCAGCGCCGGCGACCTTCCGCGACCGGCTCGCCCGTCGTCCCATCGTCGTGGCGCCGGGCGTCTACGACGCGCTGACGGCATCGCTGGCGGCCGACGCAGGATTCGAGGCGCTCTACCTCTCGGGGGCGGGCATCGCCTACACCCGGCTCGGGCGGCCGGACATCGGCCTCGTGTCGATGAGCGAAGTGGCCGAGGTCCTGACGCTCATCCGCGAGCGAGTCTCGCTGCCCGTGATCGTCGACGCGGACACGGGATACGGCAACGCGCTCAACGTGCAGCGCACGGTCCGGGTGTTCGAGCGTGCGGGCGCGTCGGCGCTCCAGCTGGAGGACCAGACGTTTCCGAAGCGTTGCGGCCACCTGTCCGACAAGAGCCTCGTTCCCGTCGGCGAGATGGTCGGCAAGATCCGCGCCGCGGTGGACGCGCGGGAGAGTGCGGGGACGCTGGTCGTCGCGCGCACGGATGCCGTGGCCGTCGAGGGCTTCGATGCCGCGCTGGAGCGGGCCGGCCGCTATGCGGAGGCCGGTGCGGACGTGCTGTTCGTCGAGGCGCCCAAGACGGCCGGAGAACTCGGCCGCATCGCGGGCGCGCTCGGCGGACGGCTGCCTCTGATGGCGAACATGGTGGAAGGCGGACTCACCCCCGTGCTGCCGGCTGCCGAACTGGAGGCGCTCGGGTTCGCTCTCGTGATCTTCCCCGGCGGCATCGTGCGGGCCGTCGCGCATGCCGCGCAGGATTTCTACGCGGTCCTGCGCCGGGACGGGACGACGGACGCGATGCGCGGGCGCATGTTCGACTTCCAGGGCATCAACGCACTGCTCGGAACGGATGCGATGCTGGAGCGCGGCAAGGGCTACGAGGACGACCGGCCATGAGTTCAGCCGCGATAGACCCCGTCACGCTGGCCGTTCTGAAGGGTCGGCTGGAGCAGATCGCCGACGAGATGGACGCGACGCTGTACCGCTCGGCGTTCAACCC
>CAZJCW010000481.1:0-1636 GCA_964544365.1 uncultured Alsobacter sp.
CGGCCTGCTAACGATCCTCGGCTACTCGTTGTACGACACCGTGGTCGTGTTCGACAAGGTCAAGGAGAACACACGGGGGATCACCGGCCAGTCGGTCATGACATACGGCGAGGCCGCCAACCTCGCGGTCAACCAGACCCTGGTCCGGTCGATCAACACCTCGATCGTCGCGCTGCTGCCCGTCTTCGCCATCATCGTCGTGGGCGCCGGGTTCCTGGGAGCCGGCACGCTCCTCGATCTCGCCGTTGCGCTCTTCATCGGCATGGCCGCCGGCACGTACTCGTCCATCTTCATCGCGACGCCCTTCCTGGTGCAGCTCAAGGAGGCGCAGCCGGAAATGAAGGCGCTGTCCGCCCGCGTGCTGGCCCGGCGCAAGCAGGGCCGGCCGGCCGCCGGCGGGTCCGCAGGGGCCGACGCCGGGCAGGCCGAGGCAGCAGCGAGCGACGCGGCCAACGCCGCAGCCGTCAGCTCACTGACCCGGGCGGAGTCCGGGCCCCGGCAGCAGCCGCGCAAGCAGCCGCGGTCCAAGCGCAAGGGCTAGCGGTGGTCGACCGCACGGCAGCCGAGCGGCTGCTGTGGTCGCGGGTACGGGACGTCCCCGACTGGCCCGAGCCGGGAGTGCTGTTCCGCGACCTGTCGCCGCTGATGGCCGACGCGCACGCCTTCGGCACCGCTGTCGACCTCATGGCGGTCGAGCTGGGGCGCGGACGCATCGACGTCGCGGTCGGCATCGAAGCGCGCGGCTTCCCTTACGCCGCCGCGCTGGCCTACCACCTGGGCGCCGGTTTCGTGACCCTTCGGAAGCCCGGCAAGCTGCCCGGCGACGTCCATCGGGAGGCGTACGACCTCGAGTACGGCTCCACGGCGCTCGAGCTGCACCAGGACGCGCTCGGCCCCGGGACCCGGGTGATCATCGTCGACGACGTCCTCGCGACAGGAGGCACGGCCTGCGCGGCCATCGACCTCGTCCGGCGCACCGGCGCCGAGATCGCGCACTTCGCCGTCATCATGGACCTGCCGTCCCTCGGCGGCGGTGACCGTGTCCGCGAGCGGGGCGTCGCCGTCGCCGCGCTGCTCGATGCGGACGCGCCCGTAGACTGAGCCCACGCGACCGGGCAGGGAGGGGTGGTGGCGAAGGAGACTCCGCTTCCGACGGAGCCGCTGCCGGCGGCCCCGACCGTCGTCGCGTCCGACTCCGGCGGACTGCGGTCGCGGTTCGCGCGCCTGGCCGGTTCCCGTCCGAGCTTCCCGGAACTCGATCCCCTGCTGCGCACCCTGCGCAAGTACCACCCGAAGGCCGACGTCCGCCTCGTCGAGCGGGCCTACGAGATGGCCGCCTACCTGCATCGCGACCAGAAGCGGAAGTCGGGGGAGGCGTACATCACCCACCCGTTGGCGGTGGCGACCATCCTGGCCGAGTTGGGCATGACCGCGCCCACCCTGGCGGCGGCGCTTCTGCACGACACGGTCGAGGACTGCGGCTACGCCCTCGACGCCCTGAGTGAGGACTTCGGGGACGAGATCGCCCAGCTCGTCGACGGCGTCACCAAACTCGACAAGGTCAAGTACGGCGAGGCGTCCGCCGCCGAGACCGTGCGCAAGATGGTCATCGCCATGGCGCGCGACATCCGGGTGC
>CAZJCW010000482.1:0-1592 GCA_964544365.1 uncultured Alsobacter sp.
CGGACGTGCTGGGCACCAAGGTCGGACGACTCGTTACCGCAGAGTTCGCCGACCCGGGCGTGTCAAATGAACTGTGTAAGGGGCGTGGCCTGATCTCGGGGTCGTGACGATCCCGGCGAAAGGACACGTGATGACTGTTGAACTGCAGGATGTGCCCGTGGATGCCATGGGAGACGATGACGCCGGCCCGGCGGCGGCGGGGCAGGAGACGGCCGAGCAGAGGCTGGCAGCGGTGATGTCGCCGGAGGCGATGGACGCGCTGCTGGCCGATGCGCAGGCCGCTGGGATCGCGGTGGACGGCCCCGATGGGCTGATCCAGCAGATGATCAAGGCGGTCCTGGAGCGGGCGCTGGACGTGGAGATGGCCGATCACCTGGGCTACGACAAGGGCGACCCGGCCGGGGCGGGCAGCGGGAACTCCCGCAACGGGTTCACGTCCAAGACGGTGATCACGACCGCTGGGCAGGCCCGTATCGACGTGCCCAGGGACCGCAACGGCTCGTTCGAGCCGAGGATCGTGCCCAAGCGGACCCGCCGGCTGGGCGGGACGACGGACATGATCTTGAGCCTGTATGCCCGGGGCATGACGACCCGGGACATCAAGGCCCACCTGGCTGAGGTCTACGGGATCGACGTGTCCCACGAGACCATCGCGAAGGTCACCGAGGTCGTGATGGAGGAGATCCGGGCCTGGCAGTCCCGGCCAGTCGACGAGGTCTATCCGATCGTGTTCGTCGACGGGATCCGGATCAAGGTCCGTGACGACGGCGCGGTGACCAACAAGGTCGCCCACCTGGTCGTCGGTGTCGACGTCGAGGGCTTCAAGCACGTCCTGGGCATCTGGATGGCCGCCGCGGAAGGATCGAAGTTCTGGCTGGGAGTGTTCACCGAGCTGCGCAACCGGGGCCTGAGGGACGTGCTCATCTTGTGCTGCGACGGCCTGAGCGGGCTGCCTGACGCCGCGGCCACGATCTGGCCCGACGTCACCGTCCAGACCTGCGTGGTCCACCTGATCCGCGCGTCGATGAAGTACGTCGCGTACGACAAGCGCAAGGCCCTGGCGGCGGCGATGAAGCCGATCTACGCCGCCCCGTCCCTGACAGCGGCGGAAGCCGCGTTCGAGGCGTTCGCCGACGCGTGGGGCGAGAAGTATCCCGGCGTGGTCGCCACCTGGCGGCGGGCGTGGAACGAGTTCATCCCGTTCCTGGACTTCCCCGTCGAGATCCGCCGCGTCATCTATACGACGAACCAGATCGAGAGCATCAACTACCGGCTGCGCAAGGTCACCAAGAACCGCGGACACTTCCCCAACGACGACGCCGCGATCAAGCTGCTCTACCTCGCACTACGAAACATGAGCCCCGAACGCGGCGGTGACCTCGGCACCGGCACGTACGGCTGGAAGAAGGCACTGAACGCCTTCGCCATCGCCTTCCCCGGAAGGCTCCCCCTCTAATGACGCCACCGCCCCTTACACAGAACACTTGACAGGCCCGGACGGCGACGAAGAACCAGCTCCTTGGCCAGTTGGATCGGTCGTTCCCCGGTTTGACGATGGCGCTGCCGGACGTGCTGGGCACCAAGGTCGGACG
>CAZJCW010000483.1:0-1563 GCA_964544365.1 uncultured Alsobacter sp.
AACCGCACCGAGTTGATGTTCCAGGTCGCTACCTTGAGGTTCACGCGCAACTCCCTGCACCGACGTGTCGGGCAGGCCTAGCTTCTGTTGTCGCGGTCGGCAAGGCGGGAGATCGTCGCCGGAGGGATCCCTGCGTCAGCGGTTGCCGGAGCCGCCGCCCATATTCGGCATGTTGCGCGAATAGTCGATCAGGAACAGGGCCGGATCGGGCTGGTGTCCGGTGTCGACGTTCCGAAGGGACACGGCGGTCTGGTAGCCCTGCGGGTCGACCACGGTCCATTGCTTGAGCGCGTAGGACTTCGGGTCGAAGAACAGTTCGATTCGCGACGTGCCGCCGAAGGTCGCCTTGTCCTCGATCTGCACGGTGACGAAGTCTGCGGCCGGGTTGACCTCGACGAGGCGGGTGTCGCGGGCCAGGTCCACCTTCTCGCGCAGGAGGAACTTCAGCGGGGTCTGGCCGATGCCGTAGAGATCCTGCGTGCCGAGCTTGCGGTCGCGGATCACGACCGAGCTGCCGTCCGCCACGATCTCGAGCTGCGCCGGCGCCTTGTACTCGAAGCGCAGCCGCCCGGGCTTCTGCATGTAGAGCTTGCCTTCGACGCGACGGCCATTGCTGCCGGTCTGGACGAACTCGGCCTGCATCATCGAAAGGCCGTTCAGCGAGGCGTTGACGCGGCGCAGAACGGCTTCCGGCGATGTATCGGCGGGGGTCGGCTGCACGAAGGCGGCCGGTGCGGGCGTCGGGGCCGGCGCGGCCGGCGGTGGAACGGGACGTGCCTCGCGGACCTCCGGCGCGGGAGCGGGCGCGATGGCCTGGCTGCCGAGGCCCGGTGGACGCGGGATGGGCAGCGGGACCGGCCTGGCGGACTGTGCGACCGCGGCGGGAGCGGGCGCGACACCTGGAGGGACCGGAACCGCGGGGGCAGCCTGGGAGGGCGGGGGTGTCGCGACGGATCCGGGCGGGCGCGGCGGCTGCAGCTGCAGGGGCTGAGCCTCGGCGGCCGTCGCCGCGAACGCCATCAGAAGGGCCAGGAAACGGCCTCCCGTGAACGCTCCGTGAATCGCGCCGCGCTGTCGCTGTGCCATGCCTGCCGGATATCTCCCCGTTGTGGCGCTTTCGCGGCCTTTCCTCGTCAATCGTCGTCGAACGGCGCGTCGTGGCGGTTGGCGGGCTGTTCCATCAGGATCTCGCGCTTGCCGGCATGGTTCGCCGGACCGACAATGCCCTCGTTTTCCATCCGTTCCATCAGCGAGGCCGCGCGGTTGTAGCCGATCTGCAGGCGACGCTGAATGTAGGAGGTCGAGGCCTTGCGATCCTGCAGCACCACCGCCACTGCCTGGTCGAAGAGATCCATGCCGGTGGTGCCGAACTCGCCCTTGTCGAAGACGGCCCCGCCGTCGGCTTCCTCAGCGGGGGCTTCGTCGTCGTCCTGCAGCACCGATTCAAGGTATTGCGGGCGTCCCTGCATCTTGAGGTGGGCGACCACCTTCTCGACCTCATCGTCCGACACGAACGGCCCGTGGCCGCGGGCGATGCGGCCGCCGCCGGCCAGGTAGAGCATG
>CAZJCW010000484.1:0-1559 GCA_964544365.1 uncultured Alsobacter sp.
GCATGACCGAGGAAGAACCCGCCCGCTCGTGAAGGTCATCCACGTTTTGCGTGATCACCGTCACGTCAAACCGGTCCTCCCACGAGGCGATCAGGCGATGGCCTTCGTTCGGGGAGGCCTCGAGCAACGCCTTCCGTCGTTCGTTGTAGAAACGGAGAACGAGCGCACGGTTCCGCGCCCAGGCGGCCGGCGTGGCGACATCCTCGACGCGATGATCTTCCCAGAGACCGTCGTTGTCGCGGAAGGTGCGCAATCCGCTTTCCGCGCTCATGCCGGCACCACTCAGGACGACGATGTGGGGTCGGCGCCCGGCGGCCATGCTCAGCTGCCCGGCGCGTCCTTGATCAACGCCTCGAGGCGCTTGTCCGGCGCGGCGCCGAGCTCGACCGCCTTCTCGTAATGGCGTTTGGCCAGGGCGATCGACGGCGGTTTGGCGGTGGCGTAGATGACGGCGAGGTTGAAGTGCGCCTCGGCATAGTCGGCCTTGACCGTGATGGCACGGCGCAGGGCTTTCTCGGCCTCCCCGAATTGGCCGATCTGACTGGAGGCCACGCCCAAGTAGTTCAGCGTGATCGGGTCGTCGGGGACGACTTCGTTGGCCTTCTTGAGGTTGGTGATGGCGTCCTCGATGCGGTTCTGCTCGATCATGACGGCCCCGAGCGTCGTCAGGCTGAAAGCGTCGTTCGGGTCGGCCTTGACCGCCTTTTCGAGCGCGAGTTGGGCGGCGGTCAGCTTTCCTTGGCGGAACTGCGCGACCCCGAGGTTGGCGAGGGCAACCACGCTTTCCGGGTTCTTCTCGAGGAACTGCTGGTAGAGTTGCTCGGCCTTGGCAAAGTTGCCCTTCACGAACTCATCGCGGGCGTTGGCCACCAGGGCCATCTCCTCGGGCGAAGGTGCCGCCGTCAGCGCCGCGGCGGCGGCGGCGGCATCGGTCGGCAGCGCGCCTTCCGCTGGCGGCGCGGCTTCGGATTCCGGCGAGGTCTCGGCAGGCGGGGCGGTCTCTGCGCCCGAACCGTCAGCCGAAGGCTGAGTTCCCTCGACGCGCGGCTTCAGCACCTCGACCTGCGCGGTCATCTTGGCGGCGTCCGCATCGAGCAAGGTCACGACCGGCCGCTTCAGCATCTCCTGCTCGGCTGCCGTGAGTTCGAGCGTGGGTTTGGCCAGTTCGTTGATTTTGTCGTTGAGCGTGTCGGAACGGATCTCCAGGCGGTCCATCTCCTCCTGCGCCAGACGGTAGGCCTGCTCGCGGCGGGCCTGCTCCTTGATCTGGCGCATGATGATGCCGCGCAGAACCTCGTTCTCCTGCTGGATGAGCTTGGCCTCCGCCGCGGTGACGTCGCCGAGTTTGACCGCGGCCAGCGCGCCCGTGACTTCGTCGTATTCCTTGAGCAACTGGTCGTTGACCAGTTGCAGCTGGTCGAACCGCGCGCGGTCGTCCTTGAGTTTCGTCTGCGCGCTGGCCAACTCCTCGCGCACCTTGTCCAGGTCGGATTGCAGCCCGGAGATCATCTGCTCCTTGGCCGCGACATCGGTCTGCATCCCTTCGATCTTGCCCGACG
>CAZJCW010000485.1:0-1552 GCA_964544365.1 uncultured Alsobacter sp.
GCCCCAGCCGAGCTCGTAATAGGCCCAGTAGGAGCCCATCGCGATGCCGAGCGTCAGGAAAATCCAGGCGGTGAGCGTCCAGGGCCGGACGAAGCGCGCCCAGACGGCGTCGATGCGCCCCTCGATCAGCGCCCCGCCGGCGAAGGAGAAGGCGACCGAGAAGCCGACATAGCCGAGGTAAAGCAGCGGCGGATGGATGGCGAGGCCGGGATCCTGCAGCAGCGGGTTCAGGCCCTCGCCCTCGAACGGCGCCGGCGCGACGCGCGAGAAGGGATTCGACGTCACGAGGATGAACAGGAAGAACGCGGCGGCGACCGAGCCCTGCACCGCCAGCACGCCCGACAGAAGCCGCTGCGGCATGTGCCGGCCGCGCCAGGCGATCAAGGCCGCGAAGACCGCCAGGATCAAGACCCACAGGAGCATCGACCCCTCGTGGTTCGCCCACACGCCGGAGATCCGGTACATGAACGGCTTGGTCGAGTGCGAGTTCTGCAGGACGTTGAAGACCGAGAAGTCCGACGTCACGTAGGCCCAGGTCAGGGCGAAATAGGAGACCGCGGCAAATCCGGTCATGGCGAAGGCCGCGGGGCGGGCGACGCCCATCAGCACCGGGTCGCGCGTCACGACGCCCCAGAGCGGGATCGTCGACAGCACGATCGACAGCGCGAACGCCAGGACCAGAGCGTAGTGACCCGTCTCGATGATCATGGCTTCGTTCCCTGCGCGGCGGGAGCCGGCTGCCCGTCCTTGCCGCCGTGCTGCCAGACGCCCTGCTTCTTCAGCGCGTCGGCGACCTCCTTCGGCATGTAGGTCTCGTCGTGCTTGGCCAGCACGCTGTCCGCCTTGAACTCGGCCAGCGACACGAGCACGCCCTCGGCCACCACGCCCTGCCCTTCCCGGAACAGATCGGGGAGGATCCCGCGATAGCTCACCGTCACCACCTTGTTCGTGTCGGTGACGGCGAAGCTCACGGTCTGGTCAGGGCCGCGCTTCACGCTGCCCTCCTTCACGAGCCCGCCGATGCGCACGCGCGTGCCGGGCTGGACATTCTTCTCGGCCAGCTCGGTGGGTCCGTAGAAGAAGACGATCGAGTCCTGGAACGCGAAGAGCACGAGCCCGGCGGCGACGCCGAGGACAGCCAGGGCCGATGAAATCAGGGCGAGGCGTCGCTGCTTGCGGGTCATTCAGGAGCCACCGATCCCCAATTCGCGCCCCAGGGCCTGGAGCCGGTCCCTGGCCGCCGCATCCGCGGCCAGCGCGGACAGTCCGCGCGCATAGGCATCTCGTGCCTTGGCCGGCTCATTCAAGACGGCATAGGAGCGCACCAGCCGCAGCCACCCCTCGATGTCGGTGCTGTCCTTGCCCAGACGCGCGTCGAGCGCCTCGACCATGCCCCGGATCGCCTCCTGCCGCTGCGCATCCGGCAGCGAGGCGATGGCGGCCGCCCCTTCCGGCATGGCGGCTACCAGCGGCGGAGTGCCGCCGAGGCGGACGATCGTCTCGGGCAGATCTACGCCAGCGTCGCCGACATCGAGCCGGACGGTCGCGTCGG
>CAZJCW010000486.1:0-1545 GCA_964544365.1 uncultured Alsobacter sp.
AGATCGACGACAGCAGCGTCGTGATGATGACGACCTGCCGGATGCCGGGCCACGTGACGTTGCGGAAGCGCTGCCACGCCGTGGCGCCGTCGACGCGCGCGGCTTCGTAGAGCTCGGCGGGGATCGTCTGCAGCGCCGCGAGGATGCTGACGAACCAGAAGGGGAACCCGCGCCAGACGGCGGCGAGGATCACCGACGGCATGGCGGTGGACCGCTGGCCGAGCCAGTCGACGATGTGCGGGTAGAGCCCCGTGTTCGTCAGCACGAGGTTGATGCCGCCGCCGATGGGCTGGAACATCACGCGCCACGTCAGGTAGGCGACGAAGGCGGGCATCGCCCAGGGCAGCATCAGGAAGGAGCGGAAGAGCCCGCGGCCGGGCAGGCGCTGGTTGACGAGCAGCGCGAGGCCGAGCCCGATGCCGAGCTTCATCAGGCCGCTGACGACGACGAGGACGACGGTGTTCCAGATGGCGGCCGAAAAGGCGGGCGCGCCGGCGAGGTAGCGGAAATTGGCCAGCCCGATCCACTGGCCGTCATTGCCGACGACCCGGTCGGTGAACGACACGTAGATCGCGTAGAAGAAGGGATAGCCCACCAGCCCGACGAGCAGAAGGACCACCGGCAGCACCAGCCCGTAGGCGAAGATGGCGTCCTGCGTCGCCGCGCTGAAGCGCTGCCGCGCGCGCGGCGCGGCCGGGCGGGCAGTCGGGACGTCGGCTGCTGGCGTGGCTGTCATGGATGGGGCCCTGATCCGGCCGGATCAACCTCGGAGCATCCCCGGGCGGCGACGCGGCCGGGGGCGGAGCGGACGCGTCGCCGGCGTCCGCTCCGTGCGGGCTTCACTTGTACTTGTCGTAGATCGCCTGCGTCCGCGTCTGCGCCTCGTCCATGGCGCGGTCGAAGTCCCATCCGTCGATCACCACCCGCTGCGCCATCTTCGGAATGATGAAGTTGGTCAGCATGTCGGCATAGGCGGCGTTGTAGACGTCGGGGAAGGCCGGCGCGGTGCCCTTCTGGACGAGGTCGCGCAGGCCGGTCAGGATCGGGTCGCCGCCGGTGAAGGCCTTCAGCTTCGCCTGGTCCTGCAGCACGGGCCCGTAGATGGCGTTCTCGAAATAGGCGTTCATGAACGCCGGCTGCGAGAGGTGCTCGATCAGGGCGCGCGCCGCGTCCGGGTTCTTGCTCGTCTTGGGGATCGCGCGGAGGTTCGGCTGGATCGGCGAAACGACGCCCTTCGGGCCGCCCGGCAGGGACGAGTAGAGCGTGCCCTGGTACAGTTCCGGGTCCTGCGACTTCGCGGCGATGCCGACGGAACCGGTGTTGGCGATGAACGCCGCCTGCCCGGCGAGATAGGCCTGGTTGTCGCCGGCGCCGTCCCAGGTGGTGACCCCCGGCGGGAAGATCTTCTTGTCCCAGGCGCCCTTCAGCCACGCCAGGTAGGCGCGTGTCGCGTCGGACTTGATGGTCACCGTCCGGCCCGTGTCATCCGCAATGCGCCCGCCATAGGACTGCATCACCGACACCTGCACGTTGCCGTCGCCGACA
>CAZJCW010000487.1:0-1517 GCA_964544365.1 uncultured Alsobacter sp.
GGCGTGGACGTCCATGAGCGGGGTGCGAAGCTCCGGGTCCAGCGAGCCCCAGTTCGCGCCGATGCGCACGGCCTTGCCGTGCCGGATCGCCATCTCGACGATCGCGATGAACTGCCGGTCCCGCTTGTCCTTGAAGCCGACATTGCCGGGGTTGATCCGGTACTTCGCCAGCGCCTCGGCGCAGGCGGGATGGTCGGCCAGGAGCTTGTGGCCGATGTAGTGGAAATCGCCGACCAGCGGGACGGTCACGCCGCGTTGCGCCAGCCGGTCGCGAATGTGCGGCACGGCTGCGGCGGCTTCGTCCCGGTCGACGGTGATGCGCACCAGCTCGGATCCGGCGCGTGCGAGGGCGGCCACCTGCGCCACGGTGCCGTCGATATCGGCCGTGTCGGTGTTCGTCATCGACTGCACGACGATCGGGGCGCCGCCGCCGACCGTGACGGAACCGACCTTCACCGGCACGGTCCGGTGACGGTCGGCCGGGCCGGAGGCGACGGGCGGGGGCAGGCAATCGGTGGGGAGGGGGGCGTTCATCGGATCACCGGGGGCGCAGGTCAGTCGGTACAATGGGCGCAGCGGCCCGCGAGCTCGATCACGCGGGCCCGCGGGCGAAAGCCCTGCGCGCCCGCCAGTTCGGCCAGGGCGACAGAGAGCGGCTCGGACACCGCCTCGTCGACGCCGCCGCAGCTCTCGCAGATCATGAAGACCACGAGTTCGCCCGGTGCATGGTGGAAGGGGCACGCGATGAACGCGTTGCGGCTCTCCAGCCGGTGCGCGAAGCCGTTCTCGAGCAGGAAGTCCAGCGCACGGTAGATCGTCACCGGGGCGTGCTTCTTCTCGCCGTCGCTCGCGAGCGTCTCGATCAGGTCGTAGGCGCTGGCCGGGCGATGGCTGGAGTAAAGGGCCTCGAGCACCTGCCGGCGGATCGGCGTCAGGCGCAGGTTGCGGCTCTCGCAGCTCTCCGTCGCCTCGGCCATCGCCCTCGGCACCCGCGCCGCGCGCTCGCGCTCATGGTCGCACGGAGTGTGCGCATGGTCGTGCGCGTGATCGTGCCCGTGTCCATGCGCGTGCGAATGCCCGTGTCGATGGGCGGTGGGGTCCGCCATGCGATGCTCCTGCGGGTCGCCCTGCGTCCCGTTCGCCGCTTTCTAGCATGGGCCAATGCGACGCGCACCGGGAACGCTGTCGCTCCGTCGCATGTTGCATTGCGGTGTAGGCACGAAGGGATATTGTGCATTGCAGCATGAATCGACCGATGACGGTGGAATGCCGGCAGACGGGTCCATGGATGGCGGGGGTTTTCGCATGTCTCTGAAAGGGCGCACCGCGATCGTCACCGGCTCGACCTCGGGCATCGGGCTCGCCATGGCCCGGGGCTTCGCCCGGGAAGGCGCCGACGTCGTGATCAACGGGCTTGGCGACGCCGTCGACATCGAGGCCGAGCGGGTGGCGATCGAACGCGAGTTCGGCGTCCGGGCCCACTATGCCGCCGCCAACATGCTGCGGCCGGCGGAGAT